>CP018226.1:0-455000 GCA_016865015.1 Rhizobiales bacterium IMCC20636 | reverse complement strand
GGCAGCGACGAGACTGGCCATGTCCTGTTTGCAGAGGTCACACTGGCTGGAAACACCAAACAGTTTTACCGGTTCCGCACGCCGGATGATGGTTTTGTTGACTATTATGATGATTCAGGTCGCAGTGCCAAAAAATTCCTGATGCGCAAACCCGTCGCCAAGGGCAGGACCAGCTCTCCCTTTGGCATGCGCAAGCATCCGATTACCGGCGCCTACAAACTGCATGCCGGCATGGATTGGGCCACGCCCCGGGGCACGCCAATTTATGCTGCCGGCGATGGCACGGTTAAAATGGCCAAATGGAATGGCGGCTACGGACGTCACGTGCGCATTCAGCACGCCAACCGCTATGAAACCACCTATTCCCACATGAGCAAATTCGGCTCGGGTATAAGAGCAGGCGTTCGTGTTCGTCAGGGACAGTTGATCGGCTATGTCGGCACCACCGGTTTCTCCACTGGGCCCCATCTTCACTACGAGGTTCTGGTCAACAAGCGTCACGTGGACCCAATGAAGATCAAACTGCCCAGAGGCCGTGTCCTGAAGGGTGAAATGCTGGCCAAATTCCACGAAGAGCGCCAACGCATTGCATCTCTGATCGCTCTGGATGAAGAAGCCACCGTAGCAGCAGCCTCAAATTAAAGTCGCTTTTGCATCCGTGAGATGGATCTGGAAAAGTCAAAGCCCCGCCTGAGGCGGGGCTTCACTTTATTCAGAGCACGTCTGACGACCAGGCGTTGCTTATTGGACCGTCAGCAAAAGACGATCCGTGCCGTCCTCAACCTTGATATGGGTCCCGTCTGGAACTTCGCCGGCCAGAATTTTCTCTGACAGAGGATCCTGCAGATATTTCTGGATGACCCGTTTCAGCGGGCGGGCACCATAGGCCGGTTCAAAACCTTTGTCAGCCAGCCATTGCTTTGCACCATCACTCAGTTCCAACACGATCTTGCGATCTTCCAGCAAGGCATCGAGACGCTTGATCTGGATATCGACAATTGCACCCATATCCTGCTGCCGCAGACGATCAAACAGAACGATATCATCAATCCTGTTGAGGAATTCCGGGCGGAAATGACCACGTACAGCGGCCATAACCTGAGCCTCTGTCTCGTCTGAAATCGCTTCACTGGCATCGGCCAGCAGAAACTCTGATCCCAGATTGGACGTCATGATGATGATCGCATTGCGGAAATCCACCGTCCGGCCCTGACTGTCCGTCAGACGACCATCATCCAGCACCTGCAACAGCACGTTGAAGACATCGGGATGAGCCTTTTCGATTTCATCAAACAGGACCACCTGATAGGGCCGCCGCCGCAGACTTTCCGTCAACGCACCGCCTTCATCATAGCCCACATAGCCTGGGGGCGCGCCGATAAGCCGGGCAACAGAGTGTTTCTCCATATATTCCGACATATCAAGCCGGGTCATGGCTGTTTCATCATCAAACAGAAATTCCGCTAAAGCCTTGGTCAGCTCTGTCTTACCAACGCCAGTGGGTCCAAGAAACATGAAGGATCCCAAAGGCCGGTGCGGATCCTGCAACCCTGCCCGTGCTCGCCTTACTGCTGTGGACACAGCTTTGACCGCACGGCCCTGTCCGACCACGCGCGCAGCCAGATCATCTTCCATGGTCAGCAGTTTTTCCCGTTCGCTGCCCAGCATCTTTTCCAGCGGAATACCTGTCCACCGCGACACCACGTGGGCAATATGGTTTGGCATGACGGCCTCTTCCAAAAGTCCCTCATTAGCCGTATCGGTGTCTTCTTCCTTTTCCCGCACCGCAGCTTCAAGATCTGGAATAACGCCATAAGCCAGTTCCCCGGCACGGGCCAGATTGCCTTCACGCTGCGCTTTTTCAAGCGCAGACCGGGCTTCATCCAGCTCTTCCTTCAGCTTCTGGGCGGAAGACAGTTTGTCTTTTTCCGCATTCCACTTGCTGGACATGGAGGAAGATTCCTCTTCCAGATTGACCAGTTCCTTCTCCAGTTTTTCAAGCCGGTCCTTCGATGCCTGATCGGTTTCCTTGAGTAGAGCTTCACGCTCGATCTTCAACTGAATGATCCTGCGGTCCAACTCGTCCAGAGCTTCCGGCTTGCTGTCGATCTGCATGCGCAATCGCGCAGATGCTTCATCCATCAGATCAATCGCCTTGTCGGGCAAAAACCGGTCTGTGATATAGCGATTCGACAAATTGGCCGCCGATACCAGAGCCGCATCGGAGATCCGGACCCCGTGATGCAGTTCATATTTCTCCTTGATGCCACGCAGAATGGAAATCGTGTCCTCAACCGTTGGCTCACCCACCATCACGGGCTGGAACCGCCGGGCCAGAGCCGCATCCTTCTCAACATGCTTGCGGTATTCGTCCAGAGTGGTGGCGCCCACACAATGTAGTTCACCGCGCGCAAGCGCCGGCTTCAACAGGTTTGAGGCATCCATGGCACCGTCTGATTTTCCGGCCCCCACCAAAGTGTGCATCTCGTCGATAAACAGGATAATTTTTCCCGCTGCATGCTCGACTTCATTGAGCACCGATTTCAACCGCTCCTCAAACTCACCGCGATATTTTGCACCTGCGATCAACGCGCCCATATCCAGCGCCAGAAGGGATTTGTCCTTCAATGACTCGGGTACATCACCATTGACGATACGCAGCGCCAGGCCTTCCGCAATCGCGGTTTTACCGACACCGGGCTCACCGATCAGAACAGGGTTGTTTTTGGTCCGCCGGGAAAGAACCTGAATGGTTCTGCGAATCTCCTCATCGCGACCAATGACCGGGTCGAGCTTTCCGTCACGCGCATCCTGTGTCAGGTCGCGGGAATATTTTTTCAACGCATCGAAATTGCCTTCCGAATTGGATGAATCCGCCGTGCGACCCTGCCGCAGCGCATCGATTGCCTGATCCAGAGCCTGCGCAGACACAGCCCCTTCGGACATGCTTTTGGACGTTGTTGCAGATTTGACCATCGCCAGCGCCTGCAACATGCGCTCGACGGTGACAAAGGAATCGCCAGCTTTCTTGGCATTGTCTTCAGCCTGCTTGAACACCTTGGCCAAAGCCGGTGCAATATAAAGCTGGCCGGATCCGCCGGTGACCTTTGGCAGCGCCGCAAGCGCCGCGTCATTGGCAACGCGCACCCGCGCCACGTCGCCGCCAGCCGATTGGATAAGACTGGCCGCAAGGCCTTCAGCATCATCCAGAAAAACTTTTAAAAGATGCTCGGGAGAAAACTGCTGATGATCTGCAGCAAGCGCATTGCCCTGTGCAGACTGAACGAAACCGCGCAAGCGGTCGGAATAGATATCAATATTCATAATGATACTCCAGAAACACATCACACCCAATTGGCCTGTGACGCGATGACAAAAGAGACGGACCTGCAGGGCAGCGTCCGTGCACCGGTTTTGGCCGGTACCCATCATATATAGTGTTGCTATTTCGCCACAAAAGAGGCTTACGGCAATCTTTCAAAGAAAACGCGCCCGAAGCAACACTGTGCTTTGTCGGGCGCGTTCTGATGATGTGTCAATTGTAGCAAGCCGATCCTGGGACAGCCCAAAATCCGGTCTTAACCTGTATTATTCTGCGGCGTCTGGTTGCGCTGCCAATTCGGGTTCAACCACTTTTGGCTTGCGGGGGCGCGGCTTGCGCACTGGCTTCACCGCCACTTCCGGGGCCACATCTCCGTCTGCAGAAGGTGCCGTTTCGACCTTCGGCCGTCTGACACGCTTGCGCTCAGGCTTCTGTTCTGGCGCTGCAGCCTGTCCTGAATCGTCAGCTTGAGCTGCAACAGGGGCCGTCTCAGCGGAGGACGTCTTGCGTTCCTCCTGTGTATTCTCTGACGAACGCTCGTTGCCATCCCCATCCAGGTCCGGCTGAGGGCCAGAGCCATTCAGCTGTTCATTGCCTGAAGCTTGCTGCTGGCTTTCTTGCTGCTGCTGATTTTGCTGAGCCTGCTGATTGGCGGCCTGAGCTGCTGCAATAATCCTGGAGTAGTGCTCCGCATGCTGCATGTAGTTTTCAGCCAGAATACGATCACCCGCCACTTGCGCATCACGCGCCAGCGTCAGATATTTCTCGGCAACCTGCATCGCATTGCCACGAATTTTGACATCCGGGCCATTGCTTTCATAACTGCGCTGTAGCGGATTGGGACCGCGACGGTTGTTATTGCCGCTGTTGCTGCTGTTGTTGTTATTGTTACGCCCACGATTACGCTGACGATTCTGATTGTTCCGCGAAGACGCGTCTCTGTTAGAAACCCGGTTCATTCCAGAGCTAACCTCCAAGTGTTTCTTGTCCGCGGCCCTCGGGCCATGCGGTCTCTATAGCCAAATTTCATCAGACCGGAATTCCGTGGCCAACGTCCAAAACAAGCAAATTTATACAATGCCGGACATCGATCAGCAGTCGGTCAATGAGGTTCAAATAGGCTCTGTTCCTGCCTCAACTCAGACAATCAGATTTCCGGTGCGCCACAAAGGCAAGGGTCAAAATGAAACAAAAAGCTCCGCAAGACCCGCCTGCGCGACGACCTCCCGATCAGGACAGATTTCAAAACCTGTCGCATCTTTGGAGATCAGCACGGATTCTTCTGGACTCAAACATGTGAGTTGCAGAAAAATCGAAGACTGTCGTCTGAGATGTAATCGAAGCGAACATTCGTTGTTCGCTTCCTAACACGATGACTAAGCCATTGATTCCGCCACTTTTCAAGGCTTATCCTTGGAAAATGGCATGAAAAGCGGTTTTTTTATCAAATTGGATCACTTTTGTGTCCAATCAGCACCCGTGGATGCCCCGCCAGATCGTGCAATAGCGTAGTGCCAAGGCCCGCTTCCGCCATCAGTGCGCCAACCGATGACGCCTGATCATATCCGATTTCAACAATCAGATTGCCGGCTGGATGTAAAAACTGCGCCGCATTGGCAATCAAGGGTCGATAGACCTCCAGTCCATCACGGCCGCCATCAAGTGCAAGTCGGGGATCATGATCGCGAACTTCACTATCAAGCCCCTCAATCACCTTGGTCTCTATATAGGGAGGGTTGGACACGATTACATCAAAAAGATCTCCGTCTTGCACAGCGCCATAAACATCACTCAGACAGGTGGCGAAGCGATCTGCCAGCCCATGGCGCCGGGCATTTCTGTCCGCCACAGCCAGGGCACCATGACTGATATCAACACCCAATGCGCGCGCTTGCGGCCGCTCGGACAGGATTGCAAGTGGCAAACACCCCGTGCCGGTTCCAACATCAAGCACACGCGTCATACCGCGGCCGATGCGCGACAATGCTGCTTCCACCACCAGTTCACTGTCAGGGCGCGGCACCAGCGTGTCGTCTGTCACATAAAACGGCAGGCTCCAGAATTCAGCCTCGCCGGTCAGCCGTGCAAGCGGAGTACCGGCACCACGCAGCCTTGCCATTCCTGTCAGCGTCTCGGCCTCAAGTCCGGAGACCGCATGGCTCGGCGTAGCAATCAGATCGGCATGAGACAGCTTCATACCGTGCAGAAGCAGCAGTCGGGCGTCCAGTCCGCCATCCTGATCCACTGCTCTCGCCGCAAGGCCGTGATTTATGATCAACCGCATTTTGCGAAGGGCGACTGCAATCGTGTCGCCAGACCGAACCGCAGCAGGCAGATCGTCCGCCTGCATCAGGTCTCATCACCAAGACTGGCCAGAAGCTCTGCCTGATCCTCGGTGATCAAGGCATCAATCACCTCATCAAGGGCCTCACCAACAATCACCTTGTCGAGCTTGTAGAGCGTCAGATTGATTCTGTGATCCGTCACCCGCCCCTGCGGGAAATTGTAGGTCCGGATGCGTTCTGACCGATCTCCCGAGCCAACCTGGCCCTTGCGGCTTTCAGCCCGTTCATCTGCAAGCTTTTGACGCTCCATGTCATAAAGCCGTGCCCGCAGAATCTCCATGCCTCTGGCGCGGTTTTGATGCTGTGATTTTTCAGCCTGCACAACAACAACGCCCGTCGGAATATGGGTAATACGCACAGCAGAATCAGTGGTGTTGACGTGCTGCCCGCCAGCACCCGATGCCCGCATCGTATCGATCCGCAGATCCTCGGTGCGAATATCGATATCGACTTCCTGCGCTTCCGGCAGCACTGCGACCGTGGCCGCCGATGTGTGAATGCGGCCTCCGGATTCAGTTTCAGGCACGCGCTGCACCCGATGCACTCCGGATTCAAATTTCAATCGGGCAAACACGCCTTTGCCGGAAATCTTGGCAATAATCTCCTTGAAACCACCCACATCGCCATCACTTGCGGAAATGATTTCCACTGACCAGCCATGATTGGCGGCATAGCGCTCATACATCCGGAACAATGTGCCCGCAAACAGCGCCGCTTCATCTCCACCGGTGCCAGCCCGGATTTCAAGCATGGCATTTTTCTGGTCCGCAGCATCCTTGGGCAGCAGCAGCAGGCGCACCTCTTGGCTGAGAACCTCCAACTGGTCTGCCAGCGCACGCTCTTCATCCTGCGCCATGGCACGCATATCTGCATCTGTTTCGGGATCAGACAGCATATCCTGCAAATCCGCATGTTCGGCTTCAACGTCCTTCAGCTTTCGGATTTGCGCAACGACCGGTTCCAGCTCGGCATATTCCTGCGACAGGGAAACATATTTTTCCGGATCCGGATTATGCACCAACTCGGCCTCGATCACGCTGAGGCGATTGACCAGCGCATTGAGTTTTTCCTGGGGCAGCGAGACAGATGACATGGGATCACTTAATTCTTTGAACGGGAAACGGGAACTGGACTCAAGAGTGGAGTCTGCTTCCTAATAGGGCACCTGATGGGCTTTCGCAAAGTCTTCCAGCAATCCGCGCAATCCCGGTGTCTGGGCACTGTCATTCAGCCACGTGGCAAACCTGTCCTGCAACTCCTGAACCGGCAGTGCCCGAAGCATTTCCTTCACCGGGCCAATCTGCGCCGGTGACATTGAAATCTGCCGGAACCCGATCCCGATCAACGCCATTGCGGCCAGCGGATGCCCAGCCATATCTCCGCATAAGGACAGCGACTTCCCGGCGCGGTCGGCAGCTTCTGTGATTTTGCTGAGCGCGCGGAAATAAGCGCTGCCAAGCGGGTCAAAGCGCTCTGCCACCCGGCTGTTGCCACGATCACTGGCGGTCATGAACTGCAAAAGATCATTGGAGCCGACCGATATGAAATCGGCCACGTCAAACAATTCATCAAGCTGGAACAGCAAGGCAGGAACTTCCAGCATTGCGCCCATTTGCAGCTTTGGCGGCTCGACTTCATAGTGGCGTCTGACATGATCGATCTCGCGTTCCACCGCAAGGCGCGCTTGTCTCAATTCCGAAACCTCAGTGATCATCGGAAACATCAGCCGCAATTCATTGTCTTTTGCCGCCAGCAGCAGAGCCCTGATCTGGGACCTCATCAGACCAGGCCGGTCAAGGCCGAGCCGAATGGCCCGCCAGCCCATGGCTGGATTTTCTTCAACATCCATGCGCAGATAGGGCAGCACCTTGTCGCCCCCCACATCAATAGATCTGAAGGTCACAGGCTTGCCCCTGGCCTGCTCATAAACCTGTTCGTAAAGCGCCTGTTGCTCCGCCATTTTGGGAAATGACGATGCCACCATGAACTGCAATTCCGTGCGAAACAGCCCGATGCCTGCCGCGCCAGCTTCATCCAGATGCTCCATATCAACCAGCAGACCGGCATTCATCAACAGATCGACATGCACGCCATCCTTGCTGATACTTGGCAAATTCCGGTTCGCCCGAAACCGTTCCATGCGCTTTGCGCGAAACCGGACCTTCTCACCATAAGAGTGGACCACCTCCGGCGTCGGGCGCAGATGCACCTCGCCGGCATCGCCGTCAATGATAATGTCGTCGCCTGATTCCGCCAGAGCCACCACATCGATGGCACGCCCGACACTGGGCAGGCCAAGGGCCCGGGCCACAATGCTGACATGGCTTGTCGGCGCACTTTCTTCCAGCACAAGGCCACGCAGATTTGACCGGTCGTAATCCAGCAATTCTGCAGCACCCATGGTCCGCGCAATCAAAATTGCATTTTCCGGCAGTTCTGCAGTCATATCCGTCTGGGGTTTCCCCATCAGCACCCGCAGCAGACGGTTTGCCAGATCCTCAAAATCATGCAGTCGATCCAGCAGATAGGGATCGCTGCCCTGGCGTTTCATGCGCGCCCTTGTCTGGTTCTGTACCCGCTCGACAGCAGCTTCCGCCGTCAGGCCGGACTGCACCGCTTCCTTGATACGACGAACCCAACCCTGATCATTGGCAAACATGCGATAGGCTTCCAGCACATCGCGATGCGCGCCGCCAGCGGCCATGTCGCCGCGTGCCAGCATGTCGTCAACAGACAAGCGCAAACTGGCAATCGCAGCATCAAGGCGGCGCAATTCTGTGGGAATGTCCTCGGCAATCAGCTCTGTCACCACCACACGCGGCTGGTGCAGCACGACAGTGCCCAATCCAATGCCATCGCTCAGCGTGGTACCGGAAAAATGGCTTGCACGGCGAATGTCGAGATCGCCCCCGGCCCCCGACAAACCGGTTAATTCATCAGAGGCGAGAACTTCCGCAATGACCATCGCCGTGGTCTGAAGCGCTTCGACTTCATCTTCGGCATAGCCGCGCTGCGTCGCATTTTGCACCACAAGCACGCCAAGTGTGCGCCCTGCCCGCAGGATGGGCACGCCCAGAAACGAATGATACAAATCCTCGCCGGTTTCGGGACGATAGGCAAATTGGGGATGGTTGCGCGCTTCCGGCAAATTCAGCGGGCGCGCATCTGCAGCAATCAGGCCCACAAGTCCTTCGCCAACGCGCAGGGTCGTCTTGTGCACGGCATCACGGTTGAGGCCTTCAGTTGCGTAGAGTTCCAGCGCACGATCCGTCCGCAGCGCATAGATGGAACAAACCTCTGCCACCATATTAGACGCAATCAGGCTGGCGACCTTATCCAGTCGTTCCTGCGCGCCAATTGATTCCGCCATGGTTGCCCGAAGGCTGCGGAGCAACAAACGCGGACCTGCTGTTGCTCCAGCAATACGGTTCATCCTTCTGACTCACAGCTCATAGTCGCCTCAATCCTTTAACCGGACCGCCTGTCAAACAATACTCGGCAAACAAAATCTGGAAAACAGTGCCTGTAAAACGCTCCGGCCATACAGTTCAATTTTTCAGTCAATCAGCCAAACAGTTTTGCGGCCTGTCAGTTTTGCGGCTTGTCGAGACCATACAGACTGTGCAGGGATCGAACCGCCAACTCAGTATAGGCTGCATCAATCAAAATCGAAATCTTGATTTCAGATGTCGTGATCAATTGAATGTTTATGCCTTTTTCAGCTAGAGAGCTGAAAGCCTGGGCCGCAACACCAGCATGCGACCGCATACCAATGCCAATGACGGACACCTTCACGACATCTTCGGAGCCGGACACCAGCTCACAGATGATTTCACCGCTTTCGCGCTGCTCATCAACGATCTTCATTGCACGGGCATAGTCACCCTGTGGCACCGTGAAGGTAATGTCGGTGGTTTTCCCGTCTTCGGAAACGTTCTGGACAATCATGTCCACATTCACATTGCCTTCCGACAGGGGCAGGAAGATCGCAGCTGCGACGCCTGGCCTGTCAGCAACCCGGCGCAAGGTGATTTTCGCTTCATCCTTGCTGTAGGCAATACCGGTCACCAATTGCTGTTCCATAAATGCCTCTTCATCAGAAATCAGGGTGCCGGGCGGCTGTGCGCCCGGGCTCGAATCGATTGAGTCCGGATCGTCAAAACTGGACCGCACAACGATCGGCACATTATGCACCATTGCCATTTCAACAGACCGAACCTGCAGCACCTTGGCACCCAGAGAGGCCATTTCCAGCATCTCTTCAAATGCCACACGGTCCATACGCCGTGCACTTGGCACCATCCGGGGATCGGTCGTGTAAACGCCATCCACATCCGTATAAATATCACATCGGTCGGCATTGATTGCCGCCGCGATGGCAACCGCACTTGTATCAGAACCGCCCCGCCCCAAAGTGGAAATCCGGTTATCCGGGCTGATGCCCTGAAAACCTGCAATCACCGCAACCTGATTGATCTCAAGACGTTCAATCAACTGTGCGCCATCAATGCCGGTAATCCGGGCAGCACCATGGGCACCATCGGTTAGGATCGGTATCTGCCAGCCCAGCCATGAGCGAGCATCCACGCCCATATTCTGCAAGGTCATCGCCAACAGGCCCGCAGTCACCTGTTCGCCGGACGCAACAACCGCATCATATTCACGCGCGTCATGAAAGGGGCTGGCTTCACGACACCAGCCAACCAGCTCATTGGTCTTGCCGGACATGGCGGAGACAACAACAGCAACTTGATGGCCAGCATTGATTTCACGCTGAACATGGCGGGCCACATTTTTAATGCGATCGAGATCGGCGACGGACGTACCGCCGAATTTCATGACTAATCGGGACATGCTTTCAGAACTCTTTGATGCAGCGGACATGCGGCAGGAAACCACCGATAAGTCAGCCTTTTTGCGCGGCCTTCATAGCCGCTGAGTGTCAAGGAAGCAACCGCACTGTGCACACATAAGCCGCCATTCTTCCGTGCTTTTGCTTGACATGTGGTCGATGCCAACCACGTTTACCTCTAACAGACCGTGATCCACGAAACATGAAGACAAAAATGGCTGAAACACCGAACACCACAAGAACCACCATCGATGACGCAGAAGTGGAGCGTTTTTCCAAGCTGGCTGCGGAATGGTGGAACCCCAACGGCAAGTTCAAACCGCTGCACAAATTCAATCCGGTACGGTTGAACTACATCAAGGAAAAAGTGTCCGGCCACTTCGACCGCGACAGCAAGGCGACCGATGCCTTCACCGGCATCCGAATTCTTGATATTGGCTGTGGGGGTGGCCTGTTATGTGAGCCAATGGCACGATTGGGTGCCGACATTGTCGGGGTTGATGCTTCGGCGACCAATATCAATGTCGCCACATTGCATGCCGAGCAAAGTGGTCTTGCCATCGATTACCGCGCAACAACCGCCGAAGACCTGTCAGATCAGGGCGAAAGCTTCGACGTGATTCTCAACATGGAAGTGGTTGAGCACGTCTCGGATGTCCCCCTGTTCCTGTCAGAGTGTTCCAAGATGCTGCGCCCTGGCGGCCTCATGTTTGTCGCCACCATCAACCGGACCATGAAAGCCTGGGGTCTGGCGATCATTGGTGCAGAACACATTCTGCGCTGGTTGCCAAAAGGCACCCACCAATATGAAAAACTGGTTCGGCCCGAAGAAATTGAACGTCCGCTGAATGCTGAAGGTCTGGCGATTCTGGAAATCAACGGCGTGTTTTACAATCCCCTGAAAGATGTGTGGGCTTTGTCGAACGATACTGACGTCAATTACATGATGCTCGCGGAAAGGCCAAAACAACCAGTCTGATTGAATGGATTTAACCGTCAGGACTTTCCTGTCACCGGGATCAACGCACCGTGAATTGCATCGCTGTCGGACGATGCCAGAAAGGCGATCACCGCGGCCAGCTTGTCCAAGGGCACCCATTTGGACCTGTCGGCTTTCGGCATCGCCTGCCGATTGTCCGGCGTGTCCAGCACACTTGGCAGCACCGCATTCACATTGATGTTGTGGGCCTTCAGTTCAGCAGCCGCACTTTCAGTAGCGCGCATGACAGCAGATTTGGCAGCCACATACGGGCCCATATTTGCACCGCCCTTCAGTGCTGCATACGCACCCACCGTAACAATTTTTCCGCTCTCACGCTGTTTCATGCCAGGCACGATTGCCGCCATCGCCGACAGCAGTGTTTCCAGATTCAGCGCCTGCATTTTTTGCCAATCGTCCGGCCCGGCTTCATGAACCGATGTTCCCATATCAAACCCGCCTGCAAGAGCAATCAGACAGTCGATCGGTCCGAACTCCGCTTCAGTCTGGTGAACCGCAGCGGACACCGCCGCGCGGTCCAGCAGGTTAAGTGCGCAGATTCGATGATTACCAGGCAGCTCTTTCGACAGCGCCACAAGCCCAGCCTCATCTCTGCCTGCCAACACCAGTTGCGCTCCTTCATTGGCAAAATACTGCGCGGAGGCCCGGCCCAGATGCCCTGTCGCGCCTGTCAGGAAAGCTGTTCGTCCGGAAAATCGGTTCATGATGTATCGTCCTTGGTTTGCTTCATCAGTCGGCTAGGCAACAGTTCAGATATTGCGCGCCATCTCCCATTGTCCAGCGCAGATCAATCGCTGTAGCTCACCACTTCAAATTCAATCATATCAGAATCATGAAAATAGAAGCGCCGACCCGGTTCATAATCGCCGTGATTATGGGTCTTGTATCCCCGTGTCAGCACCCGTTGCTCGACCGCATCCAGATCGGCCACCACGACACCAATGTGGTTCAAGCCACCGCGTGTGGAATAGCTGTCGTCACGGGCATCTTTCATTCGGCCCATCGAGTAGACTGCCACATAGCTCGTATCCGATCCGACATGCACTGTGGTGCCGCCATGAATTGAATCCCCCTGCCAGCGAATGTGCCAGTCAAACAACTCACACAGAATCCCCGCCGTTTTCAAAGGGTCACTCACCGTCACATTGACATGTTCCAGCATGCCCGAGGTTGCGCCCTGGTTTTGGTTCCCAGTCGAATTGGCTGTCTGATTTGCTGCCAGGCTGGTTGCCGGAATGGTTGCTTGGCTTGAATTTGACATGTGTCACTCCTGTTGTTTTATGGTGACATCACTTCTAATTCCTCAACCTAACTTGAGGTCAAGCTATTTTTGTGAAATGATTTTGCAACCGAAATTCGGGGAGAAACAGGTATGAGCATGAGTCCCACAGACAGGCTGTCAATCGGGCAACTGGCTGAACGCACAGGCCTGTCGGTTTCGGCAATCCGCTATTACGAGGCCCAGAATCTGATTGAAGCGGAGCGCAATGCCGGCGGTCAGAGACGCTTCATGCGGTCTGATATCAGGCGGCTCTCCTTCGTTCAGATCACCCAGAGATTCGGATTTACAATCGAGGAGATCAGGGCGCTATTGCAAACACTGCCCGAAGGACGCACGCCCAACAAGGCAGACTGGCGACAGATCAGCCGCAACATCCGACAGCATCTCGACAGCCAGATAGAGACACTTGAAAAGCTGCGCGACAATCTGGATGGCTGCATTGGCTGCGGTTGCCTGTCCCTGCGCAATTGCCAACTTTACAATCCGCAGGACAAAGCCCGCAGTAAAGGCGCAGGACCACGCTACCTGCTTGGTGACAAGCCTGAACTTTCTTAGAGGCGCGTGGCCGGTGTCAAAGCGTGGCTCGTTGCGGTCACAGAGTGGGTTCTCGGAACAAGTTCGAGAACGACGGCGGTGAGGCTTGGAGGCTTGGAGGCTTGGAGGCTTGGAGGCTTGGAGCAATTCAGTAAAACTTAGATTTGAAAAGATCTACATTCCGAAAAATGCTCTGCCCGTAATCATATACGAGGCCTTTTCAATACGCATTCCCCGGCACACTCCCTTGCACCCCGTACACTCTCAGCCCCCCTCCACCAAGCACTTCGTTCCGATCCGCCACACTCTCCGTCGTTCTCGGACTTGTTCCGAGAACCTATCTCGGCGAACAACCGATTGCCCAAATATATGATCTGGCACAGACCGCACCGTGGGGTAAATAACAAAACGCCTGTTAATCGCCTCGGTCAAATGGCTCCATATAAACGAGCAAGGCTCTAACCAAAGACAGCGCGTATCGGCACATGATCAGAAGGCTTTTCCCAGCCACGCGCTTCGCTCAGAATGTCAACCGAAGACAAATGTTTGGCCACATCGGGATGCGACCAGATGTGGTCCAGCCGCCGCCCGCGATTCGAGGTCTGCCAGTCGCGGGAGCGATAGCTCCACCACGAGTAAAGCAGTTCCGGCTCGGGGAAATTCTGGCGCACCAGATCGACAAATCCACCCGCCTTGAACACCCGGTCAAGCGTTTCAACTTCAACCGGCGTGTGGGAGACAACTTTCAAAAGCTGCTTGTGTGACCACACATCATTTTCACTGGGCGCAATGTTCAAATCCCCCACCACGATGTTCTTGTCGTCCTTGAATCGGCCACCGAAGTGATCTGTCATTTCATCCAGAAATTTCAGTTTGTGATCAAATTTCGGATTCTTGACAATATCCGGTTCATCACCCCCGGCAGGCACATAGAAATTATGCAACAGCACTGGATCTGACATGCCGGGAATTGTATGCCGCGTGGACATATGGCGTGTGTCGCCCATGTCGCAAAATTCAAGCCATTCAGACTCTGCTGCAAATGGCTCTTTCGCAATGGTGGCAACGCCGTGATAGCCCTTTTGTCCGTGCATCGCGATATGCTCATAGCCCATCTTCTTGAAAGCGGCAGTCGGGAACTGATCATCCGGGCATTTCGTTTCCTGCAGGCACAACACATCCGGCTGCCACATCTCAAGCAAATGCTGCACAATGGGCAGGCGCAGACGGACCGAATTGATGTTCCAGGTGACGATAGAAAAAGCCATGAATGAGTTCCTGTGAAAGAGAGCTATCAAATGGCCGGATTCGTAGACAGAAGACAAGCCCTCAATCGAGATTAGGCCGTTTGCGATTCTGTTTGGTGGAACCGCGCTGGGTTTTCTTTTCAAGACGACGTCTCTTGGACGCAAGTGTCGGTCGTGTCGGCTTGCGAAGTTTGGGGCGTTCACTGGCCTGTTTCAGCAGGCGCAGAAGCCGGTTGCGGGCATCCTCCCGATTCAAATCCTGTGTGCGGAACCGCTCGGCCTGGATAATAATTTCGCCGGATTTCGTCAGCCGACTGCCAGCAAGTTCCGCGGCTTTGGTCTTTATGTAGGCACTCAGCGTCTCACAGTTTTTCAAATCAAACCGCAACAGAACGGCGGTCGAAACCTTGTTGACATTCTGCCCGCCCGGACCCGACGCGCGCACAAATTGCTCGGTCAGGTCAGCTTCGGTAATATAGTTTGAGCCGGAGATCGGGAACTGTTCCATTTCCGGCTCATAACATACGCGATACGCAGCGCAAATTGCTTAAACTGGCAGCTACATGTGAATAGGTTTGGAAAATGTTGCCAACGCAGCTTCACGCACGGTTTCCGACAAGGTTGGATGCGCATGACAGATGCGGCCCAGATCTTCCGATGAGCCACCAAATTCCATCAGAACAGCCGCCTCATGGATCATCTCACCGGCGCTGTGCCCGACAATATGGACTCCCAGCACCCGGTCGGTCGTCTTGTCCGCCAGTATCTTGACAAATCCGTCCGTAGCCAGCATGGCACGCGCGCGGCCATTGGCAGAAAACGGAAATTTGCCAACCTTGTATTCGATGCCGGCCGCCTTCAGTTCCTCTTCCGTCTTGCCGACAGAGGCAACTTCCGGTGCTGTATAAACCACGCTCGGAATGACATCATAATTCACATGACCGGCCTGCCCCGCCAGAATCTCGGCCACCGCCATGCCCTCATCCTCAGCCTTGTGGGCCAGCATCGGACCGGCAATCACATCACCAAGGGCATAGACGCCGTCAATATTGGTCCGGAAATGCCCGTCGACTTCAACCCGTCCCAGTCGGTCCAGCTTGACGCCAATGGATTCCAGGCCAAGCGAATCGGTATAGGGGCGACGGCCAGTGGCGATCAGCACCACATCAGCATCCACCGTAACAGCATCGCCGCCAGCAACCGGCTCATAGGTCACCTGCGCACCCTTGTCGGTGGATTCGACACCGGTCACTTTTGACGACAGCTTCAACTGAAGCCCCTGCTTGACCAGCATGCGCTGGAACTGCTTGGAGACATCGGCATCCATAGCGCCAAGAATCTTGTCCATATATTCAATGACAGTCACTTTGGATCCAAGGCGGCTCCAGACCGACCCAAGTTCCAGCCCAATCACCCCGCCGCCGACAACAACCAGATGATCTGGTACTTTTTCCAGCTCCAGCGCGCCAGTTGATGAAACGATAATCTTTTCATCAAACTCGATATCAATGCCCGGAATACCGGCCACGTCGGAACCGGTCGCAACCACAATATTCTTGGCCGCAACCACTTGCACCGCACCATCATCGCCAGTGACTTCAACTTCTCCGGCCGCCAAAATCCGGCCTTCACCGCGGAACGTGTCGATCTTGTTCTTTTTGAACAGAAACGCCACACCATCCACATTGGACTTCACTGTCTCGTCCTTGTGAACCATCATCTGCGGCAGGTTGAGCTGTGCATCTCCCACATCAATGCCCAAGGTCTTCAGCTTGTGGTCGGTTTCGGACAGGACTTCTGACGCATGAAGCAATGCCTTGGAAGGAATACAGCCAATATTCAGACAGGTACCACCAAAGGTCGCACGCTTTTCAATCACAGCAGTCTTCAATCCAAGCTGTGACGCCTTGATCGCACAGACGTAACCTCCAGGTCCGCTTCCGATTACAACGAGATCATATTGGTCAGCCATGGTTCGTTCCTTATGGTTGGGCTACCGCCCGCCAGAGACATCCAGAATTGCACCTGTCACATAGGATGCTTTTGGAGAAATCAGATATAAAATTGCATCGGCCACTTCTTCGGCCGTTCCTTCACGTTTCATTGGTACCGCGCTGCGAATCTGCGCCACCCTGTCGGTTTCACCGCCACTGGCGTGAATTTCGGTGTCAATGATCCCCGGGCGCACAGCATTCACGCGAATTCCGAATTCCGCCAGTTCAAGCGCAAGGCCCTTGGTCAGTGTATCGATGGCACCTTTGGACGCGGCATAATCCACATAGAGATTGGGACTGCCCAGCCTTGCAGCAACAGAAGACACATTGACAATGGAGCCACCGGCACCGCCGATCTCCAGTGACATCCGCTTGATGGCTTCTCTGGCATAGATCATCGAGCCAACCACATTGACGCTCATCATGCGTTCAATCCGCTCTGTACTCATCCGGGAGAGAGGTGACCGCGCATCGACAATGCCGGCATTATTAACAAGCACAGACAGTGGACGGCCCCACTGATCAATCTGCGCGAACACCTTGTCCGCATCAGCGGCAATGCTGACATCAGCCTGGATGGCGAGCCCGCGACAGGACTCAGCCTCGATTTTCGCCACAACAGATGCAGCCGCCGCCGCATCTGCACGGTAGGTCAGGCAGACATCATATCCAGCTTTGGCAGCGCCAATGGCAACAGCTGCACCAATGCCGCGACTGCCGCCTGTGACAAGAACAAGACCAGCCATAGCCAACTGACGCCTTCCTACAGATCCAGAACGAGACGTTGTGGATCTTCGATCGCTTCCTTGACACGGACCAGGAATGTGACGGCTTCCTTGCCATCAACAATGCGGTGATCGTAGGACATGGCCAGATACATCATCGGGCGGATCTTGACCTCGCCACCGACGGCCATCGGCCGCTCCTGTATTTTGTGCATGCCAAGAATACCCGATTGCGGTGCATTCAGGATCGGGGTCGACATCAGGGAGCCATAGACGCCACCATTGGAAATGGTGAATGTTCCGCCCTGCATGTCGGCGATGGACAATTGCCCGTCCCGCGCTTTCTTGCCATAGGCACCAATGGTTTTTTCAATCTCGGCAATCGACAGCGTGTCGGCTTCCTTGACAACCGGGACCACGAGGCCCTTCTCCGTGCCCACGGCAACACCAATATGGTAGTAGTTCTTGTAAATAATATCCGTGCCGTCAATTTCCGCATTCACGGACGGAACATCTTTTAAAGCCTGAATGACAGCTTTTGCAAAGAAGCCCATGAAGCCAAGCTTCACACCGTGCTTCTTCTCAAACAGCTCCTTGTAGTCCTTGCGCAGCGCCATGATATTGGTCATGTCGACTTCATTGAAGGTCGTCAGCATCGCTGCTGAATTCTGTGCGTCCTTCAAACGGCGTGCAATGGTCTGACGCAGTTTGGTCATCCGCACCCGCTCTTCGCGGTCGTCAGTGTCAGCTGAGCGTGGTGCCGCAGGGACCGGAGCAGGCGCTGCCGCAGCCGGAGCAACCGCTGCTGGAGTTGGTGCAGTTGCAGGCTCTGGCGCAGCAGCAGGTGCTGCCATGGCCTCAGCAATTCCCTGATCAAGGGATGCCATGACATCTTCTTTCAGGATCTGGCCGCGTTTGCCTGACCCGTCAACATCATCTGCAGTCAGATCATGCTCAGCCATCTTCTTGGCGGCAGCAGGCGAAGCCGGCATCGCAGAAGCACGAACCTCGGGAGCAGGTGCAGCCTCAGGTGTTGATTCAGTCTTGGTTTCGGGAGCAGCCTGGCTTGATGTGCCAGCTGCAGCACCAGCATCCAGAGCCGCCAGCAATGCGCCAACTTCAACTGTTTCGCCTTCCTGGGCAAGAATCTCACTGAGAACACCTGCGCTGGGAGCAGGAACTTCCACCGTCACCTTATCGGTTTCCAGTTCCACCAATGGCTCATCGGTCTTCACCGCATCGCCAACTTTTTTGTACCACTGACCAATAGTGGCTTCGGTGACAGATTCGCCCAGAGTCGGGACGCGAATTTCAGTTGCCATTGTTAGAACTCTTTCGCTTGCATCAATATGTTAGAGGATCAGGCCCCATGGGTTCAAAACTTGCTGGATCAGGAAAGCGCCTGATCAAGGAATTCGGCCCGTTGTGCCAGATGAGTGGACATCAGCCCGGTAGCGGTTGCCGCAGAAGCCGCACGTCCGACGTAGATAGGACGCAGGCACGCCGCATTGATATGGTTCAGAACCCATTCAATATAGCTTTCCGCAAAACTCCATGCGCCCTGATTCTTCGGCTCTTCCTGACACCACACCATCTCGGCCGATTTGAACCTTGACAATTCGGCGACCAGCGCTTTCGCCGGGAACGGATAGAGCTGCTCCAGCCGCAACAGATAGACATCATTGATGCCCCGGCTTTCGCGTTCCTCATAAAGGTCGTAATAGACCTTGCCGGTACACATCACCACGCGACGGATCTTGTCATCAGCGGCCAGCTTGATTTTTTCGTCAGGCAGATATTCTGCGTCATCCCACAACAGGCGGTGAAACGCGGAATTCGGACCCATTTCTTCCAAAGTCGATTGTGCGCGCTTGTGACGTAACAGGGATTTGGGAGTCATCAGGATCAATGGTTTGCGGAAATTCCGCTTCAACTGACGTCTCAGAATATGAAAATAATTGGCTGGTGTCGTGCAATTCGCCACTTGCATATTATCTTCGGCACAGGCTTGCAAAAACCGTTCCGGACGCGCGGATGAATGCTCGGGCCCCTGGCCTTCATAGCCATGAGGCAAGAGCATCACCAATCCGGACATACGCAACCATTTGCGTTCGCCAGCAGACAGGAACTGATCAATCACGACCTGTGCACCATTGACGAAATCGCCAAACTGGGCTTCCCACAGTGTCAGGCCATTTGGCTCAGCCAGCGAATATCCATATTCGTAAGCCAGCACAGCCTCTTCAGACAGCATCGAGTTGATCACATCATATTGGGCCTGATCATCGGAAATATGATTGAGCGGAATATAGCGCTCTTCGGTTTCCTGATCATACAGCACTGAATGGCGCTGAGAAAATGTCCCGCGCTCACAATCCTGGCCGGACAGACGGATCGGATGCCCCTCCTGCGCTAAAGTGCCGAAAGCCATGGCTTCCGCCATCGCCCAGTCAATTCCGGTTCCGGTTTCCATCATCTTGGCGCGGTTGTTCATGAACCGCTGAATGGTCTTGTGGATATGGAAATCATCGGGAACGGCAGCAAGTTTCTGACCAATATCCCGCAGGAATTCCACCTCCTTACCGGTCTTGCCAACGCGTTTTTCATCTGTACTGTCAGCACGGCTCAGGCCAGACCATGCACCATCCAGCCAGTCGGCCTTGTTGGGCTTGAAGGAATTGCCGATCTCGAATTCATTATCAAGATGGGCCCGCCAGGACGCTTTCTGGTCATCCAGTTCGGCTTGCGAGAGCAGCCCCTCGTCGATCAGCTTCTCACCATAAATCTCCAACGTGGTCGGATGGCTGCGGATCTTCTTGTACATGATCGGCTGCGTGAAGGCCGGCTCATCACCTTCATTATGGCCAAAACGGCGATAGCAGAACATGTCGATGACCACCGGCTTGCCAAATTTCTGGCGAAACTCGATCGCAACCTTGGCAGCATAGACCACAGCCTCCGGATCATCCCCGTTGACATGAAAGATCGGTGCTTCAATCATCTTGGCCACATCAGATGGATAGGGCGAAGACCGGGAGAGGCGTGGATCGGTTGTGAAACCGATCTGGTTGTTGATGATGAAATGGATCGAACCGCCGGTACGATGCCCTTTCAGGCCCGACAGTCCAAAGCATTCCGCAATCACACCCTGACCGGCAAAGGCAGCATCACCATGCAGCAGCAAAGGCAGCACAGCCTTGCGATCACCTTGATAGACCGCGTCCTGTTTGGCGCGTGATTTGCCAAGCACCACAGGATCGACGATTTCCAGATGAGACGGGTTTGCTGTCAGTGACAGATGCACATTATTGTCATCAAATTCACGATCCGAAGATGCACCCAGATGATATTTCACATCGCCGGAGCCTTCCACATCTTCGGGGGCGAATGAGCCGCCCTTGAATTCATGAAAGATGGCACGGTGCGGTTTGGCCATCACCTGGGACAGGACATTCAGGCGGCCACGATGGGCCATGCCAAGAACGATTTCCTTGACGCCCAATTGACCGCCGCGCTTGATGATCTGTTCGAGAGCGGGAACCAGAGATTCACCACCATCCAGACCAAAGCGTTTCGTACCGGTATATTTGACGTCAATGAACTTCTCAAAGCCTTCGGCTTCAACCAGCTTGTTGAAGATCGCCTTCTTGCCTTCCGGCGTAAAGGAAACCTGTTTGTCGGGGCCTTCAATCCGTTCCTGTATCCAGCCTTTTTCTTCCGGATCGGAAATATGCATGAACTCCACAGCCATGGTGGAGCAATAGGTACGGCGCAAGATTTCCAGCATTTCCGGAATGGTTGCAAACTCTAGTCCAAGCACATGATCCAGAAAAATCTGCCGGTCATAATCAGCTTCACTGAAGCCATATGAGGACGGGTGCAGCTCTTCATGATCGCGTTCTTCGGCCAGACCCAGCGGATCCAGATTGGCATGAAGATGGCCACGCATCCGGTAGGCACGGATCATCATGATGGCGCGCACCGAATCCCGTGTCGCACTATGAACCTGAGCATCGGTCAGTTCGGAACCATCGGCAGTGGCTTTTTCAACGATCTTTTCGCCAACGGCTTTGGTCACGGCTGCTGGCGGCACTTCATTCCAATCGCCATCAATAGCGGAAACCCATTCGCCATTGACCTTCACAGGCCAGTCGGAGCGCTCCCAGGAAGCACCTCGGGCATTGGCCTCAATATCCTGAGGCGTATCCTTCAGCTTGGCAAAAAACTCTTTCCACTGCGCATCAACCGAGTTCGGGTCGGTCTGATACTGGGCATAAATCTCTTCAATATAGGACGCATTCCCACCATACAGAAATGACGTCCCAGCAAAAATATCATTCGCCTCTTCACGAGCCATCTTGCAATTTCCCGGTGAGCTCTCGCCCCCGTGCCTTTTTTACTTTGATCCCAGATTCTACTGTGTTCTTTTGCCGCCGCACCGTCAACAGTGCGGCGACCCAAGATTGTGTTATCGGTGATTATCCGTTGAGTAATTCAACCAGGGTCGTGCCAAGCTTCGCCGGGGAAGGCGCAACACGGATGCCGGCAGCTTCCAGCGCTTCAATCTTGTCTTCCGCGCCGCCCTTGCCACCCGAAATCACAGCCCCTGCATGGCCCATCGTCCGGCCTGGAGGTGCTGTCCGACCAGCAATGAATCCAACTGTTGGCTTCGAGCGCCCTTTTTTAGCTTCATCAGCCAGAAACTGAGCCGCATCTTCTTCTGCAGAACCGCCGATTTCACCGATCATGATAATCGATTTGGTTTCATCATCGGCCAGGAACATTTCCAGCACGTCAATGAACTCCGTACCCTTGACCGGATCGCCGCCAATGCCGACTGCCGTTGACTGGCCCAGATTTTCATTGGTTGTCTGAAACACCGCTTCATAGGTCAACGTACCGGACCGTGACACGATGCCGACATTGCCCTTTTTGAAGATGTTGCCCGGCATGATGCCGATCTTGCATTCATCAGGTGTCATGATGCCCGGACAGTTGGGACCAAGCAGGCGGGATTTCGAACCTGCCAGATGATCTTTCACCTTCACCATGTCAATCACCGGAATGCCTTCGGTAATACAGGTGATGAAAGCGATCTCGGCATCAATTGCCTCGATAATCGCAGCCGCGGCACCCGCCGGTGGCACATAGATCACAGAGGCAGTGGCACCGGTTGCGTCCCGGGCTTCAGCAACCGTTGCAAAAATTGGCAATTCCTTACCCGCAGCAGGTCCTGCGCCTTCGCCGGCAGTCCAGGTCGAGCCACCCTTTTTGGGGTGAATACCGCCCACCATCTGCGTACCGTGATAGGCTAGGGCCTGCTCAGTGTGGAAGGTCCCGGTTTTGCCGGTCATGCCCTGGACGATGATTTTCGTGGATTTATCGACAAGTATGGACATTTACGCGCCCTCCTTCACAGCTTTAACAATCTTCTGTGCAGCATCATCCAGATCGTCTGCCGCGATGACGTTAAGGCCTGATTCATTGATGATGGCCTTGCCGCGTTCCACATTGGTCCCTTCCAGGCGCACAACAAGCGGCACTTGCAGACCCACATCCCGGACAGCAGTCACAACACCTTCAGCAATCACATCGCAGCGCATGATGCCGCCAAAGATATTCACCAGAATACCTTTCACATTTGGATCAGCCGTGATGATCTTGAACGCTGCAGTCACTTTTTCAGTGGTTGCGCCGCCGCCGACATCGAGGAAATTTGCAGGCTCGGAACCGTAAAGCTTGATGATGTCCATGGTTGCCATGGCCAGACCGGCACCATTGACCATGCAGCCGATGTCGCCATCCAGCGCCACATAGGCCAGATCATATTTGGAAGCTTCGATTTCTTTTGCGTCTTCCTCGGACGTATCGCGAAGCGTCATCACGTCATCATGACGGAACAGCGCGTTGCCATCGAACGACATTTTTGCATCCAGCACCCGCAACCGGCCATCTTTCATGACGATCAGCGGATTGATCTCCAGCAGGCTCATATCCTTTTCGACATAGGCCTTGTAGAGCAGCGGAAACAGGGATTGGCCTTCTTTACGGGCCACATCGTCCAGTTCCAGCGCGTCACAAACCTTATTGGCAATTGCCAATGTCACGCCGTCCGAAAAATCGACATCAATCGTGTGAATTTTCTCTGGCGTTTCTTCTGCCACAGCTTCGATATCCATGCCGCCTTCAGTTGAGGCAACGAAAGAAATCTTCCCGGTTTCGCGATTGACCAGAAGCGAGAGGTACAATTCGCGCTCGATATCGGCACCATCTTCGATGTAAAGCCGATTGACCTGCTTTCCAGCCCGGCCGGTCTGTTTCGTGACCAGCGTGTTGCCGAGCATTTCGCGTGCGTTCGTCACTACATCTTCCAGTGAGAATGACAGCCTCACACCACCCTTGGCATCCGGCCCAAGTTCCTTGAACTTGCCCTTGCCGCGTCCCCCCGCATGGATCTGGGATTTGACTACCCAGAGCGGGCCACCCAGTTTCTGTGCGGCAGCTTCTGCTTCATCAGCGGAAAAAATCGGCACGCCATCGGCAACCGGCGCACCATATTCCTTCAGCAGCGCCTTGGCCTGATATTCATGGATATTCATGGATCACTCTTCCTTGATTGTGCTCAGAGCCAAAGTCTATTTGAGAGCGGGTGCAATTTTCTTACAGGCTTCAACAAGCCCTTTGACCGATGCGACAGATTTGTCGAACTCGGCCTGTTCGGATTTGTTGAGGTCGATTTCAACAATACGCTCGATGCCGCCCGCACCGATAACAGCGGGAATGCCGACATACATGTTCTTGACACCATACTCGCCATTGAGCGCACCCGCACACGGCAGAACACGCTTCTTGTCTTTCAGATAGCTTTCCGCCATCGAAATGGCGGAAGCTGCGGGAGCATAAAACGCAGAGCCGGTTTTCAACAGTGCCACGATCTCCGCACCGCCATCGCGCGTACGCTGAACAATCTCGTTCAATTGTTTCTTGTCCATCCAGCCCATCTTGACCAGATCAGGAAGCGGGATACCGGCAACTGTGGTGTAACGTGTCAACGGCACCATGGTATCGCCATGGCCGCCCAGAACGAATGCGGTCACATCTTCAACAGACACATTCAGTGCCTCGGCAATGAAATAGCGGAAGCGCGAGGAATCCAGCACGCCGGCCATGCCAACAACCTTGTTCTTGGGAAGACCGGAGAATTTCTGCAGCGCCCAGACCATCGCATCCAGCGGGTTTGTGATGCAGATCACAAAGGCGTCGGGTGCATATTTCTTGATGCCGGCACCGACCTGTTCCATGACCTTCAAATTGATTTCCAGCAGATCGTCACGGCTCATGCCAGGCTTGCGCGGCACGCCTGCAGTCACAATCACCACATCCGAGCCGGCAATATCGGCATAGGACTGGGTTCCCGAAAGACGCGAATCAAATCCATCCACAGGGGAGGATTCGGCAATATCCAGAGCCTTACCCTCAGGCGTGCCTTGAGCAATATCGAACATCACCACATCACCGAGTTCTTTCAACCCAATGAGATGCGCCAATGTTCCGCCGATTTGCCCGGAGCCGATAAGTGCGATTTTATTGCGTGCCATTTGATGCTTCCCTTTACGTAAGATAGAGATAAACGCTTGCGCGATCAGTTAGTTAGCTTTTGTTTTCGCGCCTTGCCTAACGCAACTTCCGCCAAAGAACAAGTCAACTAACGGCGAAAACCTGCCCTTTTCTGCGTTTGAGCGCACGATCATGGAAATCAGGTAAATCCTTTGTTCAGCTTCCCTATACGTCAAGTTTTGACCACTCAAGTGACCACCTTATCCACCACCATTCCATGTGGCTGGGCCAAATATTCGGTTGACTGCATCTCGATCAGACGTGACGCGGTTCGGTCAAATGCAAACAGTTCATTCCCCGATTTTGCACTATAGAGCCGATCCGGCGTGTCGGCAGCCGAGGCGATCAGCTTGACCCGATACATGTAAAGCGCATCGATAAAATTGATGAAACGCCGGGCCGCATTGGCCGATCCCTGCGTCAAAAGCGGAATCTCTTCCACAATGAAACTGTGATAAAGCTGCGCAATGGCCAGATAATCTGCGGCGCCCAGCGGCTTGTTGCACAAATCGGCAAAAGAAGCCCGCGCCACGCCCTGCGCCGTGGACGGTATGATGATCTTGCGACCTTTCATATCGATCTCGGCCGAAGTGCCCGGTGCATCGCTGCCTGTCAGATCCAGCCATGCTTGATCCAGACCAGCCCGGGCCGCCTTGTCCAATGGCGCAAAATACGTCGTCGCCTGGCTCAGTTTTTCCAGACGGAAATCCGTCCGCGCCACCAGCTCAACCACATCAACCTTGCTTTTCAGCAAGCTGATGAAGGGCAGGAACAATTGCCGGTTCAAACCGTCAGGATAAAGCTGGTCCGGATTCACATTCGAGGTGGCCACCAGTGTCACGCCATTTTCAAAAAACCGCTCGAACAGCCGACCCAGGATCATCGCATCGGCAATATCCACCACATAGAATTCATCAAAACACAGAAGCTTCATATCCTGCGACAAAGCATCGCCAACCGGCACGATCGGGTCGCCATTCTTGGTCCTGGACTGCTTTATCAAGGCCCGTTGCGCATGGATGCGTTCATGCACGTCAGCCATGAAGGCATGAAAATGAAATCGCTTTTTCTGTCGGATCGGAGATTCTTCGAAGAACAGATCCATCAGCATCGTTTTGCCGCGCCCGACTCCACCCCAGATGTAGATGCCCTTCGGCGCGGTTTTAGGCGCTGATTTTGCAAACAGCCAACCAAGCGAACTCTTCTTGGACGCAAGCTCGTATTGCTTCAGCGCTTCTGTCAGCGCGAAAAACTTCTCAATGAGAGCAATCTGTGCAGGGTCACGTTCAATCGTACCGTCGTCAACAAGGCGTTGATAACGCGTTTGCATGGATTGCGGCATAGGAGGGGGACCGGATGCTGGTGAGAACCTTAGCGGCTAACAGTTACGGGAGCGCCGCTCTTGGTCGCGCCAGAGAAACGATTGCCGCCAGATGGCGTCAGACTTGCAACCTGCGACCCGGTGGCACCGACAAGAACCACCCGATTGTCCTGCAGATCCCATGCCGTGACATTGGCAAGTTCCACGGAGTTACAGCCTTTGGTCGTGGCCCGGTAGCCACCGGTCCAGGTGGTGAGGGTCATGAACAACTGGCAGGTATCGGCCGTCGAAGCCAGCTGCCAGGCACCCAGCATATCGGCGCGGCTGAGCTGAATCGCTGACACAGAAGGCTGCGGCGCTGCAGCCGGAGCCTGTGCAACTTGCGTATTTGGCTGAGGCGCAGTCATCGGTGCCGGTGCTGTATTGGCAGCGGCGGCTGGATCAAATGGCTGAGCGCCCACCGGCTGGCCGGATTGTGTCAGAGCTGGTGCTGGCGCATTGGGATCAAAGGGCTGTCCGGCCTGCATGCCATTCGCACCAGACAGCGGCGGAAGATCGCCAGACTGAACCGGCTGCCTGGGCGACCCGGAAAACGGATTGGGCAAACGTGTCTGGCAGGCGCCAAGCAGAAAGGAGGCCGCCAACAGGGCGATGGCGCTGCGCGAAGCTACGGATTTTTGCCGTGTGGGCGCACCACACTCAGTTCCGGCAATAGCGGCACAAGCGCCATGTTTGGCGAGACCCGCTTCAAATTTCTGTCCGGACATTTTATTTCCCCTGTAACTCAACTCATACAACTCATCAGCGCAATCGCCTCATGGCCCTGTTTTTGACCAGATATACTGAATATTTTATTGACGCCATGATTAAAAAAATCAATGCCCCATTCAAAACATCGGCTGTGCCTTAAGTGTGGCACGTGTTGGAATTGTGGCACAACTTCATTTCAAAGAGCGGTTTTTCAACAATAAGGCCAACCCAATTCACGCTTGAAGACGTCTAACGATTGTCATAAAACTTTGTTAGTTGGTATAAACGCATCCTTTGGTATGATGCCCATGGCTGACTCCAGAGTCTGGACTCAATCGAAAGGCGGCGCAGGGCAATGATCGTTCAGCGCTTTTGAACCGCATTAAGAAACCGGGGGTCAGTATGGCTCTTTACGCACATACCAGCTTGAAGGAGCTTGTGTCCGAAGCTCGACAGGCCCGTTCCCGCGTCGCGGTCAAAAACCACGCCCATATTGTTGATGTGTTGATTGCCGAGCGTGCAATCGGACTGGCATCACACTGGTCCTGGCCCATAATCCGCCCCATGCTTTATAAGCTTCTGGGCCACAAGCGCGCTGTGACCATGTCGGATATTGTAGCCGATATGTCTGGTCCCGAGGCCATGTCCTTCGTATCGAGCATGCTCAATCTTCAGCTGGATATCACCGGCCTTGACCGCATTCCCCAACAGGGGCCCTTTATTCTCGCCGCCAATCACCCCACCGGCATCGCCGATGGGGTTGCCGTCTATGATCTGGTCAAGGCACGGCGGCCGGACATCGCCATTTTCACCAATCGTGATGCGGTGCGTGTGGCCCGCCGGTTTGACGAGGTGCTGATCCCTGTCGAATGGCGCGAGGATCACAAAAGCCGTGAAAAAACGAAAGAAACACTGGTTCGCACCGCAGAAGCCTTCGATGATGGCAAGGCCGTGGTGCTGTTTCCCTCAGGGCGCATTGCCTATTGGGATGATGATCAGCTGAACGAACGACCGTGGCAGGCGACGCTGGTGACGCTGGCCCGGCGCTACAAGGTGCCAATTGTGCCTGTCCATGTCCGCAGCCGGAATTCAGGCCTGTTCTATCTGTTCAGCCGCATTTCCAGCGAATTGCGCGACATGACGGTTTTCTATGAATTGCTCAACAAATCCGGCACCGGGTTCGGTCTCAGCGTCGGCAAACCAATCTCGCATGAAAGCCTGGTCGGTGACGCAAACGAGCTGACGACAGAATTACAGTCCCACACAGTGACCGCACTGGCACAGAATAGAAATGCTGTGTTTGAAAGCAACGCGAACGCTTGAGTTCGAGGACGACTGCAGCATTGGCTCTGAAAGAAGAGCTAAAGCCGTCTTGCTGACAGTGCTTGTACCGCAATCATTTACAGGTGCGCTTGACGCAAGGACCAACTGGCTCTACTTAGTTAGTGATCGATCACTAACTAAAAGATGTACAATGCTTGAACGCAAACCCGCCAGTGAACGCAAGACAGAGATTGTGACCGCCACGCTGCGACTTGCAGATGAGTTGGGCCCGGATCGCTTGACCACAAAAGCCGTCGCCGATGCAGTTGGATTGACCCAGCCTGCCATTTTTCGGCACTTTGCGACGAAACAGGAATTATGGCTGGCAGTGGCTGCTATGATCGCTGATCACCTCAAGGCCGCATGGGCCAACGCGCTGAAAACGTCCGATGATCCAGAAACCCGGATCGAAGCACTGATCATGGCACAATTGCACCAGATAGAACGCATGCCAGCCATCCCGTCCATCCTGTTTTCGCGAGAGCTACAGGTAGAGAACGACGATCTGCGCAAGTCTGTTCTCACCTTGATGAGCGAGCTGGTCGCGCTTTTGGCCAGCGAACTGACCAAGGGTCAGAGGGCTGGCGTCTTCCACTCCGAGCTGCCGACCAAAGACGTGGCTCTTTTGCTGGTCTCGCTGGTTCAGGGCTTGGCGATCCGCTGGACTCTGGGGCAGCGTGGTTTCGCCTTGGCACCCGAAGGACGCCGCCTGCTTGAGGTTCAGTTACGGCTATTCAGCATCGCACAAAGGGAACCTTTACTATGACACGCCGCATTATGATTGGCATTGTGATTACCCTGGCCGTTGCCGTCTTCGCATGGTTTTTTCTGACAGAGCGCCCAATTGGCGTTTCAACAGTATACGTCGAGACGGATGTCCCGGTGCGGATTTACGGTCTGGGCACGATCGAGGCCCGGATTATTGCTGATGTGGGTTTCGAAGCCGGCGCAGCACTCACACAGCTTGAAGTCGATAGCGGAGATCTGGTTGAAGCTGGACAGGTTCTGGCAAGTCTCCACCCGGCAGAGCAAAAGGCAAAGGTCGCTCGAGCAGAAGCCGGGGTTTCGGCCGCAGCGGCCACACTTGGCAAAATCGAGGCGAGTGTAGTCCGCGCCCGCGCCATTCTGGCGCAGCGTGAGGCGACGAATACGCGCCAGCAGGAGCTTGTGGAACGCAAAGCCATCTCGGCTCAAGCTGCCGAAGAAGCGCAACGCGATGTCGCTGTAGCCGCTGCCGATTTAACCGTCGCGGAAAGCGAAATCAATGTGGCACGTTCGATGCTGGCAGATGCCGAGGCGGCCCTGCAATACGAAATTGTGCTGCTCGAGCATCACGAATTGCGCGCGCCCTTCGATGCGGTGGTCGTCGAGCGTCATGTCGAAATAGGCACTGTGGTTCAGGCTGGAGCACGCATCTTTACTCTGATGGATCCGACAACCATCTGGACGTTGGCCTATGTCGACGAGGAGCGTGCAGGTGCGCTGGAACTTGGCCAGAGCGCCGAAGTGCGCCTGCGATCGCTGCCGCATGAGGTATTTACCGGAAAGATTGCGCGGATCGGCATCGAGAGCGACCGGGTCAACGAGGAACGCCGGGTCTGGATCGTCTGCGACCAGTGTCCTGCGCAGGTCTTTCTCGGCGAACAGGCGGAAGTGCGGATCACAGTCGCAGAATTGAGCGAAGCACTGCTCGTGCCAGAAACTGCAATAACCAGCTTCGACGGCCACACAGGACGCATATGGGTGGCGCAAGACGGGCGCGCGCATCAAGTGGTGGCGACGTTTGGGTATCGGACCGAGGATGCGCGAGTGGAGCTGGTCAGTGGTCTGCCCGATGACGCGCGCGTCATCGAAACGCCAGTCAAGGGGCTAGCCGAGGGCCGTATGGTTCGGATCTCCGAGAGGGGCGCACCATGAACCTTGCTTACCGTGACGTGCGCCACAACCTGTTTCGTTTTTTGCTGACTTGCCTGGGCCTCAGTCTCCTGATGGCAGTCGTGCTGGCGATGATTGGCATTTATAACGGATTGGTTGCCGATGCGCTGAACATCGTAAAGGCGCCACAGGTCGATCTCTGGGTTGTCGAATCCGGTACGCAAGGCCCCTTTGCCGAAGCCTCGAAAATCCCGGGCGGGACGCGCGATGCGGTGGCACGGCTGCACGGCGTGACCGAGGCAGGCAGCATTACTTACCAAACTATCGAGGCGCCCTTCCAGGGCGATACCTTACGCCTTTACCTCATCGGATACGAGCCGGGGCATCCTGGCGGGCCCGAAATCATAGTGGAAGGGCGTGGGATCGAGCAATCTCATTTCGAGATCGTGGCAGACACCAATTCCGGCCTGTCCATCGGCGACGTGATCCGGCTTGGGCGCAATCCGTTTCACGTAGTGGGATTGGTCGAAGACACGATGAACTCTGGCGGGGACCCCGCAGTATTTATCACGCTACGCGACGCGCAGGTGCTACAAACGCAATTGGCCCCTCCAGCACAACGCATTCAGGCAGCTCGTAGCGCCGGATTGCTCGGAAGCGAGAACAATGTTTCAGCCGTAATCGCAAGACTTGAGCTGAACGCTGACCCGCAAGCCGTGGCTCAGACGGTACGGCAGTGGAAGCATCTTGCTGCGCTGACACAGGCGGAGCAGGAATCCATTCTACTGTTGTCCGTGGTGGATCGTGCCAAGCGACAGATCGGCCTGTTTCTGGGAATTCTTTTGACTGTATCAGCGGTCGTGATTGCGCTGATCATCTACACGATGACGATGGAAAAGCTGAAACAGATTGCCACGCTCAAGCTGATTGGCGCGCCCGACCGCACCATCATCGGGCTGATCGTGCAGCAATCGGTAGCGCTTGGTGCAGTCGGATGGAGTTTTGGCCTCATCCTCATCCTGCTGATCAAGGATTATTTCCCGCGCCGTGTGGTACTGGAACCTGTTAACGCGGCAGCTTTGGCCGGGATTATTCTGGTCGTCTGCATCGTCGCCAGTGGTCTTGGGGTACGCGCTGCGCTCAAGGTTGACCCGGCAACGGCGATTGGAGGGTAACGCTATGGTTGAGGACCAACGCCGTGTGATTGTTGATGTGAGAGGCGTCTCAAAGCATTTTGGCGAAGGTGATGCCCGCGTCGACGCCCTGAAGAATGTCGATCTGGTCGTTCACGCAGGTGAAGTGGTGGCACTGCTCGGTCCGTCCGGATCAGGCAAGACGACACTTCTGAACATTATCGGCTGCATCATCGACCCAAGCGCCGGCAAGGTTACGCTGGATGATGAACTGGTCTACGACAACCGCTGGCTGCGTGGCGATCTGCGCAAGCTCAGACTCGACAAGATCGGGTTTATCTTTCAATTCCACAACCTGCTGCCATTCCTCGACGCCAAGGATAACGTGGCACTGGTTCTGAAAATGGCTGGAAAATCCTCAAGTGAAGCGCAGCGGCGTGCCATCGAATTGCTGGATTATCTGGAGGTCGGGCACCGCAAGGACGCTATGCCTGCACTTCTGTCAGGCGGGGAAGCACAACGCGTTGCCATTGCGCGCGCGCTGGCCAACAGCCCGCGCATCATTCTGGCTGATGAACCCACCGCTGCGCTCGACAGCAAGCGGGCCGGGATCGTGATGGATTTACTGCGCAGGCTCGCCGCCGAACAGGATGCTTGCATCATCGCGGTGACCCATGACGAAAAGATCTATGACCGGTTCGACAAGCTGTTCCATCTGCGAGACGGACGACTGGAACATGATGAAGGAGATGTAAAATGACACAGACAAACTCTGGAAACCGCGCCCTGAAGGCCGCAGCCGCTGTGGCAATCGCGTTTGGCGCGCTGACGGTTCTGTCAGGCGGTCGCGCTCTGTTTGGCGGCATCGAGGCCGGTGCGGCGGTGGGCGATGCAGTGCCCTTCGTTCTCTGGTTCAATTTCCTCGCCGGATTTGCCTATATCATAGCTGGAATCGGGGTGTTTCTGCGGCATCGGCCAGCGGTCTGGATTTCCCTCGGCATAGCGGTGTCGACCCTCCTGGTTTTCATCGCCTTCGGTATCCACATCATGCAAGGCGGCGCCTACGAGATGCGTACCGTTGGTGCCATGATCCTGCGCATAGCGGTTTGGGCGGTGATAACAGCTTTGGCCTGGAAACACATTTGGCGGTCAGGCAGACTCTAAGAGAGGGAAGCCCCAGACCTTCAACATGAATCAACAGAACCGTTGTCAGAGGATATTCCGCTAAACAATATTCCAGAACACATAGCCAAACCAGGCGTAGAACAGGACCCAGATGAACAGGGTCAGCCGCATCAGGCCGACACGCCGCAACCGGGTATACAACAGGCGACGAAACAGACCGGACAGGGCCAGCACCACAAGAATTCTTGAAAAGCGGGCTATGGTTGCCGGTTCCAGAAATGCCAGCAGCGGTGCGATACCGGCTTCAAAGGCGGTTGCAGAAAAAATCTTGAACGGAACACCGGTAAAGCCGCCAAACAGCAGCGCGCCCATCGGCTCGGCCGCCATATCGGTCGAGGCATCGCGCAGCAGTTCTTCGGTAATTCCCGGAACCGTCAGAATGAACGACCGTACAAATTCCGGATTCACCTGCGATAATTTATACAGCACGATGCCACCCAGAATCGTGCCCACCAGGGCGGCAAAGGCAGGTACCATCGCCTTCACCACGCCAAAGCGCATGACAGCAAGGCTGATCAGCACATCCACCATGATGAAGAACCACAGCGCCTCGGCAAGGCCCCAGATGAAGGCCACAAGGGTCCACACCAGCAGCCAGCTCCAGGTCAGGGCATTTCTGGGAGACATGGGACCGAGAACAGATAGCCTAACCATAGCAGGTCCTAATAGCTAGACGCGTCGCTCAACCATCATTTTCTTGATTTCTGCAATCGCCTTGGCCGGGTTGAGACCCTTCGGACAGGCCTGCGCACAATTCATGATCGTGTGGCACCGATACAGCCGGAACGGATCTTCCAGATCGTCAAGCCGCTCGCCAGTCGCCTCATCGCGACTGTCTATCAGCCAGCGATAGGATTGCAGCAAAACCGCAGGTCCAAGATAACGATCCCCGTTCCACCAGTAACTCGGGCAGGATGTTGAACAGCAGGCGCACAGGATACACTCATACAGCCCGTCCAGCTTTTCGCGGTCGGCTTCGCTCTGCTTCCATTCCTTTTCCGGGCTTGGAGTCGTGGTCTTGAGCCATGGCTCAATGGAGCGGTGCTGCGCATAAAAATTCGTCAGATCCGGAACCAGATCCTTGACCACAGGCAGATGCGGCAGAGGATAGATTTTCACATCCCCGTCAATCTCTTCCATGCCCTTGGTGCAGGCCAGCGTGTTCGTGCCATCAATATTCATCGCGCAGGACCCGCAGATGCCTTCGCGGCAAGAGCGCCGGAATGTCAGGGTCGGATCAATATTACTCTTGATCCAGATCAGCGCATCCAGAACCATGGGGCCGCAATCATCCATATCCACATGATAGGTATCAACCTGCGGATTTCCGTCCCCATCCGGGTTCCAGCGATAAATGCGGAATTCGCGCAGATTGCTGCCAGTTGGTTTGTCCCAGGTCTTACCCTGCTTCATCTGTGAATTTTTAGGCAGTGTCAGTTGAACCATAATTCAAAGGCTCTCTCAGCAGAAACGGAATTAATAAACACGCGCTTTCGGCGCAATCTTCTCGAGCGGTATTTCATCGGTCAGCGGGTCAGCATGCACCGGGCGTGAATCCAGTGTTACCTTGCCATCTTCGGAAACCCATGACAGCGAATGCTTGCGCCAGTTCACATCATCACGATCCGGGCAATCTTCGCGGGCATGAGCCCCCCGGCTTTCAGTCCGCGCTTCGGCGGAATAGACCGTCGTGATGGCATTCACCATCAGGTTTTCATACTCGATGGTTTCGACGAGATCCGTGTTCCAGATCATCGACCGGTCAGTGACCTGTAGGTCAGCCCGCGCATCCCAGATTTCCGAGATACGGTGACAGCCACTCTTCAGGGTATCCCCGGTGCGGAACACAGCAGCATCTTCCTGCATCGCTTTCTGCATTTTCAGGCGCAGATCAGCGGTTCGGGTGCTGCCATTGGCATTGCGCAATTTATCAAACCGCGCCACAGCCTTGTCGAGTGATGCCTGATTGAGGCTTTCATTACTGGATTTCGGATCAACAATTTCGCCAGCCCGAATAGAGGCTGCCCGTCCGAACACCACCAGATCAATCAGAGAGTTAGACCCCAACCGGTTTGCACCATGCACAGATGCACAGGCCGCTTCCCCGACGGCCATCAGACCCGGCACCTTGGTGTCCGGATTGCCGTCCTTCAGGGTCATCACTTCGCCCCAGTAATTGGTCGGAATGCCGCCCATATTGTAATGCACGGTCGGCAGAACCGGAATCGGTTCCTTGGTCAGATCAACACCTGCGAAAATCCGTGCCGATTCGGAGATACCTGGCAGACGTTCTGCCAAAGTTGCCGGCGGCAGGTGATCAAGATGCAGATGGATATGATCCTTGTCGTTGCCAACGCCGCGTCCTTCGCGGATTTCGATGGTCATGCAACGCGATACAACATCGCGTGAAGCCAGATCCTTGTAGGTCGGTGCATAGCGCTCCATGAAGCGCTCGCCTTCCGAATTGGTCAGATAGCCGCCTTCACCGCGCGCGCCCTCGGTGATCAGACATCCGGCTCCGTAAATTCCGGTGGGATGGAACTGAACAAACTCCATATCCTGCAATGGCAGTCCCGCACGCGCCACCATGGCATTGCCATCGCCGGTGCAGGTGTGGGCTGATGTGGCAGAGAAATAGGCCCGGCCATAACCGCCGGTCGCCAACACCACCATTTTGGATTTGAAGGCGTGCAGTGTGCCGTCATCAAGCTTCCAGGCCAGAATACCCTGACAAGTGCCCTCTTCCGACATGATCAGATCAATCGCCAGATATTCGATGAAGAACTCGGCATTGTGCTTCAGTGACTGGCCATACAGCGTGTGCAGGATGGCATGACCGGTCCGGTCGGCCGCAGCACAAGTCCGCTGCACGGGTGGGCCTTCACCATATTCTGTCGTGTGACCGCCAAACGGCCGTTGGTAGATTTCGCCTTTTTCAGTTCGCGAGAATGGCACACCGTAATGTTCCAGCTCATAAACCGCCTTGGGAGCTTCACGCACCATATATTCAATGGCGTCATGATCGCCGAGCCAGTCCGACCCCTTGACCGTGTCATACATGTGCCACTGCCAGGAATCAGGCCCCATATTGCTGAGACTTGCGGCAATGCCGCCTTGCGCTGCAACCGTGTGGGAACGTGTCGGAAAGACTTTCGTTATGCAGGCTGTGCGCAGACCCTGCTCCGCCATTCCCAATGTGGCGCGCAGACCAGATCCGCCAGCGCCAACAACAACGACATCGAATGTGTGTTCGGTAATGTCATAGGCCTTACCATTTGCAGCAGTTACCACCGACTAACCTCCAAAGCTCAATTTCAGAATGGAAAACACCGACACCAGCGCAATAGCCGCTGTGAAGAATGTGTTTCCGAGTATCAGCACAATTTTCAGGCCCTCTGAGTGAATATAATCTTCAATCACGACCTGCATACCCAAACGCATATGCCAGGTGACCGACAAGACCGCTGCAATCAGGAAAACCGCCCCGAGCGGAGAACCTGCCGTTGCAACGAATTCTGCGTGGGTCGCCCCGGACAGCATGATCACGAGAATCACAAAGCCGATAACCAGCGGTACATTGGCAACGGCCGTCAGCCTTTGTTGCCAGAAATGCGAGGTGCCGTCCTTGGCTGATCCCAAATAGCGAATGGTTTTCAAAGGTGTACGCATTGACATGTTCATCTGCTCCTATCGCACCATGTACCCGATGATCCAGACAACAACTGTCAGAATCACCGATCCGGCGAGCGTGGCTTTTGCCATCGTCTCACGTGCCACTTGCCCGAAGCCGCGCCCTGTATCCCAGACAAAATGGCGCAGGCCACCCAGCATGTGATGCAGCAAGGCCCAGGTGAAGCCAAACAGGATCACCTGTCCGAACCACGACCCGAAGGCACCCTGGACCCAGTTGAAATAATCCGGCCCGCTTGCGGCTGCAAACAACCACCAAGCCAGCAAGAACATACCAAAATACAGGCCAACGCCGGTGATTCGATGGACAATGGACATCATCATCGTGAACAGCGGCCGGTAAACCTGCAAGTGTGGTGAAAGCGGTCTGTCAGCGCCAATGCGCGGATTGGAGTTGGGTGTCGTCTCAGACATGAAATGCGCCTTTATCTGCAGCAAAGCCAATTGACGGACATGTTTTTGGAAGGGATCCGCCTGGAATTTGACTTGATTTTGCCATCAAGTGACCTGTTCTTAGAAAACTTCCGCAGCCACGTCAAAGTAACCTTTTGACCCATGAGCACTTTTTGACCCGGAAAGACCTATTGAAGCGGAACGCGTTCCACCTCAAAGCCAGATTTACGCAACAGGGCAACCAGTCCCTCTTCGCCCGGTAAATGCAGCGCTCCCACCGCTATGAAAGCCCCACCCTCGGTCACAAACGGCACAGAGCGCCGGGCCATGCGCTGATTGCGATCGACAATCATGCTTTTCACAAAACTGTCGGGCATCTCGGCCAGCGGAGCGAATGGCATTTCGATTTTTTCCAGCGCCAGCATCAGATCCATCCGTTCAGCGTGGTAAAGCGCAACCAGCGTGGCGGCAAAATCCTCGATCTGGTCATCATGCAACACCAGTTTCTCCAGCATTGCCACACCATCGGTCAACGGGATGCTGGTAATCGCCTGCATTTGCTCGGCAAAGCTTTCAAGTCCGGTGGTGGCAATACCGGCAGCTTCGGCCGCACTGGCGATCCGCACATCAACCGAATTATTCATGCCACTGGTACTCGCCAGCATGCCTGGTAATTCACAGGATGGTATGGAAATCAGTGAAGTAATGACAAATGGACGAAAGCCGATCAGGGCAAAGGGCGGCAACTTCATTTGCTCCATCAATTCGACCAGCTTGGCATAGGCCGGTGGACTCATGAAATCCTTCAGGGTTTTGCCATTCCCCAAAAACAGGCCTCCCATCTGCAGCACGGATTGCTCCGCAACGATTGTTTCATTGGCAATGTCCGGAATTTCGGTGACCACAAGCTTTGATTGCAGAACCAGATCCATAACGGTCGGTGAAATCTCCGGCACACTCAACTCAGACAGATGAATGGTCCCGAACAGATGGGAAACCGCGCCATCTGGTGTCGTCACACGCCACAACAAGCCTTCCCCGTTGGGAATCGTACGCGCTGCGCGCTCAAGCTTGGCGCGGATATCGGGATATCTCGCTTCCAGCTGGCTGACAATACTGGTGCCGGTGCAGCTCGGATGGGACTGTTTGGCAATAGCTGCAAGCGGGCCGGAACCGAGCAACAATCCGGCAACAGCAAGGAAGCTGTAGAGCAGGCCCGTTCGCCAGATTACTGCCACACCGAAACTCCTAATGCTCTGACAGGGTTACATCATCTGAATATGTGCCTTCGACCTCTTTCCAGACGGCCTGTCCGCACATCATCGCCCCGGTTTCAGGATTGTGGGTCAGTGTCGGACTGCCATGCAAATGCCAGCCGCCACTCAGAGCCTTGGAAACGCGCTTGCAAAAGGACGAATCATCCGGCCCTGTCAGAAATCGATAAAGTTTCATAGTGTCGTCCGCCTATTGGGTATCATCTGCAAGACCGGCCGTTGCCAGCACACGCCGCGCAGCTTTGAGATGCAAGAATTCAACCATTTTATGGTTCACAGTCAACACGGCCTTGCCGACATTATCCGGATCGGCAAAGGCTGCACAGATGGCCTTGGCCTCCAGCACCTCTGCCTCTGCAGGCGTATAGGCCGCGGTACAGGCCGCAATCTGGCCGGGATGAATAAGGCTCTTGCCATCAAGGCCAAGTGCGGCACCTTGTTCGCATTCGGCCTGAAAACCGCTCATGTCCTTCAGATCCGTATAAACCCCATCCACCAAAGCCAGACCATAGGCACGGGCAGCTGCAAGACACTGCATGATCCAGGGCAGATAGGCTGCCCGACCCGGCAGCAAGGGCGTACCGGTGAGAAGCGCCAGATCATTGGTTCCCAACATCAGGGCTTCAAACCGCGAATCCTCCGCCACAGCCATGGCAGCAATCTCGGCAATGTTCATCAATGCCAGTGGGCTTTCAATCATGGCCCACAGGCGAATGGATTCTGGCGCGTCGCTGGCTTCAAAGGCACTCAGGGCTGTTTTAATGTCGCTTGCGCTGTCAACCTTGGGAAGCACGATGCCATCCGGCACCATGGCCAGAACAGCCAGAAAATCCTCAGTGCCCCAATCCGTGCCAAGCGCATTGATTCGCACCAGAACACGCCCGTTTGGCCGTTTCCCGGCCAGCGCAGCGCGCAGTGCTTCTCTGGCATCGGCCTTTCCTGCGGTGGTAATCGAATCTTCCAGATCGAAGATCACACAATCAGCGCCCAGCATATCGGGACTGTCCATCACTTTCCTGACGGCACGGTGATTGTCCGACGGAACATACAGAATACTGCGAAAGGCGGCGTGTTTATTCATGACACTTCCAGATAATTGCGTTCCTTGTTATTGCCCACAATCCCTGCTCTGTCAGCAGTCTTTTCATGGCATTCGATCCATGAACCTGTTAGGTTGGGATACCGACTGAAAACCCGGCTCAGAAACCAGCGGTTCCCCGTGCAAAATACATATGATGTCATAATTATTGGAAGCGGCATTGTCGGCGTTTCAACCGCCTGGCATTTGCGGGGCATTGACTTTGCCGGCTCCATTGCCATTGTCGAGCGCGACCCCAGTTTCAGCCACTCCTCAACAGCCCATGCTGTCGGTGGAATCTGGCAGCAATTTTCCTTGAAAGAAAACATCCAGATGGCGCTCTATGGCGCAAAATTCCTCAAGGAATTCGCCAAGGACCAAAACGTCGATCTGGATTTTCAGGAGCATGGCTACTTGTTTCTGGCTGAAGAGGAAGGCCTCGACGCGCTTCACGCCAATGTCGAACGACAGCGCAGGCACAAGGCCGACATTGCGCCGCTGACGCCATCTTTGCTGCAACAACACTTTCCCTGGCTCAATACTGACGGGCTGGCAGGTGGCGCGCTCGGTCTGTCCAATGAAGGCTGGTTCGATTCCCATCGGCTGCACAGCGCCTTGCGCAGTGCGGTTCGTGACTGGGAGGTGACCTTGATCAAGGGATCCGTGACCGAAATCGACCACGCCGATACTGAAATCCGCTCGATCATGCTGGATAATGGACGCCGCCTGAAATGCGGACACCTTGTCAATGCAACAGGTCCCAACGCCGGAAATCTCACACGGATGGCCCGAATCCGTCTGCCAATCGAACCAAGAAAACGCAGTATCTTTGTCGTTCACGGCAAATCCGCGCCGGCTGAAATGCCGGTGCTGGTGGATCCGAGCGGCGTGTTCCTGAGACCGGAAGGGCCGTTCCATATTTGCGGTGTCACACCCGCCAAAACCGCCGGAAAAGTCGAGGACAGGCGGTGCGACCTTTCCGACTTTGAGCCCGATCGGGAATTGTTCGAATCCATCATCAGGCCGACGCTGGAAGCCCGGCTGCCGGACGTGAAGGAATTCAAGATCGTGCGGTCATGGGCCGGTCATTATGACTATAACAGTTTTGACCAGATTGCCGTTCTGGGGCCACACACCCGTCTTGCAAATTTCTACTTCGCCAACGGCTTTTCCGGCATTGGCCTGCAACAGGCGCCCGCAGCCGGTCGCGCTGTTGCCGAATTGATTCTCCATGGTGCCTACCAGACCCTCGATCTGTCGCGCCTCGGCTTTGAACGTATTGTCGAAAACCAGCCGTTGGAAGAAGAAAACCTGATTTAAACCAGCCGGGAAATCCGGCCCACGCAAAGTTGACTAACCGGCGCCACGGGCTGATATGGATGACCACTTGGTTCAACAACACCGAAATGCACGTAACATGCAGCCTTCAAACTCCGGAACCGCCCGCCCCGCAATCCTAGTTCTGTCCAGCATGGTGTCCGATGGCTCTGTGGGTGGACGGCTGGCCTGTTTTGCCTTGGAAAGACTGGGGTTTCCGGTCTGGTTCATCCCAACAGCTCATCTGCCCCGTCATCCCGGTCGCAACCCGTCGGTTCGAACAAACACGTCCCCGGACTACCTGCAGGGCTGCCTGAATGATCTGTCCGAACTGGCCAAAACACAGCCGATCGCCGCAGTGCTGACCGGCTATATGGGTGATGCGCAGCAGATAGATATCATCGCGGATGCCATATCAAATCTGAAAGCCGCACATCCGGACCTGCTATATCTGTGTGACCCTGTCCTGGGAGATGGTGACCAATTATATGTCACCGAGGAAACCGCAAACGCAATGCGCGACAAACTCTGGCCGCTCTGCGATATCGCAACACCCAACAGATTTGAATTGTGCTGGCTGGAAGGGGCAACCAACCAATCCGTGATCACGGCGCCAGCTCTGGCCGATCTGGCCGAACATGCAATCCCGCAATGCATCACTGTCACCAGCGTTGCCGGACTGATGAAAGGGCATATTGGCAATCTGCTGACAATGCCCGACACATCAGCCATTCTGTTCGAGCATTTGGCTATGCCCCATGCACCGCACGGCACAGGAGATTTGTTTGCAGCTCTCCTGCTCGGTCATTATCTGCTGTCCGGCAATTGGGAAAAGGCCACGGAACGGGCGAGTGCCGCCCTGTTTGAATTGACCGCCAGAGCGGCAAAATCCGGCCTTCATGATTTGCCGCTGATTGCCGAGCAAATCTCGCTTGAGCGCCCGATGGCCTCCGTCTCCAAGCGGCAAATCACAAGCGCCCAATCGGGAAGTCGGGCAGCACAACCAGCCAGACCGAAGGGCAAGCGGCCCGTCCTGAAGCCAAGCCCGCTCTCCTGAATCAGGAGAAAGTTGTAATTCATCGCCGGGCCGGGTGGTGCAATTGCAGTGTCCGCACGCGTCTGGTTCCCATATAGACCCGAACCGGGGGAGAGAAATGGTTGTTTTCTGCGCGGCATTAACGCTGAATCCGGTGATTTCTAACCATATTTCGCACAAATCCGGCTTTTCTGGCAAAAGAGTCTTGAAACTATCCCCTTTCAGAGCCTATTTTAAGGAAGCGCTAGGCTTGTGCCTTGCGCAAAGGTAAGTAGCCGTTGACTCAGACGAACTCTCAAACGAGATTCCATGATCGTTGACCCTGTGGCCGTTATCGGAAAATTCTTTACCATGAAAGCCTGTGCTTTGATGTGGTTGGTTCGTTTGGGCCAACGCAAAAACGCCAGTTTGACATGTAGAAGGCTTATTCGGCATCGGGCGCATTTATTCTGAAAGGATAAAAACCCTGACCATGCCATTGCAGGCTTCGTCCTCCGACACTGCGCCACAAAAGGGCGCGAATGTGCGATCCGCACATGCCATGTCAGAGGCAGCGGCTGAAACCGAGTTTTCTTCGGAAGAAGCCCTTAAAATCGTTCTCGCCAGCCTGGAAGATTCCAAGGCTGAAGAAACACTACCAATTGACATCAGCGGAAAATCTCCACTGTTCGACCATATTGTTGTGACCACCGGACGCTCCCATCGCCACGTCAGTGCGATTGCCGATCATCTTTTGCGGGATGTGAAGACAGCCGGTCTTGGCCGCGCTTCTGTTGAAGGCTTGCCAGCTTGCGACTGGGTGCTTGTGGATACCGGCGATGTTGTCGTCCATATCTTCCGCCCTGAAGTGCGCGAGTTTTACAATATCGAGAAAATCTGGCGTGCCCAGGAAGAAGATATGACGCCGGCTCCGGCAAACGCCTGAGCCAGTGAAACTGGCGATTGCCGCAATCGGGCGGATGAAACGCGGTGCCGAGCATGATTTGTGCGCGCGCTATGCTGATCGCGCCGACAAGGCTGGACGTGCGCTTGGCCTTGGGCCGTTGCGCATTGTCGAGTTCAATGAATCGCGCGCTGCCCGACCTGCCGAACGCAAGGCCCAGGAAGCCGATATGCTCCTGGGCGCTGCACCACCGGGTGCTGCCAAATTCGTGCTGGATGAACATGGCACAGCCCATACCAGCCGCAGCTTCACCAAGCTTCTGGCCGAAGAACGCGACAGCGGCTCCACCGAAGCCTGGTTCTTCATTGGTGGCGCAGATGGCCACGGCGATGCCCTGCTTGATGCCGCCACAAAAAAAATATCTCTTGGCAAGATGACTTTCCCTCACCAGATTGCACGATGCCTGCTGGCAGAACAGATCTACCGGGCCATCACAATCCTGTCCGGACACCCTTATCATCGTGATTAGAGCATTTTTTGATTACACAAGGACCAAAGTGACCAGACCGTTCCTGGTTCTGGTGATACTCGGCCTGTTTTCAGGCCAAGCCGTCGCGCAGGACCGCGCGGCCATTGAACGGCAATTCCAAACCTGGCTGAAACAGACAATTTTTCCGCAAGCACAATCCGTCGGTGTGTCAGGCCGCACCTTCAATGCAGCTTTTTCCGGCATCACCCTGAACTGGGACCTTCCCGACCTTGTGCCGCCCGGGACAAAACCGAAAATCCCCAAACGTCAACGTCAGGCCGAATTCAGTGCGCCGGAAAAATATTTCAGGCGCGGCAGTATTGATGGCGCAACTTCGGTTGGCCGTCAGATGGCCAAGCGCCACGCCAGCATATTGGCGTCAGTTGAACGGCAGACCGGCATACCGGGACGCATCATTCTGGCCATTTGGGGACGCGAAAGCGGCTATGGTCGGGCGGCGATTCCCCATGATGTGTTTCAGGTGCTGGGCACAAAAGCCTTCATGAGCACCAGAGCCCCCTATTTCACCCGCGAATTGATCGCAGCTCTGCAAATTGCTGAAGCGGGCCACGCGCCTCAGCGCAGCATGAAAAGCAGTTGGGCAGGCGCACTTGGCCAACCCCAATTCATGCCAACCAGTTTCCTGAAATATGCAGCCGACGGCGATGGCGATGGCCGCGCTGACATCTGGAATTCAGAGGCCGACACAATCGCCTCCATCGGAACCTATCTTGCCTTGCATGGCTGGGTGAGCGGTCGTGACTGGGGGTTTGAGGTCACTTTGCCAAAATCGGTTTCCTGCACGCTGGAAGGCCCTGATCAGGGACGGCCCATCGCCGCCTGGGAAGCCATGGGCATCCGCCGGGTGTCTGGACGCGCCTTTCCGGAACACGAAAGACAGGCCGAGGGATATCTTCTGCTGCCAGCAGGAACCAACGGACCGGCCTTCATCGCCACACCCAATTTTTTCGTCCTGAAAGACTATAATATGAGCGATCTTTACGCGCTCTTTGTCGGCCATGTCGGCGACCGCATCCAATATGGCGTCGGCGATTTCACAGCACGCTGGGGCGCTGTCGGCGGGTTGTTGCGCTCTGATGTCGCAGCCATGCAGCGTGCATTGGAAGGCATGGGCCACGATGTCGGCGGCGCAGACGGCCTGGCCGGCTTCAAGACCCGCCGCTCCATAGGCCGCTGGCAGGAAGCCACAGGCCGCACCGCCACCTGTTTTCCCGAAGCCAACATGAAATCCGCACTGAAGCGCTGATGGCCAGGCTGGTAGCGCTTCTGCGGGCCGTCAATGTGGGTGGCACCGGAAAATTGCCAATGAGAGATCTGGTAGATCTGTGCAGGAAAGCCGGATTCAGGGATGTTCGAACCTATATCGCAAGTGGCAATGTCGTCTTTTCAACCGATCTGACAGAACCTTCGGCAAAGGCAGCGCTGGAACAACAGCTTCAGGATTATGCGGGCAAACACATTCCCGTTTTCATACGCACCGGCCCTGACCTGAAGCGTATTCTGGACTCCAATCCCTTTCCGGATAGGCCTGCCAATCAGACAATGGTGGTGTTTTTGAACGACAAGCCAACCGAAGACGCACAGGATCAGGCAACCGGTCTGAAATCCGAGGAAATCCGCCTCGGAAATCGCGAGCTTTATATTCATTACGACGAAGGCATGGGGCGCTCAAAACTAAAGGTTCCCGCCGCACAATCCGGAACCGCCCGCAACATCAACACAGTCGCGAAACTGGTCAACATGGTTTTGCAGGGCTGAGAGCAGCTTGTGAAACTTGAACCGAAGACACGATTCTCCATTCAAAACAAACGTCACTCATGGAGCTCTTTCACCTGCGGGTCAGTCAGTGACCAGTCAAGAAAGCGGGCCTGGAAACCGGAGCGCTGCGGAGAGCACAGATAGGGACCAACGCTGACCCTTGTGGCGGCATCGGGAAGTGGGGCAAGGCGGGCCATTTGCCAGGCATCGTTGACCCGGTGCTGCATCAGCAACACATTGCCCAACCGGGTCATGCGCAGCGTCACCGGCCCGTCCAGCCTGACGGGTTGCGCCGACCCGTCTGAAAACCCGTCTGTCACGACAACACTGAGATGGGTGACCCCATCGGTCAGCTCAACACCAAATTTCACCCATGCGGTGGGCCCGGACCGTGCCATCAGTCCGGCCTGGTCATACAGGGTTTCATAATCGCCCTCAAACGTCAGAACCGCACTGAAATCGTCAGACCGTTTCTGCAGCAGCGCGTGTCCATCATCCCGTTCAAAACCGTAATGTGTCCGCTGCCAGAAATCGGTTTTGTCACCCGATGTCGCATGCAGAACGCCGGCGGAATCGATCGACCAGTCTTCCGGCTCATTGAGCCATGTCATGTCCGACCAGCTTTGCTCTGATTTTGTCATTCGATCCAATCCTTCTGCCGGTTCATCTCAGCGCATATGCACTGGCGATACTATGGTTTGAATTGCCGATGAAAACCAATAGCGTGTTTGCAAGGTTCATCAACAATACAAAACCGGGTATGACAGGCAAGAATGGCGCTTCACATGTATCATTGCTGCTTTTTACCGGGCCAAGATTGCGCTAAACAAACCTCATGAATGCTTTCATGTCCCGTTGCTGTGTTGTGATCGCCCTGTGCATGTGCGCGGGCCTGGCTGCTGCGGAAACGCCGCGCGAAGCGAAACTGCGGCTGGAAATGGAACAACGCGCCAAGGATCTGGCCAATCTGCAGCAAACCATCAAGGTCACAGCGGAACGGGAAGCCGAGCTTGCCTCTGATGTGCGGGCACTGGAGCAGACCCGTGTCACACTGAACACGGAACTCATTGAAGCTGCCCAACGCTCGCGAGTGCTGGAAGACCGTATTTCCAACTCGGAAGTCCGGCTGGATGCATCATTGGAAACCGAAGAAGTGATTCGGCTCTCTCTGCTGAAGCGGCGTGCTCTACTCGGCGAAATTCTGGCCACATTGCAGCGTATGGGCCGTTCGCCGCCACCAGCTCTGCTGGTTCGGCCGGAAGATGTGATGAGCGCGATCCGAAGTGCCATGCTGATCGGAGCCGTTCTGCCGGATGTCCGCGGCCAGGCGGATAAGCTGGCCACTGATCTGGCAGAGCTCGTCGCTGTTCGCACGGAAATTGAAGAGGCGACAACCCAGCTCAGATCTGACTATCAGGCCCTCAGCGAAGAACAGACCCGTCTGGCGCTGCTTCTGGAGAAAAAACGCGAAGAAGTCAGCGAATCAACATCCGAATTGGCGATTCAGCAGCAAAAGGCATCGGAACTGGGCAAGAAAGCTGTCGGGTTGAAAGAATTGATCGGCTCCATGGAAGAGCAGATTGCCGCCGTGCAGTCGGCACAGCAAAAATCGATCAAGGCCGCTGAAGCCGCGCGGCGCGAAGCTGCGGAAAGAGCCGCAGCGCGCACAACCACATCCAAACTCCAGGCACTGGGTGATCAGGGCCGCATTGCGCCGGCCATTCCTTTTGAAGACACCAAAGGTTTGCTGCCCCTCCCCGTCAGTGGGGCCCTGCTGTCAGGTTTTGGCTCACCCGATGAAGCCGGCGACAACAGCAAGGGCATCACCATTGCAGCCCGTTCCGGAAGCACCGTGATTGCCCCCGCGGATGGCTGGGTTGTTTATGCAGGCCCGTTTCGCACCTATGGCCAATTGCTCATCCTGAACGCGGGCGATGACTATCATCTTGTCCTGGCAGGCATGGAGACAATTAATGTCGAATTGGGGCAATTTGTTCTCTCCGGAGAACCCATTGCCACAATGGGGTCACGGAAGCTTGCCAGTCTGGTTCCGACAAACGCTGCAGCTACAAATGATGCCGGCGGGCAATCCCTAACGGATAGTAACGTGACAGATACACCGGCGGCGCTATATGTTGAGTTTAGAAAAGACGGTGTATCAATCGACCCGTCCTCGTGGTGGGTCGTGAATTTGGCCGCCGAAAATGATTTAGATGAATGAGTTTTTGCGGTAGACTACCCGGCAAACATATTCGAAGGGCATGAAGATGATAAATAAATCCGTTGTCACCCTGGTTGCAGGCGTCATGATTGGCGCTGCAGGCATGGTTGGCTTGACCCAATTGCCGCTTGTCGGCGCATCAGCGGAAGCCGCCAGTCGCGATACCTACCGTCAGCTCAATCTGTTTGGTGATGTGTTCGAGCGGATTCGCAATGATTATGTTGAGGAACCCGGCGATAGCGACCTGATTGAATCTGCCATCAATGGCATGCTCACATCGCTTGATCCGCATTCCAGCTTCATGAACGCCAAGGACTATCAGGACATGCGGGTACAGACTCGCGGCGAATTTGGTGGCCTCGGCATCGAAGTCACCATGGAAGATGGTCTTGTCAAGGTCGTAACCCCGATCGATGAAACACCGGCTGCAAAGGCCGGTGTATTGCCTGGTGATCTGATCACCCACCTCGACGGCGAGCAGGTTCAGGGTTTGACCCTCAATGAGGCTGTGGAAAAAATGCGCGGCGCCGTGAAAGAGCCGCTGACTGTCACCGTTCGTCGTGGTGATGGTGCACCTTTCGATATCACCATTATTCGCGACATCATCAAGATCCGCTCTGTGCGTTTCCGCGTCGAAGACGGTATTGGTTACATCCGGTTGACCCAATTCACCGATCAGACCTTTGACGGCCTGAAAGATGCAATTGCTGAGATCAAGGAAACGCAACCAGAAGACGAGCTGAAAGGCTACGTGCTGGATTTGCGCAACAATCCCGGTGGATTGCTGGATCAGGCAATCGCAGTGTCAGATGCATTTCTGGAACGTGGTGAAATCGTCTCGACAAGGGGCCGCCACAATGGCGACAGCCAGCGTTTCTCGGCACGTGATGGGGATTTGGTCGATGGCAAACCGGTCATCGTTCTGGTCAATGGCGGTGCCGCATCAGCCTCGGAAATCGTTGCCGGTGCGCTGCAGGATCATCGCCGGGCCACGATTTTGGGCACCCGTTCCTTCGGCAAGGGATCAGTACAGACCATCATCCCGCTTGGCACCGAAGGCGCCATTCGCCTGACCACTGCTCGCTATTACACGCCGGCGGGCCGCTCCATTCAGGCCAAGGGTATTGTGCCTGACATTCGGGTCATTCAGGAACTGCCAGAGGAACTGAAAGGGTTGGACAAGCCACGTGGTGAGGCTTCCCTTAGAGGTCATTTGTCCAACGGTGATGAGGAAGACGAAAAAGCCGGTTCTTCCGCTTATGTGCCACCCGATCCGAAAGATGATCAGCAGTTGAACTTTGCCTATGACCTTCTCAACGGTATTCAGGTCCACGCAAACTTTCCACCTGACCCATCACAGGGCATCCCGAACTGAAATCCTGCCATCGGCAGAAAGTAGATAGACAATTCCAGGCCTGCCAACCCCTTTGGCGGGCCTGTTTGTTTGATTGGAAACCAATTCTTCACCATGTCGCTGCTAGTCTGACCTTGCACTAAGAGAGGTAGCAGGTGGAGAGCCGTAACACGTGACCAGTTTTTCTGTTCCCATTGCTGAAGCGAAGCAGGCTCCCGAGCAAAGCCAAACAGCTGCTGCGCTGCCCGCGATTATCTGCCTGTCGACAATCAGTCTTGTTCTGATTCTGATTGTGCTCGTCTGGATTGCGGTCATCAACGATCCTGGCGGTGGTCGCCCACAGATCAGCGTCGAGATTCAGACCGATTCCTCCAGGCTGGTTCTTGGGCCAGTTGGTGTGGCAAATGTTCGCCCAAGCATGACGCCGGACCCCGAAGCCTTCAGCGTTGACCCGCAACCACAAAGCACTCCGGCAACGAGCAAGCGGGCTGCAGCCACGACGGAATTCAGCGAGCCGACAGATACGCCTGCCATTTCGCAGGAATTCGCCTTCACTTCTGCTGAGACAGAAACCGATAACGCCCGGCAACCTTCAGAATTAACCCATTCCGATGCGCAGCGTCTTTCGGTTTTCCCTTTGGACAACATGGTAACACGCGGCGAATACGGGCTGATTCCAAAACGAGCCAGCAATGGCCGGACCCCATTCGCAGCCTATTCAAGACCGCAGCAATTTATTCCCGATGGCCCCAAGATCGCTCTTGTTGTTGGCGGCGTCGGTCTGTCCCAGACTGCAACAGAAAAAGCTGTGGTTGAACTCCCGCCAACAGTGGCACTTGCCTTTGCAAGCTACGGGGAAAGTCTGGAGAAATGGAAGAAACTGTCTCGCGAAAACGGCTTTGAATTATTGATGGAAGTTCCGATGGAGCCCTTCAATTATCCTCAGAATGACCCAGGACCACACACACTTCTTGTCGATGCAACAGCAGCTGAGAACCGGACCAGACTGGAGTGGATTCTGTCTCGCACATCAAACTATATCGGCGTGATACCATCCATGGGATCGCGGTTCACTTCTAATGAAGGCGCTCTGACCCGACTTGCATCGGACCTCAACCTGATGGGACTTGCCTTCATTGACCCGTCCAATTCAGTCCGCAGCGTCGCCAGCCAGATTATTCCCCGTGTCTCCTCAGATCAGTTGGGGCATTTGCCGTTCCTGAAAGTGGATGTCGTTCTGGATGGCAATTCGACACGAGCTTCCATGGAGCAGAATCTCATCCGGCTCGAGGAATTATCCAACAGCAAGGGCATGGCTGTGGGATACACCCAATTGCGACCAGCCACAGTTGAGATCCTCTCCGAATGGTCGCAAATGCTGGAACAACGTGGTGTCACCCTCATCCCGCTGAGCTCCGCAGTCAATTTGTCCCTGCCCGAGCTGTAAAGCCATCCACCGCAGGGATTGCGTGACTTCCTGTCAAAGGTTACTGCTATCGCCAACACAGCGGAGAGCACTGATATGAGATTGGTTACCGACATCGACACGCTGGAAGCCGTGTATGGGCAACCGTCAGAAGCCGCGTTGATCAAGGTCTCAGACCACATCACAAAAAGCTATCAGAACCTGATCCAGGCATCTCCCTTCATGGCGATGGCAACCAGTGGCCCGGATGGATTGGACTGTTCACCGCGCGGAGACCCAGATCAGGCGGTTATCATACAGGATCCAAAGACCCTGCTGCTGCCTGACCGAAAGGGCAATAATCGAATGGATTCCCTGCGCAACATCGTCAGAAATCCCGAAATCGCTCTCCTGTTTCTGATCCCCGGCAGCAACACGACCCTTCGTGTCAATGGAACCGCCGTGATCAGCATTGATCCGGGCCTGATCAGTCAGCATGCAACGCACGGCAAGGCCCCGCGCTCGATTATCATCCTGTCCATTCGTGACATCTATTTTCAATGCGCCAGAGCTGTGATGCGGGCGGATTTATGGAATCCCGACCGCTTCCGATTGCCAAGTGATCTGCCGACACCGGGCGATATCATGCAAGAACTCAAAGAAGATTTTGATGGAACCTATTATGACAAGGAATGGCCAAACCGTGCACAAGAATCAATGTGGTAAGCACTCATGAGCACGCCGGAAAACACGCTCCCCTATCGGGCAAATGTGGGCATCGCCCTGTTCAACAAATCCGGCAAAGTCTGGATTGGGCGCCGAGCCGGCATGCCGGAAACCCTGCCTGAAGAAGACGATCTGGATTTCGCCTGGCAAATGCCCCAAGGCGGTATTGATGAGGGTGAAGACCCGCTGCCGGCAGCCGAGCGCGAATTGTTTGAGGAAACCGGTGTCAGCAGCATAAAATTGCTCGCTGAAGCCACCGACTGGTTCACCTATGAATTAGCCCCCGATATCATCAAGAAGGGCTGGCGCAGCAAGTATCGCGGCCAGCGGCAGAAATGGTTTGCGTTCCTGTTCACCGGCGAGGACACCGAAATTGACGTTCTGACCCCGGGTGGTGGCGCATTTGAATCTGAGTTTTCAGACTGGCGCTGGGTGGACCTTCAGGAAACCCCTGACCTGATCGTCCCGTTCAAACGAGATGTATACCTGCAGGTCGTGGACGCCTTCAGTGACATCGCCGACCATTTGAAGCTGGACGGTTAGAATCGTTTTTTGAACAATAAAAAGCCCGGCGCGATGGCCGGGCTTTTCATAAACTGTTTTGCTGTTTCAGAGCGACAGTGACTGTTTCACATGCTCAAGATTGGACAGACGCAAGTCGGCAACATCCTTGGCATCGCCAACAGCCGCATCAACGTCGTCCTGAGCACTCTTCAGACGCGCTGCCAGCGTTTCACTGTCAAGCTCGCTTGTCAGCATGGCAACTTCTGCCAGCAGGCTCAGACCATTGTCATTGATGTCAGCAAAGCCACCATCAACAAAAATTGTCTCGTCAGGACCTTCGGCACGTTTGACCAGAACCAGTCCTGGCTTGACAGTTGTCATCGTCGGAGCGTGATCTTTCATGATGGTCATTTGACCATCAGATGCTGGAATCACAACTTCAATCACGTCTTCCGACAGCACCAGACGCTCAGGTGATACCAGTTCAAACGAAAAGGACTCGGCCATTAGACTGTCTCTTTCAATATTGTGACTGCCTGCCGATTAAGCGGCTGCGGCAGCCATCTTCTTGGCTTTTTCCAGAGCATCATCAATGGAACCGCACATGTAGAATGCAGCTTCCGGCAGATGATCATACTCGCCTTCAACAAGACCCTTGAACGAACGGATCGTGTCTTCCAAAGACACCAGCTTGCCGGGTGAACCGGTAAATACTTCCGCAACAAAGAATGGCTGAGACAGGAAGCGCTCGATCTTGCGTGCACGTGTCACGGCAATCTTGTCTTCCTCGGACAACTCATCCATGCCCAGAATGGCGATGATATCCTGAAGAGCCTTGTAGCGCTGCAGAATTTCCTGAACCCGACGCGCAGTGTTGTAGTGTTCTTCACCAACGATCAACGGGTCAAGCATACGCGATGTTGAATCCAGTGGATCCACAGCCGGATAAATACCTTTTTCAGAGATAGCGCGGTTCAAAACCGTTGTCGCATCAAGGTGAGCAAACGATGTGGCAGGTGCCGGATCGGTCAAATCATCCGCAGGCACGTAAATCGCCTGAACGGAGGTCACCGAACCTTTTGTGGTTGTCGTGATGCGTTCCTGCATCATGCCCATATCGGTCGCCAGAGTTGGCTGATAGCCCACAGCAGACGGGATACGGCCAAGCAACGCGGACACTTCTGAACCGGCCTGTGTGAAGCGGAAAATATTATCCACGAAGAACAACACGTCCTGTCCTTCATCACGGAACTGCTCAGCGATTGTCAGACCACTCAGTGCAACACGTGCACGCGCTCCGGGAGGCTCATTCATCTGGCCGAACACCAGAGCACATTTGGAGCCTTCGCCACCGCCTGGCTTGTTCACGCCGGATTCGATCATCTCGTGGTACAGATCGTTCCCTTCACGGGTCCGTTCACCAACACCGGCAAACACGGAGTAACCACCATGGGCCTTGGCCACATTGTTGATCAGTTCCTGAATGAGAACGGTCTTGCCAACACCGGCACCGCCGAACAGGCCAATTTTGCCGCCCTTTGCGTAAGGAGCCAGCAGATCCACAACCTTGATACCGGTCACCAGAATTTCAGACTCTGTTGACTGTTCGGTGAAAGGCGGTGCTTCCTGGTGAATTTCGCGCATTGTGTCGCTGTCGATCGGCCCAGCTTCATCAACCGGCTCACCGATCACATTCATGATGCGTCCCAGTGTACCGATGCCAACAGGCACTGAAATGGCTTTGCCCAGATCAGTAACTGACTGACCACGAACGAGACCTTCAGTTGTGTTCATGGCAATCGTACGCACTGTGTTTTCACCCAGATGCTGCGCAACTTCCAGAACCAGACGGTTCTCGCCATTCATTGTTTCAAGACCATTCAGGATCGCTGGCAAATGGCCATCGAACTGAACGTCCACCACCGCGCCAATCACCTGCGTGATATGTCCACCTTTTTTATCAGCCATGACTTTTGTCCTGTCCTTGCGTTCTAAAGCGCTTCAGCGCCCGAAATAATTTCAATCAGTTCTTTGGTAATCTGAGCTTGGCGCTGACGGTTGTAGCTCATCGTCAGCTTGTCGATCATTTCACCAGCATTGCGTGTTGCGTTGTCCATGGCGCTCATGCGTGCACCCTGTTCAGAGGCCGCATTCTCCAGCAGTGCACGGAACACCTGCACCGACAGATTACGTGGCAACAAGTCACCCAGAATTTCTTCTTCACTCGGCTCATATTCATAAACCGCCGAGTTGGAGACACTGTCCTCAGTGCTTGCAGGAGCTTCCAGTGGAATGATCTGCTGCTGGGTCGGAACCTGTGAGATCACCGATTCAAAGCGGGAGAAAAACAGGCTGCAAACATCGAATTCGCCAGCTTCGAACATCGAGATGATGGTCTTGCCGATAGCTTGCGCACTCTCAAACCCGATATTCTTGAAACGGCGCAGATCAACCACATCGGGAAGAATGTGATTGGAAAACTCGCGTTTCAGAGCATCATAGCCCTTTTTGCCGACACACAGGATTTTCACAGTTTTGCCGGCTGCATTCAATTCACGAATGCGAGCACGTGCCAGACGCGAAATGGACGAATTGAAACCGCCACACAGACCACGTTCGGCAGTGCAAACCACCAGCAGATGAGTCTGATCATTGCCGGTGCCATTCATCAGAAGCGGTGCATCCTCCCGGCCTTCCATGGCCGTTGTGATGTTCGCCAGAACAGCATCCATACGCTCAGCATAAGGGCGCGCGGATTCCGCGGCCATCTGGGCACGCCGAAGTTTTGCCGCCGCAACCATCTGCATGGCTTTGGTGATCTTCTGCGTTGCCTTGACCGAGGCAATCCTGTTTTTTAGATCCTTCAAACTTGGCATGTTTGTCTACTTCTTCCTGAATGAGCCGACGCCGCCGTCACTCGTATGTCTTGCAGCAACTCTGAAAAACGCGAGTGACCAAAACGGCCCCGTCCAGCAACCAGACTTACGCGAAATTCTTCGCGTAAGCATCGATGATTGATGTCAGCTTTGTCTTGATGTCATCCGTCAGGGCTTTTTCCGTCCGGATTGCATTCAGCAATTCTGCATTTTCATTGCGCAGAAGTGACAGAAGGCCATCTTCAAAAGGACGCACTTCGCTCACCTTGATCTTGTCAAGATAGCCATTCACGCCAGCAAAGATAACGGCAACCTGCTCTTCGGTTTTCAACGGAGAGAATTGCGGCTGTTTCAGCAATTCCACCAAACGCGCACCGCGGTTCAGAAGCTGCTGGGTAGAGGCATCCAAATCGGAACCGAACTGCGCAAACGCCGCCATTTCTCGATACTGGGCCAATTCACCCTTGATCGTACCGGCAACCTGTTTCATCGCCTTGATCTGAGCGGCCGAACCCACACGGGAAACGGACAGACCCACATTCACAGCCGGGCGAATACCCTGGAAGAACAGATCGGTTTCAAGGAAAATCTGACCATCAGTGATCGAAATCACATTGGTCGGAATATAGGCCGACACGTCATTCGCCTGGGTTTCAATAACTGGCAATGCAGTCAGGGAACCGGAGCCATTGTCTTCGTTCAGCTTCGCTGCACGCTCAAGAAGGCGAGAGTGAAGATAGAACACATCACCAGGATAAGCTTCACGGCCTGGTGGACGACGCAGCAACAGGGACATCTGACGATAGGCCACAGCCTGTTTTGACAGATCATCGTAACAGATCAGTGCGTGCATGCCGTTGTCACGGAAATATTCGCCCATCGCACAACCGGAGAACGGTGCCAGAAACTGCAGTGGTGCAGGATCGGATGCGGTGGCCGCAACAATAATGGAATATTCAAGCGCGCCGCGCTCTTCCAGCACTTTCACGAACTGAGCAACTGTGGAGCGTTTTTGGCCAATGGCTACATAAACACAATACAGCTTTTCATTCTCGTCACCGCTTTCATGCAGTGATTTCTGGTTCAGGATCGTATCCAGCAGAATAGCTGTCTTGCCGGTCTGACGGTCACCAATCACCAATTCACGCTGACCACGGCCAACCGGGATCATCGCATCAATGGATTTCAGGCCGGTCGACATCGGCTCATGAACCGATTTACGCGGAATAATGCCCGGCGCCTTGACGTCAACCAGACGGCGTTCGTCACTTTCGATCGGACCTTTGCCATCCAGCGGGTTGCCTAGCGGATCAACAACACGTCCCAGCAGACCCTTGCCCACAGGCACATCCACGATTGTGCCGGTACGTTTGACCGTATCGCCTTCTTTGATGTCACGGTCAGATCCGAAAATCACGACCCCGACATTGTCAGTTTCAAGGTTCAGCGCCATGCCACGGATGTTACCGGGGAATTCCACCATTTCACCGGCCTGGACATTGTCCAAACCGTATACGCGGGCAATACCATCACCCACAGACAGAACCTGGCCGACTTCAGAAACTTCGGCTTCAGCGCCGAAATTCTTGATCTGCTCCTTGAGGATTGCGGAAATCTCCGCGGCCCGAATGTCCATCAGCCAACCTCTTTCAATGCAATTTTAAGGGAGTTGAGTTTGGTGCGCAAAGACGTATCGATCATTTTGGAACCAACCTTTACAGTCAGCCCTCCCAAAATCGACGGGTCTACACGCACATTAAGTGTGACGTCCTTTCCAAGGCTTTCTTTGAGCGCCTTTTTCAGATCGTCAAGTTGAGTCTTGTCCAGTTTCTGAGCAGAAACGACATCTGCCGAAACTTCGCCACGATGGGCAGCAGCCAGTCTGTGGAATGCGGAAATCATGCCCGGCACCGCAAACAATCGGCGGTTCTTGGCAGCGACCTTGATCAGATTTGCGCCAGAGCCGGTAAATCCCGCCTTGTCGAAAATCTTGCTCAGAGCACCCAATTGTTCGTCAGCCGAAAACACAGGGCTTTTGACAAGCCGCTGCAGATCGGAGCTTTCCGACAGAATTTTGGTAAACTCGCTCAGTTCCGCTTCAATCTTGTCGAGGGATTTCTCCTCCACACCAAGATCAAAAAGCGCGGTCGCATAACGTGTCGCAACCCCTGACGAAACAGGGCTCGCTTGCGCACCAGAATTTTCTTGAGAAACAGTCTCAGCCACGTTTGCCCCGTCTCCTCAGGATCAAGAATTTTTCCTATCACCCGCCAAAACGGGCATCCGACATTTAATTCCGTGTATTTTCAACACCTTAGAAATAAGTTTCAAGCTCTTCACAAAACAGCAATCGGTGAAATCGCGCTTGACCTATCATATGGTTTGGCGCGGTGCAATATGGCTGTGGCGCGTTTTGTCCATCATTACACAGCCGAAGCCGCCGGAAGCGCCGCCACACCAAGGCCAAGCTCGAATAAAATTGAGCCGAAATTGAACTTTGTCCGGCCATTATCCAGCACGATTGAAACACCGCGTCCGCAGCCTGTGAACAGCCATCCAAGTGCCAACGCCCAATAGGCGGCTGACGAGGGAGTCACCAGACACAGCAGGCCAACCGCCAGATAGAAGCCTGCAAGTGTGCCGCGGCCCTCAGCCACGGCCTCGGGGCGCTCAGGCGTCGTCTGTAGGTGAATAAGCCCCAGCGAGTAGCGCGGAGCGACCAGACAGATAAGACCAAATCCAACGGTGATGATGGCAGACAGGTTGGCAAGAAAGATCATGAAACATCTCCATAGTTCTTTCGTATTACGAAAGCGCCTGCAGTTTGGTTTTGTTGCGATTCCCGGATTCTAGAAAAAACTCACTGGATCAACATCAACCGACACGCGGACACTGCCACGCGCCTTGGGAGCCAAGGTCAGCCATTCACGCAGATAACGCGATAAATCAAAGTTGCGCGGAGCCCGCGCCAACAGGCGGAACCTGTGACGGCCTCTGACAAGAGCCATGGGTGCTTCCGCCGGCCCCAGGACACGAACGCCTTCCGCCCTAGGTGACGCGCGCGACAGGGCGGCCGCATGGGTGGCGGCGGCGGCCTTGTCTTCGCCAGACACAATGATTCCCGCCAGTCGTCCAAAAGGTGGCAGGCCACCAGCCTTTCTCTGGGCAAGTTCACGTTCATAAAACAGATGTGGCTCGCCTTTGACCAACGCATCAATCACCGGATGATCCGGCTGATAGGATTGAATGAGGCCTGCGCTCTTGCCGCCAGCCCTGCCCGCCCGGCCGGTAACCTGGGCCAGAAGCTGGAAACAGCGTTCCGCGGCCCGTGGATCGCCTTGCCCCAGAGCAAGATCGGCATCGAGCACACCCACCAGGCGCATCATCGGAAAATGATGCCCCTTGGCAACCAGCTGAGTGCCGACCACGATATCCACATCGCCCTTGGCGACCGATTCCAGTTCCAGTCGCATGCGCCGCACACCGCCCAACATATCTGATGACAGCATCAAGGTGCGCGCTTCGGGAAACAGGGCCTCGACTTCTTCCGCAATGCGCTCGACACCGGGCCCGCACGGCACCAGACTGTCAACGCTGTTGCATTCGGGACAGGCGTCGGGTTTTTGTTGTGTGTGCCCGCAATGATGGCAGGAGAGGGTTCCGCGAAACCGGTGTTCCACCAGCCAGGCTGAACAGTTCTCACACTGAAACCGGTGTCCGCAGGTGCGACACAGGGTGAGGGGCGCATAGCCACGGCGGTTCAGGAACAACAGACTTTGCTGTCCCGCTTCCAGCGTATCGCGCAACGCAGTCACCAATTTTGGCGCAAGCCAGTGGCCACGGTCCGGCCCGTCAACCCGCATATCTATCGTCGATAGATCGGGCAGTTCGGCAGCGGCATAGCGCTCGTCCAATATGATATGTTGATAGCGCCCCGATTGCGCGTTGTGTAGCGTTTCCACAGACGGTGTGGCCGATGACAGGATCACCGGGAACCCGGCCCGATGCGCACGCACCACGGCCATGTCGCGGGCGTGATAAATCGCGCCCTCCTCCTGCTTGTAAGCCGGCTCATGTTCCTCATCGACAACAATCAGGCCAAGGTCTCGAAACGGCAGAAACAGACCGGATCGCGCTCCTGCCACGGCGCGCACCGTGCCATCTGCAACACCACGCCAAACCTGAGCGCGCTGTTTGGGCGACACGTCAGAATGCCATTCCCCCGGCCGCGTGCCGAACCGATCGGTGAACCGGTCGAGAAAACTGCTGGTGAGGGAGATCTCCGGAAGCAGCAACAGCACCTGCTTGCCAAGGTCCAGCGCCCGGGCCACAGCTTCAAAATAGACTTCGGTTTTACCCGATCCGGTGATGCCTTCCAGCAAGGCGGGCTGAAATCCGCCCTTGTCAACCGATTCAACAAGCTGGTCTGCCGCCTGCCGCTGCATCTCGCTGAGTTCCGGCACACCATACTCTGTGTCCGGTGCCAGCAATGTGTGTTGTGGTGGCAGCAGAACCTTTTCCAGCGCCCCCAGCTTTTCCAGCCCCATGATAACGCTGGTGCCAACGCCAGCGGCTTCAGCAAGCCCTTTTTTGGTCCAGGAAAACCCTTCCTGGAGTTGATCCAGCACGCGCTGGCGCGCTGGCGTCAGCCGCTCGGGCACAACCGAGCCAAGACGAAACCCCGGCATTGGTTTTGGCGCCTCCAAAGCTGCTGGCGCACGCAACACCATGCGCAACACCATGCCCAGTGGCGCCAGCGTGTAGGCCGACACCCAGGCAATGAAATCCAGCAAATCTGCCTGCAGCGGCGCAACATCATGAACAGAGAGAATCGTTTTCAGTCTCGCAGATGGCACATCGGCCTGCGCGGAACTGGCAGGCCAGACAACTCCGGTAACTTCACGCGGCCCCAGCGGGACCACGACCAGCGCGCCTGGCCGCAGCTCCATTCCGTCAGGAACCTTGTAACTGTAGGGACGATCAACAGCCACAGGAACCAGAACGTCAACAATCGTAACGCCGAAACTGGCCAGCGATAGCTGTTGGTCTGTCTTGCGGGTCTGTCTCGAATCCATGTCACTGTCTTAGAGCCAGATCGGGCTGGCCCGCAAGACAGATTTACGCGCTTCGGCAAGACCTTTGTTAGAATTCAAGACTGAGTTTGGAAGCGATCCAATGCTGTGGCGCTCCGCCTTCAGTCGTCACATTTCCCATCAGTGACAAGGTTGCCTGCCCCATTTGGGTTTCGACGCCAAGGCCTGCCCGCAACCAGTTCTGCTTGGAAGAACCGGCATCAAAATCAAAATTGCCCAGACCGATGACCTGCCCTGACGCACTGCTGCTACCATCCTCCAGGCGGTGAACGGCTTCCAAAGTACCCGTCACGCTGATTGTGTCGTTGATCGGAACCTTGCCATCAACGCCAACCCGCAATTCATTCGAATGCTGGCACTGGGTGTTGAAACGCGCGGGAAACGAGCCACCCGTTTCAGTATAGCCATCAAGGCAAGCCGAAACATGGGCAAATTCACCATAGGGGGAGGTATAGGGCAGCAGGTTTTCCCATTGCAAACGCGCACGGAGACCAATTCCATAGACATCCGTATGGCCATCGGAACTGTCGACCACGCCACCATTCGTCAGATAATTGCGCGAAATATCGGCCTTGCCAAGCAATCCTGTTGCGCTCGCCAGAATCCAGACACCGCCGTTTTCGGTGGCATGAAATTTATGCAATGCCTCAAGCTTGGCATAAGCGCTGAGGACATCTGTCTTGCCCCCAAGTAAGGTCTGTTCGCTGGAGCCGGTAACACCCAACGCGCCATTCAACTGGAAGGCACCGAAATTGTACCCATAGCCGATTTCGCCCAGAGCCACATTCCCATCCTGACTGTCACGATCCGTACGTCCCAGATCACCACCAACCCAGACAATGGATTTGCCGACTGGCGTGCGCCGGTCCAGCGGACGGCTTCCGGCACCATTGAGCAACAGCCCGAGCCCGCCCACCAAGGCATTATTGGCGGAAGCGGCGCTAGCCAGGCTTGTCTGAAGATCATTCACCATGATCAGTCCCACGCCTCCAGTGCCGCCGCCACCACTTGAGCCACCTCCACTTGTGCCGCCGCCGTCGCCACCAGAACCTCCCGTACCGCCAGATCCTCCTGTGCCACCGTCGGTGAGACCACTACCCCGGGCAATATACAGGTACTCGGCACTCCAGGGAAAGACCTCACCGACAATGACGCTGCCATCTTCACTCACCGACCGCGCTGTGAGCGTGAGGCCGTCATTGATGCCCGTGGCCCCGCTGTCACGAAGCCATTGCTCGACGGTTTGCATCCCGCCAGCTTCCGTCCAGCGGAAACCGACCGGATATCCAGGACTGTCTGCAGCTCCCACCACAACCAGACCATTGCCGGACACACCATAGGCAATCGAAGTCCGTTCTTCAGAATTATAACTGCCAAGCTTGAGCACTTCGCCATCGCGCCACAAGACACCAACTTGCCCGCCTGCACTGCCAGCGGCAGAGCCGACAATAACGCTGCCATCATTCGACACATCATAAGCAGCGGAATGCTCCGCGCCGTCGAGATAAGCCAGAGGGCTTGTGATACCTGTGTCGCTGTTCCAGACAAAGGCACGCGTTTTGGAATAGGAATCCTCCCATGAGGACGTACCCACAATCACCGACCCGTCATAGGAAGCCCCCCATGCAGTCGCAGTGGTTTCCTTGTCATCCATCCGCGCCAGGCTTTCCATCCCGGTCGCCTCAGTCCAGCGGAATGCCGCACTTCGGGACGCTGAGGGATCGAGGGCCCACCCCACAATGACATTGCCGTCCCCGGACACACCGTTCGCCGTTGAATAATTGTTGCCCAGATGCCCCAGATCCTGAAAACCACCTGCTTCGGTCCAGCGATAGGCTCTGTTTCCGGTGGTCGCCGATCCCAGCACGCCATGCGTGGCGGTTCCGACAATAGCTGTGCCATCATCTGACACATCAACCGCGTTCAGCTTGAACAAAACTGAGGATTCAACACCCCCGACATCCTGAAAACCTGCGGCTTCCGTCCATACAAAGGCATGAGGCGCATAGAGCGGACCAATGGTTCCCACGAACACTGAACCATCGGCTGAAATGCCACCCGCTCTGCCCGGTTCTGCCAAGACATCAATGCCCTGACCATATGCCATGACAGGAATAAGGCTGATGCCGCTCATCAATGCGGCTGTCCGCAGCCATTTGGATCCACTTACCGGTTTCATAAATTCCCCCGAAGGATCTGTCGATCCACAAAAACGCATAAACATCAAAGCAAATTGGAACGAACAAGGTTGCCGGGCTATCCCCTGAACAGGGGAGTTCGGAGCCAATGGAAGTGAGGCAAGCTGCGTCTTGTTCGCGTTAACTGTGTCCAAATCAGTGTTCCGATGGCCCAGCCATTTGCCAGACAGGGAATTTGGGCTGGCAGAGAGCCAAAAGTTTCAACATAAAGAGGAACCGTTCTGCAAACCCGAGGTCGCCACACGTGAACCGAAAATCAGCACCCTTTCTAATTGTTGCTGTAACCACATTGATCGCGGCTCTTCTGGCTGGATGGATGGTGATGATCGCAGTGCATCAGCCGTGGCTGGGTCTGGAATTTGACCGCGCATACCAGGAAAAGGGCCTGCTCATCGCAGCGGTCTCGGCAAAAGGCCCTGCTGCAGACTTCAAGCCGGGAGATGTGGTTGTCCGCATCGACGATGGCAATGATCTGAATATCGGTCTTGAACCATTGGATATTATCGAAGAGCCGGATGCAGTCGGGACTTACGCTGCGCTGGAAAACTTCTTCGCGCGGCAGGGGATGATTTACCAAATTCTTTCCGGCGACCGTACCTATCTGACCAGGCTTGATGGCAGCCGAACCGCCGTTGATGTGGCGTTAACACGACCTCTGCGCGACCTGCCAACCGCTTTCTGGCTGCAGATTGGTGTGGGGTTGGCCTGCAGCATGATTGGCGCATTTGTATGGGCCCTGCGCCCTCAAATGGCAGGAGCGCGGACACTCGGCGTCAGCAGTATTGCACTGTTGGCATCCACCTACCCCTCTGCGATCTACCTCAACCGCGAACTCACTCTGGCAGATCCCCTTTTCTTCATCCTGAATACCGTCAACCCACTGGGATCTCTGGCCTTTACAGTATCTCTTCTGATCATGTTCCTGGTCTATCCCCGACGTCTGCTGCCGCCAGCCGTTCTGTGGCTGATCATATTCGGATTTGCCATCTGGTGGTTGCTGGATACGTTTCGGATCGGGTTTGCAGGCCCCGATCTCGGGCGTTATCTGCCAACAGGCCTTACCGCCTTGAGTGCGCCAATCGTGGCTGCCGTGCAATATCGCGCTGCCAAAGGCAAACCGCATCTGCAGGCCGCTTTGATCTGGTTTGGCCTGTCATTGATTCTGGCCACCGTCATTTTCATTCTCCTGTTCGTGGTACCCAGTCTCATCGGCGAACCGCCCCTGGCGCCTCAGGCCGTCAGTTATGCTCTGGCAATTCTTGTGTATGCTGGCATCGCTCTTGGAATCGTCCGCTATCAATTGTTCGACCTTGACCGATGGGCCTTCCGGATTCTGTTCTATGTGGGCGGCGCAATGATATTTGCCGCGCTTGATGTGTTTCTGGTTTCGGTCGTCGCCCTCGACCTTCTGCCCGCCTTCAGTCTGGCCCTGCTGATCGTCGCCCTGGTCTATCTTCCGCTGCGCGATCTGCTCGCACAACTCCTGATGCCGACACCCAATGGCCGCAATGTCATGTTTCAAAATGTTGTCGAAATAGCCCTGACGCCCGAACGGGCACAACGTGATGCGGACTGGGTCAAACTGCTGCGCACGATCTATGATCCACTGTCACTTGCCCCCTCGCCAGAGCAACACAAACCTGAACTGGCTGAGGAGGGTCAGACACTAATCTTGCCGGGCTACGGATTTGTGACTCCGCTAAAGCTGACGCTGGCCCATGGTGGGCGAAAGCTGTTTTCCCGCACTGATCTGGAACTTGCAGACGAATTATGCGCCATGCTGGTGCACACGTCACAAAGTCGGCACGCGTTTGAACGGGGAACAACACAGGAGCGCGACCGGATTGCCAGAGATACCCACGACAATATTGGCGCGAAACTTCTCAGTGCCTTGCACGGCACGGAACCGGAGCGAAAAAACGCAATGATCCGCGAAGCCTTGTCCGAACTGCGCGATATCATCAACAATCCATCAGGCGCTCATCAGTCGCTGGAGGAATCTCTTGCGGAATTGCGTCTTGAAACCGTTGAGCGCTTGTCAGCCAGCGGCCTGTCGCTGAATTGGGCGGTTACGGGAGAATCACTGACCGGAATCGCCCAGGATATTGTCCATGCCCTGCGGTCAATCATACGCGAAGGTGTCACCAACACATTGCGTCATGCTGAAGCGTCAGCCATGTCGATTTCAATCCTGCTTCAGGACAGGAATTTGTGCCTTACCATCGCTGATGACGGCAGGGGTTTGCACGAGCAGTCCAGCCACCGGGCAGGCCTTGGCCTCGACAGCATAAACGCGCGGGTCGATACTCTTGGCGGGTCTCTGGAAACAGCCAACTGTAATCCGGGATTTCGCATGACCGTCGCAATTCCTGTTGAACAGAGGCAGACATCATGAAAACCGTTTTGATCGTGGAAGATGTTGCGGAAACCCGCCTGTGGTTGACAGGCATCGTGGAGACCGCATTTGAAGGCTGCAAGGTCACATGTGCCGGGCGGCTGCGCGAAGGTCTGGCAACGCTGCAAAGCAACCTGTTTGATCTGGCATTGATTGATCTGACGCTGCCTGACGGAAGCGGGTTCGACATTCTGCGCCATATTCGCAGCCACTGCCCCGATACACTGAGTGTGATCACCACAATCGTCAGCAACGATTCCAATATTGTGGCGGCTCTGTCCGGCGGCGCAAACGGCTATCTGCTGAAAGACCAGCCGCCAGAACGCATCATCCAGCAGCTCAAGCAATTGGCAGACGGCATGCCCGCGCTCTCGCCATCAATTGCCCGCAGAATCATGCAGCATTTCAGCAATACAGGCCCTGCAGCAGAGCCGGACGCAGAGTTGACCGGCCGGGAACAGGAAGTGCTGGCCCTCATCAGCCGGGGACTACGCAACATTGATGTCGCCCAGCATCTCGGCGTATCTGAAAGCACCGTCGCCAGCCACCTCAAGGCGATTTACCGCAAATTGGGTATTTCCTCGCGCGCCGAAGCATCGTGGCACGCTTCCCGTCTGGGATTGACACCGGGTGGGCGCAATAATGGCTCAAAAGTGTGAGTTTCAGGCTGGAAATTCAATAAAACTTTCATGGCGTCCCGTGGCGGAATGTGCGATTGAACGACAAGCACTGAATGCATTTTGTAAGAAGATGAGGATTACCCCATGAAATTTTTTGTCGACACGGCAGATATCAAAGAGATTGCCGAGATGAATGATACCGGTCTGTTGGATGGGGTCACCACAAACCCATCCCTGATCATGAAATCCGGTCGCGATATCATGGAAGTGACCAAGGAAATCTGCGATCTGGTCGACGGACCTGTGTCGGCAGAGGTCACTGCGACCGAATATGCTGAAATGATGAAGGAAGCAGCGGTTTTGGCAAAGATCGCAGACAATATCTGCATCAAGCTGCCATTGACCATGGATGGGCTGAAAGCCTGCAAGGCGCTCACATCTGATGGTCACAAGACCAATGTCACCCTGTGCTTCTCCGCCAATCAGGCACTTCTGGCTGCCAAGGCCGGCGCAACTTTCGTGTCCCCTTTCATTGGCCGTCTGGATGATATGGCTGTCGACGGCATGGATTTGATTGCCGACATCCGGATCATCTACGATAATTATGATTTCCAGACAGAAATTCTGGCGGCGTCCATTCGGACAGTTGAGCATGTCAAACAGGCAGCACTCATTGGCGCGGATGTTGTGACAGCACCACCGGCCACCCTGAAAGCACTGGTCAAGCACCCACTGACTGATAAGGGCCTGGCTGCCTTTTTGGCCGATTGGGCTAAAACCGGTCAGTCAATTACCTGATTTTTCAACAACGCTCAGGCGGCTGATCCATCAGCCGCCTGTTACAGCAAAAGTGACTACGGGGTCGCACGTGACCCGAGAATTGCACTGCCGACGCGCACATGCGTCGCGCCCAGCATGATCGCGGCATCAAAATCGCCGCTCATTCCCATCGATAGATTGGCAAGGCCAGCATCTTCCGCCAATTGACGCAGCAACGCAAAATGCGGTGCGGCAACCTGTTCTGCAGGTGGAATGCACATCAGCCCCTCGATGTTGAGGCCAATCTCATCGCGGCAGGTTTTGACAAAATCCACCGCCTCCGTCACCGAAACGCCAGCCTTTTGCGGCTCATTCCCGGTATTGACCTGAACATAATAGCGTCGGGCAAGGCCTAGCTTCTCTTCAGCCTTTTTCAACGCGCGGGCGATTTTCAGGCGATCCACCGTTTCAATGACATCAAACAGCGCCACCGCATCCTCCGCCTTGTTCGATTGCAAGGGTCCGATCAAATGCAGTTCCACATCCGGATAACGCGCTTTCAGCTTCGGCCATTTTTCCTGCGCCTCCTGCACCCGGTTTTCACCAAACAGGCGCTGCCCCTCGGTCAATAATGGTCCCAGAGCCTCCGCTGCGAAGGTTTTGCTGACGGCCACCAGATGCACCGCGTCAGCATCGCGCTCATAGCGCAGCACCGCTTCGGCGATTTCGCCGCGCACCGCAGCAAGCCGGTCAATTGTGTGGTTTGGATTTGGGGTTGGAGATGGGGTCCACGCCATGAATTGGTCCTGTATCGTAATGAAAACTCTGTTCAATCTCTTATTGCAGTTGACCGGCGCTGTCATTTCTGGTGTTTGTCTCGCCGAGATTTCAAAGCAAATTCCAAACATTCGAGCGCAGAAACATGGCCTCCGCGAAAGTGCAGACAGAACGTTACAATCCGCAGATCACCGAACCGAACTGGCAGAAAGTCTGGACGGCACGGGAACTGTTCACGACCGACAATAATGATCCGCGCGAAAAATACTACGTACTTGAAATGTTTCCCTATCCGTCGGGACGCATTCACGTCGGCCATGTGCGCAATTATGCCATGGGCGACGTGGTTGCAAGGTTCAAACGCGCCAAGGGTTTCAATGTCCTGCACCCGATGGGGTGGGATGCGTTTGGCATGCCGGCAGAAAATGCGGCGATGAAGAACAAGGTTCACCCGAAGGACTGGACCTATGAAAACATCGCCGCCATGCGCAGCCAACTCAAATCCATGGGCCTGTCGCTGGATTGGCAGCGCGAATTCGCCACCTGCGATGTGGCCTATTATCATCAGCAGCAGAAACTGTTCCTCGATTTCCTCAAAGAAGGCATTGCCTACCGCAAGAAATCGAAGGTCAACTGGGATCCGGTCGATCAGACCGTATTGGCCAATGAGCAGGTCATTGACGGCAAGGGCTGGCGCTCCGGCGCCGATGTCGAACAGCGCGAACTGACCCAGTGGTTCTTCAAGATTTCCGAATACTCCGATGATCTCCTGAGCGGCCTTGACGGTCTTGACCGCTGGCCGGACAAAGTCCGCCTGATGCAAAAGAACTGGATCGGCAAATCTGAAGGCATGACTGTCCGCTTCACATTTGAAGACACCGATCATGAACCGCTGGAGATTTTTACCACCCGGCAGGACACATTGTTTGGTGCCAGCTTCATGGCCCTGTCACCGGATCATCCGCTGACTCAGGAACTGGCCGCAAAAAATGCAGATCTGGCTGGTTTTGTCGCAGAATGCCGCAAGCACGGCACCAGCGTTGTGGCTGTCGAGACAGCAGAAAAACAGGGCTTTGATACGGGCCTGCGTGTCAAACATCCGCTGCAAGATCGCACGCTTCCGGTCTATGTCGCAAATTTTGTTCTGATGGATTACGGCACAGGTGCCATTTTTGGCTGCCCTGCCCATGATCAGCGCGATCTGGATTTTGCCAATAAATACGGTCTGTCGGTCACACCTGTTGTGCTGCCGAGTGATGCCGATGCGACCGAATTTTCAATTGCAACCGAAGCCTATACCGGCCCCGGCAAGATTTTTAATTCCGATTTCCTCAACGGCATGACCATTGAAGATGCAAAGCAAACGGTTGCTGAGCGGCTGGAAGTCACGCAGTTGGATGGCGCACCGCAAGGCACGCGGCAGATCAATTACCGCCTGCGCGACTGGGGCATTTCACGCCAGCGCTATTGGGGCTGCCCGATCCCCATCATTCATTGTGATGATTGCGGCCCATTGCCCGTCCCCGAAGATCAATTGCCGGTCGAACTGCCCGAAGACATTGATTTCGACACGCCGGGCAATCCGCTCGACCGCCACGCCACCTGGAAGCAGGCTGTCTGCCCGGATTGCGGCAAGGCTGCCGTGCGCGAAACCGATACGATGGACACATTCGTGGATTCATCCTGGTATTTCGCCCGCTTCACGGCTCCGAGGAGTGAGACTCCGACAGATCCGCAGGCCGCTGATTCATGGCTGCCGGTCAACCAGTATATTGGTGGTGTGGAACATGCGATCCTGCACCTTCTGTATTCACGCTTCTTTGCCCGCGCCATGTCCCAATGCGGCCATATGTCCATCGAAGAGCCATTTGAAGGCCTCTTCACACAGGGCATGGTCGTCCATGAGGCCTATCATGATGGCCATGAGCGCATTTGGTACGCCCCCTCCGAATTGCGCTTTGAAGGCGAAGGCACCGACCGCAAGGCCTTCCTGATCGAAAACGACCAGCAAGTGACCATCGGCAAGATTGAAAAAATGTCGAAGTCCAAGCGCAACACGGTCGACCCGGATGACATCATCAAGACCTATGGCGCCGACACGGCCCGCTGGTTTGTCCTGTCTGATTCTCCGCCCGAGCGTGATGTCATCTGGACAGATGCCGGCGTCGAAGGCGCACATCGTTTTGTGCAACGGGTCTGGCGGTTGGTCCAGGAAGTGGCTGCACTGGAAAACACAGAAACGTCCGAGGGTCATGCCCTGACCGCTGCAGCCCACAAGGCGTTGCACACCATCGAAACCGATATTGAAGGGTTAAGATTCAACCGCGCAGTGGCCCAGATTTACGAATTGACCAATGCGGTCTCCGCCGAGCTGGCAAAAAAGGACAGTGCCGCCAATGGCGCTGTGCGCAATGCCTTTGAAATGCTGCTCCATGCCATGGCACCGATGATGCCGCATCTGGCGGAAGAATGCTGGACACATCTGGGACATTCGGATTTGATCGCAAGTCGTCCGTGGCCTAAGGTGGATGAAACGCTTTTGTCGGAAGACACAATCACGCTTCCGGTGCAGATCAATGGCAAGCGGCGTGCGGAAATCAGCATCTCGAAAGAAGCTTCCAAACAGGAAGTGGAAGACGCGGTTCTGGCCATGCCAGCAGTCCTGAAAGCATTGGACGGGGCGACACCGAAAAAGCTGATAGTGGTGCCCGGCCGCATTGTAAATGTGGTAGTTTGATTAACCAAATAGTGACATGTTGCGGCAGTTTATCGTGAGTGAGAGCAGACAAATGCAGTGGACTTTGCGAATTTTAAAAACTCCGGCGCTGGCCGTTATCCTGTTGGGTCTGCTGACTGCAGCCTGTAACGTTCGTCCTGTTTACGGGCCGAATGGCGGTTACGGCATTGACAAGGTGTCAGCCGAACTGGCTGCCATTGGCATCGATCCAGCCAAGGGCCGCGTGTCACAGGAACTCCGCAACCGGTTGATATTTACGTTCAATCACGGCCGGTCTGTTGCTGAAAAACGCTATCAGATGAGTTATACGCTGGCTGAATCTGACGATGCGATTGCCATTGAGGAACGCAGCGGTGCACCCTCTTCCTATCGTCTGACAGTGATTGTCCAGTATCGTGTGATGGATCCTGTCGCCAACACCGTGATCACGGCCGGAACGGTTCGCGCCAGCGCCTCCTATGATCGTTCGTCCCAGAGCTTTGCCAATATCCGCGCCCGCAGAGATGCGGAAAACCGTGCGGCCAATTCGGCTGCGGATGAAATCACAGCGCGTCTGTCCACCTTCTTTGCTACCCAGCAGTAAACATGGCGGTCCTGCAACGAGGCGCGCTGACTTCCTATCTGAAAGAACCGACAGGCCGCTATCGCGTGGTACTGGTGTTCGGACCTGACCGCGGTCTGGTCTCGGAACGTGCAACCGACATTCTGACCGCTCTGCAACAATCTGTCGGCTCCGGATCGGATGATCCATTTGGCGTCACCCGCATTTCCGGGGAAGACCTCAACAGCAATCCTGATCGTCTCGCCAATGAAGCCTATACAATTTCCCTGTTTGGTGGTGCCCGGTTCATCCATGTCAGGGCACATGGCGCACGCAATCTGCAGGATCAGGTCGGCCCGCTTTTGAAGAACCCGCCGGAAGATGCCTTCACGATTATTGAAGCAGGTGATCTGAAAAAGGGCACTGCCTTTCGCAAGTTGATGGAAAAGAGCGATGAGGCCGTCGCAATCCCCTGCTATGCTGATGACAGTGCCAGCCTCAATGATCTGGTCAATGAAGAGCTTGCAGCATTCGGCCTGAGCATGTCCAAGGATGCAAGGCTGCGCCTGTTGAGCCAGCTCGGCGGCGACCGTCTGGCCAGCCGTGGCGAAATTGAAAAACTGTGTCTGTTTGCAGCCAACAAGGGCACGATTGACGAAGAAGATGTGATTGCCCTGTCCGGTGACAGTTCGGTCCTGTCTGCAGATGCCCTCAGTGATGCAGCCGCCCTCGGCCAGATGCCAGCTCTGATGGATGCCCTGGCACGGATGGATTCAGGAAGCCTCAGCCCCTCTGCGGCGGGTCCCCAGATATTGCGCAATTTCCAAGTCCTGCACAAAGCCCGCATCATGGTGGAACAGGGTGTTCCAGCCGGTCAGGTTGTGGACCGGATGACACCCCCGATCTTCTTCAAACGCAAGGATGCGGTCAAGAAACAACTCGCTCTGTGGTCGGTTGCACGGCTGGACCGGGCTTTGGGACTGTTGTCAGATGCAGTTCTGAAGAGTCGCCAACAACAGGGCCTGGCAACCGCCCATCTTGGCGATGCCCTGATCCGCATTGCAGGAAACGCCCGACGCAGATAAATCCCCACCTCTGGAACAAAACACCACATAAATGCATTAATTTGGTCCCAGCAGCTTCGCATTATATTATTTTCTGACATACGTTGCGGCACCTTGATTTGATTGGATGATGAGCGCCTATGACCTTTGAACAAATGTTTCTGTTTGGTCTGTTTATTGCGGTCTTTGCCATGCTGATATGGGGCAAATTCCGCTACGATCTCGTGGCATTCGGCGCATTGGTGATCGCTCTCATTGTCGGCGTCGTGCCGTACAAGGAGGCGTTTTCCGGCTTCGGCCACCCCGCCACAATCATCATTGCATTGGTGTTGGTTGTGTCCCGCGGACTGATCAATTCCGGGGCCATAGATCTCATCACAAGGCGCCTTCTGGCCACTGAACGCCCCGTTGCGCAACATATTGGCATTATGGGCGTGGTTGGCGGTGTTCTGTCCGCCTTCATCAACAATGTAGCGGCTTTGGCCATCTTGATGCCCGTCGACATGCAGGCCGCTGGCAAGGCCAAGCGCCTCGTTGGCATCACCCTGATGCCGCTGGCCTTTGCCACCATTCTGGGCGGCATGATTACCCTGATCGGCACACCGCCCAACATCATCATCGCTGCCTATCGTGAAACCGCCACCGGCACACCGTTTTCGATGTTTGATTTTGCGCCGGTCGGGATTGCCTGCACCATTGCTGGCATCAGTTTCATTGCCCTTGTGGGTTGGCGTCTGATTCCAATCGACACGACTAAATCCGACGGCAATTCCACATTCAATTCACTGGATGACTACATCGCAGAACTCGTCGTCGGCGAAGACAGCCCGCTTCTGGGAAAGATGGTACGGGATCTGGACGCAGATGCTGAGGAAGCCGATGTCGAGGTTATCGGCCTTGTACGACGAGGCAAGAGACTGCCAGGCCGGGCGCGCAGCAACGAAATACGCAAGGGCGACATGCTGGTTGTCGAGGCACCTCCCGGCCCGATCGATAAATTCCGCTCCGCTCTCAAACTGTCTTTTGTCGGCGAAGACCGTCAAACCAAGATCGCCTCTGAAGGTATGGCCTTGATGGAAGTCGTCGTCCCGGACGACAGCCGGATCATTGGTCGCTCTGCCCTGGATGTAAAACTGCTTTACCGTCAGAACACGTCTCTTCTTGGCGTGTCTCGCAAAGGCAAAAAATTTGTTGAACGCGTTCGGCATCTGCCAATTCAGTCCGGTGATGTATTGCTGTTGCTTGGCTCTTCGGACCAGTTGCCGAGTGTGGCAAACTGGCTCGGCGTCCTGCCGCTGCGCGAACGCGGCCTGAATGTGACGCAACACAAGCAGGCCGGGCTTGCTGTTGGCCTGTTCGCCGCTGCAATTCTGCTGGCATCCCTTGGTGTGTTGCAACTGGCCGTCGCGCTGGCCGCCGTCGTGGTGCTCTATGTGGTGCTGAAGATCGTGCCCATTACCACGCTTTATGAGCAGATTGAATGGCCGGTCATTGTTCTGCTTGGGTCGATGATTCCCTTGGGAACCGCCCTTGAAACCGCTGGTGGCACCGGACTTATTGCCAACGCCATAGTTTCCTTCACAGCGCCCTACCCCATTGCCGTTGTCCTGACCGTTCTGATGGTTGTGACCATGACCTTGTCAGACCTTCTCAATAACACGGCCACAGCGGTGATCGCAGCGCCCATTGCGGTCAACATTGCCACCGCGCTTGATGTCAACCCGGATCCGTTCCTGATGGCCGTCGCAGTCGCTGCCTCATGTGCATTCCTGACGCCCATCGGCCACAAGAACAACACTTTGATCATGGGCCCTGGCGGCTATCGTTTTGGCGATTATTGGCGCATGGGTCTGCCATTGGAAATCATTGTCATTGTGGTGTCCGTGCCCATGATTCTGCTGGTTTGGCCCCTGTAGAAATTCATTCAAGACCAGCAGTGCCATGCTTCAAAAGCACAGGCACCACCAATTCCTCTTCGTCAATCAAATGACGATCAAGCAGCTTTTTCACATTCATCAGTGATGTGTGGAATCCGCCAACCAGATCAGGATCGGCCTGAACAGGCGGTGCCTGCAGAACCAGATTGGCCGCATTTGTGAAGTCCCGAAGATGGCGGTCAAGCGCGTGATGATCGGCATCGAGAATCTTGAAGCCGTTCTCCAACCGCGAATCGAGCTTTTCCAGAACCGGAAAATAATGCGCATCCTCGATGTGGTGATGCCCATGGAGGTCTCCGACAAACATGCCACCAAAGCGCGACAGACGTGACTGGTATTTCTGAAAATCTATCTTTCCGTCAAGCATCAACTGGCTGTCATCCGTCAGGGTCTCCAGCAGCCGTCGAAACATCAAATGCCGATCCAGCCAGAAACTGATCAAGCCGTGAAAACGGCTATGCGCACTCCAGTCTTCCCGTGGAAACTCCTCCATCAGCACCCGCAAGGCATCTGGCAGACCGTTCCGGTCCTCTAAACTCATCTCACTCATTGGGTTGTGTCCTGTAATGCGCAAAACCACTGGCTGCCATCGGCGCCGTGACGGTAGTTAGCTGATAGCCACTATATGAGGCATCCGACGCCGGTTTCCACAAAACAATCTATTCGCACCATATGCCGGAGAACTTATCCGGCCTGCTCAAACAATCCCCACGCCTGCCCGTGCCTCTGATGTCGGTTCCAGAGCACGGAAATTGTCAGCATCAGCACACACATTTCTGCGACGGCACCGGCATACCAGATGCCGGGCTCTCCAACCCAGAACGGCAGGACAAAGGTCAGTGGAAGCGCAAACAGATAGGTCCGTGACAGGAGCAGAATGGCCGCGTGGCCAGCCGCTCCGATGGCCTGAAAATAGGTGCCAATCATCATCAACGGACCAAACACAAACATCGCCATCACCGCAAAGGGCAGAATTCTGGCGACTTCGCTGGCAATCCCCGGATCATCGACAAACACAAATCCGATATCAAACCGGCCAAGGATGAAAATCGCTTCCACAAGGGCGCAATAGGCCAGCGCAAGTCCCAGTGCCAGCTTGATCGCGGCGTTCGACCGCCCCCAGGATCGGGCCCCGAAATTGTTTCCAACAATGGTTTGAAACGCCATGCTCAGTCCAAGCAGTGGCAAAAAGGCAAAGGTCATCAGTCGGGTGATGATGCCAAAAGCCCCGGCTGTGGCCTGATAGGAGTCACCTGCCCAGATTTGAAGACAATACAAGGTCAGACCGGCCGACATTGACAGCCCGATATAGCCAAGGCTGGAAGGCGCTCCAAGTGCGAGAAGTTCACCAAATCGGCTCCATCGCCGTGACAGGGCGATCCGGTATCTGGCCCGTCCAGCCACCCCGCGATACAGCAGAATCGCCATCAGGGAACAGATTTGAGCGGCCACCGTGCCATAGGCAGAGCCGGCCACGCCCCAGCCAAATTCGGCGATGAAGAGGTAATCAAACACCATATTCAAAATCGCTGATGAAAAGGTGATCGCCGCCATGGCAGGCAACAGCCCTTCACAGCGCAGCGCATCGATATTGATCGCCAGCACGAACACCAGCGGAGAGCAGACCATCAGGATCGAAATATAGGTGTAGCCCATCCCAGCCAACACGTCGGAGCCATTGGCTGCCCACAAGGTCAGCTGATGACCATTCAGCAAAAAAAAACCAATCAGAAGGCCACAGACAAACAGCGCCAGCACCAGTGCCTGGCTGAACAACTCGCCAGCCCCCGCCTGATCATCCGCCCCCAGAAGCCGGGAAAAAATGCTCGAAAAGCCACTCGATATCCAGGTGGATAGCGCCACCAGCAGCATGTAGACCGGGAACATCAGCGTCACCGCTGTCAGGGCTTCCGCACCGACATATGCGCCGAGAAAATAGGCATCCACCAGTGTGAAAAGCCCGTTCACCCCCATCACGACGATGATCGGCGTTGCTGTCTTGGCAAACAGCCGGGGCAAAGAGCCCTCAAGATAGATGTTGGATACGCTGCCGCTGGAATCGCTCATCACAAACCTCATTCAATGTTCGGATGTGGATTAGAGCCTTTCACGATTATACGGAACCATTTGACCGGATTTGCGCGTTTGCTGGCAAGGCACAGGCCACGCCGTGGTCTTTGTGACCACAAGTGGGCTGTAACGCTGTCCAGCGAGCGCGCAAATCCGGCCTTCGGTGCCCCGGAACAGCCCACCAGCGGCGTTAGCCAGCTTGCCCGATGCGCTGCATCGCGCTGCGCTGACTGCCTGGCTGGATGAACTGTTTCGGGACATCAAATGATTCCGTATAATCGTGAAAGGCTCTGAAGGCGCTCGCATTGCCATCAATCCACACCAACTTGAATCATTGGAAAAGGAAGAGACTGAAAAAGTGAAAGCATTCACCGGGAATAAATCCGCGAGCGGCAGGGTGCCTGACCCTGAAAGTTTCCTAATTGGCAGATTGAAATTTGTCAATCATACAAACACCAGCACTCAAACGCTGATCATCTGGCTGTGTTCGGATCAGGCTTCCTTCATGACCGGTGCCAACATTCCCGTTGATGGCGGCTATGTGGCCCAATAGACAATCTTCAAGCTAAAGCGCGTTGCGCGCCGTTACCCCCAATTGTCTCTCATGGCGCGCAATGCATCTGACCGACTGATCTGCCCCACAAGTCGGCCATTCTCCATCACCGGAAAGCGCCTGAAGGAACTGTCCAGAAACGCATTGGTGGCTGCCAGGATATCCATCCCCGCATCAAGGGTTTTGACATCGGTGGACATATAGGCACTCACCGGCTTGCCCCAGTCCCGATAATAGCTCGCGGCCAGCGCTGCTGCGAGACAGTCTTTCTTTGACAACACACCAACAAGCTGGCCGCTGTCATCCACCACAGGGGCACCGGAGAGCTTCTTGTCCAGCAGAATGTTCATCGCATGATTGATTTCCATGTCGGGCGACAGGGTGATGAGATCCCGCGCCATATAATCAGCGACACTTGGCACCGAACTCATGGCGATTCTCCCGATGCAGATTTATTCGGGCAAACGCTGCAATCAACCCCTTTGAGGCAGGCAAGACCGCCGCAAGACCCCTTGATCGGTTTGCGCCCGGCCATCACACCAAGTGCCAGACCACCCATCGATAGCAGGACGATTGCGAAGGCAAAGATGATGGTTCCCATGATGAAATCCTCAGCTGTCTATGTGGGCTTCAAATCCACCGGTGAAGACTTCATCGGGGGCTTCGCTGCCGTCAGTTACAAACAGGGCCGTCACATCAAGACGCTCTGCAAGCTCGATGCCTGCTCTGGCACCTTGCGCACACAGAGCTGTGGCCAGCGCATCTGCTTCCATGCAAGTCGGTGCGAGAACAGAAACCGATGCAAGCGACATCCGGGCCGGCCGTTCGGTTCGCGGATTGACGATATGGCTGATGTTTGCCGGCTTACGAACGCCGTTCACCGCATGGCCGGATGTTGCAAGGGAAAGCTTTCCGGGCTTCACAATCCGCTGCAACACCGCGCCATCGGAAAGTGGATCCGCTATGCCGATTTTCCAGGCCCGGCCGCTCGGGTGCTGACCCAGCGCACGCACCTCGCCGCCAATTTCGATCATGGCATTTTGAATACCGGCTTCCAAAAGCCCCTCTGAAACCCTGTCGACAGCGTAGCCCTTGGCAATTCCGCACAGATCCAGCGTCAGGCCCGGCACCCGCTTTCGAATCGCATTTGGCGAAACGACAAGATCGTCATATTGTCCCATGGCACCGTGGATCGGGCCGAAGCCAAACCGTGCCACAAGTGGCCCGACCGTTGGATCGAAGGCACCGCCCGACACCGCCGCAATACGAAGGGCCTCTGCTGCAACGAAACAGCTCGCCTCGGAGAGGTCCTGCCAGTCACTGCTCTGGCTTGCATTGAAGCGGGACAGCTCTGAATCGGCCCGATAAGGCGACATCTTGTGTGTGACTTCTTGGACAATCTCATCGACCACAGATCTGGCACGCATGGCCGTATGCGTATCTGCTGTGACCAGCCGCCAGAAGCCGCCAAATGCCTCGCCGTCGGCGATGTTGCTGCCGGCCCATGCAGGCAGTGCCAGACCAAAGCCGGAAGCCACCATGCCAAGTATCGTGCCGCGTCGTGAAATCAGCATCGCCTAAACTCCGAAATCGTCGTTAAAGATATGATCCCTGTCCACCCCAAGATCATCCAGCATGGCCATCACAGCCCGGATCATGAGTGGCGGTCCGCACAGATAATATTCGCAATCCTCCGGAGCCGGATGATTTTGCAGATGCTGCTTGAACACCTCGGAATGCACAAATCCCGTGCTGCCGGTCCAATTGCTGGAAGGGGCTGGGTCGGACAGAACAATGGTCCAGTTGAAATTGGCATGCTTGGCCGCCAGCGCGTCCATTTCCTCCCGGTAAAAGATATCTTCCTCGTCTCTGGCCCCATACCAGAAACTCATGGTCCGGTTGGTCCCCACCCGCTCAAGCTGTTCATGGATGATCGCGCGCAGGGGAGCCATGCCAACGCCGCCGCCAATCAACACCATCTCACGCTCCGTATCCTGCGCCCGGAATGAGCCAAACGGTCCGGAAACAGCCACTTCAGCGCCTTCCGGCAATCCGAACAGCCAGGACGATACGATACCCGGAGGCGCATCTGGAACCGAGGGCGGCGGCAACGCCAATCGTATGTTCAGCACCAGACGCCCTGCTTCCAGATCTTCAGGGCGGTCAGAGACGGAATAGGCGCGCGTCACCGGAGTGTCACTCTCGACACGCAAACCCCGCTGAGATTTCCAGACCGCTTCATGCGCCTCGGGTATTTTCAAATCTGCATAATTCAGCGTGAAGGGTGGTGCCGTAATCTGAACGAACGATCCGGCCACCAGATCCATACTGGTGTCAGCAGGCAATTGCAGCACCACTTCGCGGATCAGAGGCGTCAGCGAACGTGAGGACACCACCGTGCATGTGAGGCTCTCGACAGACATGATATCCGCTGGCACCTGAACCTTCATGTCGCCCCGCACCATCACCTGACAGGCCAGATGCATGCCGTCCTGCAATTCGGCTCGTGTGAACAGGCCGGCTTCAATGGGTGTGGTGTCGGGTGCCCCGTCATCAACCTTGATCTTGCAAAGACCACACGTTCCGGCACCCGCACAGGCGGAGGGCACCAGAATATCGTTCTCAAGCAGGCTGGACAGCAGCTTCTGACCTGTATGCGTCTGCAGTTCGGTTTGACCATTCACAGTCAGCACAGCGGAGCGGACCGGCATCAAAACAGACCGTGCCAGCACAACGATGACTGCCAGCACCAGGACAATGACGGTTAAAAGCAGACTGCCAAACAGAATTTCGCTCATAGACCGGCACCCGCAAACGCTGAAAATCCGAGCGAGATCAGACCGGTGACAAGAAAGGCGTTCCCAAGCCCCCGCAATCCTGCTGGCATGTCGCTGTATTTCAACCGCTCACGAATGGCGGCGAATGTGACAATCGCCAAGGCCCAGCCTGCGCCGCTGCCAAAGCCGTAAATGACCGAGTCCGGAAAGTTGTATTGCCGCTCGACCATAAACAGACTGCCACCCAGAATGGCGCAGTTTACAGTGAGCAATGGCAGAAAGATGCCAAGGGCGCGGTACAACGCAGGTGCATACCGGTCCAGCGCCATTTCCAGGATTTGCACCATCGCAGCGATCAGCCCGATAAAGGCGACCAGTTTGAGAAAGGTGAGATCCATATCCGGCAGGCCAAGCCAGGCCCAGGCCCCTTCGATCAGCAATCCATTATAAATCAGATTGTTGACCGGAACCGTGATGGTCTGGACCACGATGACAGCAATGCCCAATCCGAAAGCCGTTTCAATCCGCTCGGACACGGCCAGAAATGTGCAGATGCCAAGAAAGAATGAAAGCGCCAGATTTTCCTGAAATATGGAGGCGATGAGAAGGTCCATCATGATCGCGACCTCTGCGCCTTGAGGCCAAACTTCGGCACGTCGACCTGCTGTGTCCAGATGGACCGCACCAGCCAGACCAGCAGCCCAAGGATGAAAAACGCGCTGGGCGCCAGTTGCATCAGACCAAGCGGTTCGAACCAGCCGCCATCCGCAACCGGCGTGAACACGGTGTAATTGAGTAGCGTTCCCTTGCCCAGCAACTCGCGCACAGAACCGACAATGATCAGGATCAGACTGTATCCCAGCCCATTGCCCAGACCATCCAGTATGGAAGGCAGGACCGGGTTGCGCATGGCGAACGCTTCTGCACGCCCAAGCACAAGGCAGTTGGTCACGATCAACCCCACAAAAATCGATAGCTGACGGCTGATTTCAAACGCATAGGCCTGCAGAATTTCATCGATGACAATCACAAGTGACGCGATGATTGTGATCTGGACAATCAGGCGGATCACCGATGGAATATGCCGCCGAATCAGGCTGATCACAGCGGAGGAAAGGCACAGGACAACCGTCAGGGCCAAGGACATCGTAACAGCCGTCGTCAGGGACGTCGTCACAGCCAACGCAGAACAGATGCCCAGAATCTGCAATGTAATCGGATTGTTGTTGATGAGCGGTGACGAGATGTGTTTCATCAAGCTGGTCATATCAAAGTCCTTCCTTCTGCAGACGGCTCAGAAAGGGACCAAATCCATGGTCGCCCAACCAATATCGCACCATATTCGTGACTCCATTTCCGGTTCTCGATGCGCCCGAAATTCCGTCCACTTCATAGGGACCATCGGCCTGTCCCCGCACCACCTGGATCACAATGGTGCCGGTTTCATCAAACACCTTCTTGCCTTGCCATTGTGCTTGCCAGTCGGGCTCCTCAATGCGCGCCCCAAGGCCTGCCGTTTCCCCCTGCTCGATGATGGTCAGCGCCGCAACGGTGGTCATGTCCGCCTCAAGCGCCAGCATGGCGCGCAATGTGGACTGGTAGCCCACACCGCTGACGGGGAGCACCACCAGCAGAAGCGCGCCCTCACTTTGCAGCAGGTAAACCGGCGCATAGGGCGCACGTTTTTGAAGTCCTGCAACATCAAGTTCAGGCGGAATCGCGACACTTTGCTCCGGATCATTGAGGGCAGCTTGAACGTCATAGCTGTCAGGATCAATATCGGTGACGAATTCACCACTTGCCAGATCAACAAGACGGGTCTCCAGCGCATCAACGCCGGCTTCCTCCATGATGGTCCGCATGCTCGGCAATCTGTCCAGCATGGCATCCATCCGGGCCTGGCGTTCCGCCTCCAGATGGGCATTCTGCATCGGGCGCAGCGTTACCGAGGCGGTGGAAATGACTATGGCGCAAACAAACGCAACCAGAATCGCAACGCCATAGACCTTGACCCGGTCATCATTTTCGCGCTCCAGAAACCCGCGCCACGCCTGAATTGGATTAAACATTGGGTTGCCTCGCGCGCTGGCGCATCTGCCTGCGTTTGGCATGTGCAAGGACCATCAGATGATCAATCAGCGGCGCAAACACACTCGCCGTCAAAGACCCGAAGATGATGCCCGCACTTGTGATGGTGGCAACATCCTTGCTGAAGATTGAAATCAGCAAGCCTGCCAGCAGGCCATAGATCCAGCGCCCGGATTTGGTGGATGCCGCCGAGACCGGGTCACAGGTCAGGAAAACCAGGCCAAACAGCGTCGGCACCACCAGCGCAATCAGATCGACTTCCGGATTGGCAGAAAACGCCAGACCGCCAATCACCGCAAGCGCGCCCAGCATAACCCGCCCGGAAATCAGCCCCGTGACCAGCAGAAGCAGTACGCCCGGCAGCGTGGCCAGCGCCACACTCTGGGACAGGGGTTCCAGTTGAACCTGCGGAAAGGACAACAGCAGCAGAGACAGGCATATCGCTGCCGGGCTCAAAAACCCGAAACCGCGGCCCCCGAAAATATGTTCCCCCAGAACACACCCAAGCGACAGGGACAGCGCCAGCTGCCACCACGGCAAAGCGGAGGGAACAAGAACCGCCACGATCACTGCCGTCGTAATGCCATGAAAGTAAAAACGATGTTTGCGAACACTGGCAAAAACCAGATCCCAGAAGACAGCGGTCACCAGCGCAACCGCCAGCAATACCACCTGCCCGCTACCGCGTTCAAAGACACTGAGGGCCAGAGGTGGCAGAAGCGCGACACCCTGAAGCAGCGAGACGCCGCCAACACCCAGGCTCGGGAACAAGACCGGACGCACGATCATACAGTTTCCCCTGCCAGATCATCAAGAACGTCCCGCAGAAGCATCCCATAATCAGCGCCACTGGTGCACAATTTCGTAAGGGCTGCGACATCTTCTTCAACCAGGGCAAGACAACCCAGCCGTTCGGCAGCGGCACTGTCGCCCACGCTCAAAGCGCGCATCAGCGGAACAGGCAACACATCAATCGCCAGAGCGCGCTCCAAAGCGGCGGTCGGGATCAGAGCGCCATAAGCGGCAGATGGTCGGGACATCCAGTGCCAAAAACCCTTTTCCGGGGGCGCATCCAAAATCGTGATCTGTTGATGATAACGGCCAATATAAGCCGATTCCCACCCCGTCACAGCATCCCCGGACAGGAGCCGCGCTCTGTGTCGCCCATTTCGGATTGTCACCTCGCCATTGCAGATTTGGCTGATACCGGCCCCCAGACAGGTCCTGATCAGTTTTGGTTCGGCCGAACATGGACCCGAAATGGAGAACACCCGATTGGGCTGATAATGCCCGGTTAGAAACAGATGCCCGATGGCTGCAACATCCTGATAGCCAATGGACCAGACCTGTCGCTCAAGACTGACCGGGTGTAATTGATCAATATGCGTTCCAGACAGACCCGACGCCGGAGTTCCGCTGAAAAACGCGCCTTTAACCCGCTCTGAGAAGGTGCAAAGCGTGTCTTGCGGTGCCTGACACACATAAATTGGCCCGTCAGTCAGATAGGTCAGGAGATCAACACCCTTTTGAAATTTCTCTTTCTGGTGCTCCAGCACAACAGAAGGTGCAGGCGCATGCAGAGAGGCTTGTGTCGCATTGACAAAGATCGCGGCAGGCACCGAATCCGGCTTGGGAATGCGGCCAAATGGACGTGTTAGAAACGCTGGCCAGAAGCCACGCTTCAACAAGGTGCGGCGCACTCCGCCATTGTCCGGATCACCAAATTCTTCACTGTCGGAAGAATCATCCGCCTGCTCGCCAGAATCGACTTCGATCACCAACGCAGACAATGTGCGCCGCGCACCATAATCAATCGAAGCCACGCGCCCGGCCAGAGAAGCGGCAAACGCTACCTCCGGGTGCTTGCGATCTGTGAAAACAATATCACCAACCCGGACCCTGTCGCCCGGAGAAACGCTGAGGGATGGCCGCAAGCCGCGATAATCAGCACTCAAAAACGCTGCTGAACCAGCATCGCGGCGGTCATGTACAACATCCTGCGCCAGCGCATCTTCTTTAGAGGCTGGCAAGCCCTTTTTGATTTTGGTGTGACCCAACATCAGCGATCCTTCACAGGTGTATGACGAACTGGTTCAAAGTGCTCTTTGAACTGTGATCATCAATCAGGAAGACTTGCAACTCATTGATCTCTGTCAATGAGTGCACTTTCAGCTATGATACCTTGTTAAATCTAAACGACAAAAACCAATGGAGCGGTAGTGATGATAAGATCGTTGAAGTCCATCCAACTGGAAACAGTGTCGATTTTTCTGATGGCACTCATTGTGTCTGTGATCTCAGTTCTGGTCCTGTCCGTCGCTTACGCACAGGATGCTGCCAAAAACAGCTCTCCGATTGCGGATATTATTGAAGCCTGGCGGGCATCACCCCACGCCAATGCCTCATCCGAGGCCTTCACCCACTGGAATGATGAGGGAGAAATCCCCGGCACATGCGCCACATGCCATTCCGGGATAGGTGCACAGGACTACATGAACGGACCCATGAGCACGCCGGGCGTGATCGATCATGCCGTGGCATTGGGCAGCACCGTAGAATGCGCTGTCTGTCACGAAGGTGGTGGCAAGACACTGGCATCTGTTCCGTTCCCATCAGGAGTCGCCATCGACACGCTTGGCAGCGGTGCAGTCTGTGCAGTCTGTCATCAGGGCCGGGAATCCGGAAAATCTGTTGATGCTGCGACGCTCGACATGGACGAAGATACAGTCTCGGCTGATCTGGCTTTCATCAATATCCACTACGCAGCTGCTGCTGCCAGCCTGATGGGCGGCGAAGCCGAGGGCGGCTATCAGTATGAAGGCAAATCCTACAAGGGTAAGTTCGCACATGTACCGAACCTTGCCACCTGTACCGACTGCCACAATCCGCACACACTGGAAGTCGCACAGACGAGCTGCACGACCTGCCACCAGAACATCACTGAGTTCACTGATATCAGAATGTCACCAATGGATTTTGATGGAGATGGCGACACCAAGGAAGGCATCGCAAATCCGATCCAAACCATGCACGAACAGCTCGACGCAGCCATTCGCACATATGCGTCGCAGGTTGCGGGAGGAGCCATTGTCTATCATTCAGGCGCATACCCATATTTTTTCAACGACAGTGACGGGGATGGTGCGGCATCTGCCGATGAAGCCAAATTTCCAAATCGCTATCAATCATGGACCCCACGTCTTCTGAAAGCCGCCTACAACTATCAGCTTGTGGCCAAGGACAAGGGCATTTACACGCATAATCCACATTATGCTCTGCAACTGCTGTATGACAGCCTGGAAAACCTGTCAGAAAAGGCCGACGTGGATATGTCAGGTCTGGCCCGACCCTGACAGGGCTGATCCAGACCTGATGCAGTGGACAATAATGAACAGCTGAAATGGACAGCTCAGCCCATCAGGCTGGGCAAGTGTCCCTGCAAGACGGGTATGACATTGTGCTGACTCCAAGGCTGCGCGCCTTCATTGGGCAAAACAAACTGACTGTCGGCATTGCTGCGGCGTCTTTTTTTGCCCTCGTCTATTTTACCGGCAGTTTTATTGCAGAACTGATCTACTTCAATGATCCACGCCATCAGAACGAAGCCTTGCAACCCTGGATGACGCCCTATTATGTGGCACTGTCATACGATTTGCCGCGTGATACGATAAAGGAAATCTTTGAATTTAAGGATGGGGTCGAAGGTTCAAAGCGAATGAGCTTTGTGGCTGAAAGACTGGATCTCTCGCTGGAAGAACTGACAGAAAAAGTACGAACTGCCGCACAAGCCCATCACGGCCAGGCGCATGACTGATTACTTCCTGGCTCTGATTCCCGACTATGGTCTGTGGATCGTCTTTATCTGCGTTGCCATCGCCAGTCTGGGCATTCCGGTGCCCTCTTCGGTTCTAGTCCTGACGTCCGGAGGGTTTGCCGCCGCCGGTGATCTGGATGTCTTTCACGTTCTCTTCGCGTCATTCACCGCATTCGCTCTTGGCGATCAACTGGCTCTGAACGCCGCGCGCATTGTCGGCCCGTCTCTGCTCGCCCGGCTTCATTCCAGCAACCGATTTCACGGCCTCGTCGACCGCGGCGAGCATCTGCTGGAGCGCAATGGGACAACCGCCATATTGCTCAGCCATACGATACTCAGTCCCGTCGGCCCCTATGTGACTTATATCTGTGGTGCCAGTAAAATGGGATGGCTCAAATTCTCCATCACGGCGCTTATTGGCACCGCAATCTGGACTGTTTCCTACACAATGCTGGGCTATCTCTTGGCTGGCCAGCTGTCTACATTGACCGATGCTGCCAGGCAGTTTCGTGGCCTTGGAATTTCTTTGGTTTTCTTCAGCGCAAGCGCATTTCTGCTCTACCGCAAATGGCTGGCATTCAAGGCAAAAACCGGCTCTAGCGGCGGAACAGTTTTGTAAACAGCCCTTTTGGCTCAGCTTCAGCTTCAAACGGCTGAGGTGCCGGTGTTTCCGCAACAGAAAAAGCTTCCTGAGACTCTGCAACAGGAACAATCGGCACGGCGATGGCCGATTGCGCCACCGGTGCAGCCATGATCGGGGTTTGCGGCGCATAGGCTTTGCCGCGATATTTGGCGACGGCCCGGCCAATCGATTCCGGCACCGTATAGGCAGGACAAGCCTCGTCGGCGACAAATTTTTCACCTTCTGCTGCAACCGCATTGAAGACATAGCGCTTTTCACAAACATTCACCGTTGGCGGCTGTTTGGTTGCTTCAAAATGATCGGCCCCATCTTTCAGCATGCGCCAGAAATCCGCATGTGGGCTGTCACTGTGGCGTGCAAGATTGGCATTGGTCATGCGGAACGGAAAGGCCTGAACCTGAAACGATCTCTGACCGGCAGAAAAACTTTCCCGCCCAAGCTGATAGATTTCCTCAATCTGATCATCTTCCATGGCATAGCAACCGCGCGATGAGCATGATCCATGCACCATCAAATGGCTTCCGGTGCGCTTGTGCGCCCGATCAAATTCATTGGGATAGCCCAGATTGAACGCCAGATAGTAATTTGATTTCGGATTCATCAAACCGGGTACAATTGTATAGAACCCTTCAGGAGCCTGTCGGTCTCCCTCCTTGATTTTCGGGCCCAGTTCGCCGGAATAGGCGCAAATATCGTATTTCTTGTACAGCGCATATTTACGGTCAATCTTGCGCCATTTCCAGACTTCCAGTTCGGCCTCTTCCTTGTAGATCCGTACCACCATTGGCGCCTTGGCATCCATCTTCAGATTTTCCAACCGTGTCTTGGTGGCATTTGACAGCGGCTTGCTATGCCGGTCGTCAAAATCGAAATTTGGATTGCACGCGGCCAGAAAAAGACCAACAGAAAGCCCCGCCGCGATACGCAGCGGACGCATTTTCAAAAAAGAAACGGATCGAAACAGGGTCAAACGAAAAACCACCAAAGAATGCTGTTGATCAACTTTCGCAGAATAGGGTTGATATAGGGTTAGCGCAAATCACGGAATTGTGGGGAATATTGGGCAATCGCATACGTGACTCTCGAAGTTATTTAGGTTAATCCGACACAAATCCATTGAATATGACGCAGCACCGTCATATCGGGAACAGCCATGAAACAGCCTGTTTTCAGTACTTTTTGTCAGTCCCTCCTGTCTGTCCGGCTGTGTCTGACAACGCTTTTTCTATGTGCCATGACGGTTCAGGCCTTTGCGAACACCTCGCAGGCCGGTCCCCGGCAATGCAATCTCAAACCAACACAACCCGGCATAATTATGGAAGCCAATGCCACAGGCAGACTTTCCTTGCAGGATGGGCGAAAGCTGAAACTCTCAGGCGTCAGGGTTGCAGCATCACCAAATCCGCTGCGCAAATTGGTGGGCCAGACCATTATTCCATATCCCGCTGCAAAACGGCCTGACCGGACCGGCTTCACACCGGCACATATTGTGCTGGCAGACCGGGCAGATACCCAGTCTCGCAATTGGCTTCAAAAGACCCTGTTGCAACAGGGGCATGCCCATATCTATATCTATCCCGATCAAATCAGTTGCGCGCGCGCACTGCGTCCATTTGAAGAGGCAGCAAGGCAATCAGGCATCGGCATTTGGAAGCTGGATCTGATACGTCCAACATCAGTATCGCTGCCGCAGGATTCGCAGCCCGTCTTTTTGGGGAAAGTCGGACATTTTGCCACAGAAAAGGCGGTCGGCCATTACGGAATCATTAGGGGGCTTGTGCTAAGCACAGGCAATGCAGGGCGCTGGCACTATCTGAACTTTGGAGGCAACTACTCGGAGGACTTTACGGTAAGACTGACCTCGAATGTCGAAAAACATTTGAGTGAACACGGTTTCACCTTAAAAGAACTGAAAAACAGGACTATTGAAGTACGGGGAGTCGTTCAGTCAAACAATGGCCCTCTGATTGACGTGTTTGACGCTGCACAAATTGTGATCATGGAGTAAGCAGACTTGCCACTATGACAGGTCCGGTTGTTCAAAAGGGGCTGAAATCCCGCCAGCAGACATTCAACCTTGCGAATTATGTTGATTCGCGAGGCAGAGCGCTGCTGCGCTTCCTTCGTCCTGTTCTTATCCTGTGCCTTGCCGCGCCTGTCCTGTCTGCCTGTGTCTCATTTGGTGGTGCGCCCAGCCTGTCAGGTCTTGCACCGGGCGCTGGCGCTTCGATTGGTCAGCGCGAGCATCCACGCGTCGTGGCAGCCTATGGCGGGCGGTATCGCAACAAGAAAGTCGAAGCACTTCTGGGCGATGTGACCAAGCGACTCGTCGCTGTTTCCTCAACGCCAGGACAGAATTACCGCCTCACCGTGCTCAATTCACCTGTGGTGAATGCCTTTGCCCTGCCGGGTGGATATCTTTATGTCACGCGCGGATTGCTGGCCCTTGCCAATGACACATCCGAAGTGGCCGCAGTCCTGGCCCATGAAATGGCCCATGTCACCGAGAACCATGCCTTCCAGCGCCAGCAGCGGGCACAGCAGGCCAAACTGGTCAACAAGGTTGTGACCGACGTCATTGCTGACGAGCAGGAAGGTCAGATCGCACTCACCTCCAGTCAGGTTTCACTGGCCAGCTTCTCCCGGGGACAAGAATTGGCGGCTGATCGCATTGGCGTGGAAATGATGGCAAAGGCGGGTCTTGATCCCTATGCCGCAGCGCGCTTTCTGACCAGCATGGGACGTTTCAGCCGGTTCCGGGCCGACAGCCTGTCCAGCAACGCAAACAGCCCCAACTTCCTGGCATCGCATCCGGCAACACCTGCGCGCATCTCTCAAGTTATCGACACCGCCCGAGCCTTCCCGGCACAAAGCAACCAGGTAAAGGAACGTGCCCATTATCTTGATGCGATTGACGGGCTGACCTTTGGCGATGATCCCTCTGAAGGCTACGTCCGGGGCCGCGCCTATCTGCATCCAAAATTCGGCTTCTCATTTGAACTGCCCGTTGGTTACACACTGGAAAACACCTCCGAGGCCGTTCTGGCCGCAGACAAGAATGGCACAGCCATGCGCTTTGATGGCGTGGAAATCCCGGCCCAGCAATCCCTGGTGGACTATATGGGATCGGGCTGGATTGGCGGACTTATTCCCTCCTCCATCGAAGGAAAAACCATCAATGGCCTTGAAGCTGCAACGGCAGACGCGCGCGCCAAGGGTTGGCGTTTCCGCATCATTGTCATACGCCTGCGCGGAGCCACCTATCGCTTCCTGTTTGCAAATGCCGATGAGATCACCGATCTGAAGGCAGATGCCGACGCAACCCTTGCAAGCTTTCGCCGTCTTGGCCGTGTAGAGCGGGCCAAACTGAGCCCGCTATCACTGAAGATCGTCAAAGTGCGCAACGGCGACACAGTGTCTTCCATGTCGGCCCAGATGGAAGGAGTGGATCGCGAGCGCAGTCTGTTCCTGATTTTGAACGGCATTCAGGAAGGCGCCCAATTGCGACAGGGAAGCCTGGTCAAAATTGTGGTGGATTAGGGTTCCCCCGTCGCCTGCAGACCTCTACATTAAGTGCCAATTCTTTCCATTTTTCCACTCAGCAAAAAGCCAATCCCATGTCGACTATCGCCCTATCACCGCTGGCCCCAGCAACCACGCCGCAATTGCCGGTCATTGCCGGGCTGACATTCTCCACCGCAGAAGCCGGCATCAAATACCGCGGACGCGATGATGTCCTGTTGGTTCAGTTTGAAGACGTTGCACAGATTGCCGGCGTTTTCACCCGATCGCGCTGTGCATCGGCCCCTGTGGAGTGGTGCAAAACCCATCTTGGCAATGGGGTTGCGCGTGCGCTGCTGGTCAATTCGGGCAACGCCAATGCGTTTACCGGTCGCGAAGGCCGCGAATCGGTTGAAACCTCGGCAAAACTGACAGCCGATGCTGTCGGCTGCACCCCGGAAGAAGTGTTTCTGGCATCGACCGGTGTCATTGGTGAGCCACTGCCCGCGCAAAAATATGCCGCGATCATGGATCATCTGGCATCCAGTGGAGCTGCAACCGCAAAAGCCTGGGAAGCCGCCGCCCGCACGATCATGACAACCGATACATTTCCCAAACTGGCGAGTCAGACCTTTGAACTGGATGGCGCAAGCTACACCATCAATGGCATCGCCAAGGGCTCGGGGATGATTCAGCCTGACATGGCAACCATGCTGTCATTCCTCTTTACCGATGCGCCCTTGCCAGCTTCGGTGCTGCAATCGGCACTGTCCGGCACCATTGATCGCACCTTCAACTCCATCACCGTGGACAGTGACACCTCCACCAGCGATACCGTTCTTCTGGTCTCTCTGCCTGGCAGCCGAGCATTGCTGGAGCCTGCCGATACATCCAGCTTTGAGACCGCGCTTGCAGCGCTGATGAAAGATCTGGCCCTGCAGGTGGTGCGCGATGGTGAAGGCGCACACAAGCTGGTTGAAATAAGTGTCACCGGCGCAGAAAGCGAAGCCTCCGCCCGGAAAATTGCCTTTTCCGTTGCCAATTCGCCTTTGGTCAAGACGGCCATCGCTGGCGAAGACGCCAATTGGGGCCGCATCGTCATGGCCGTTGGCAAGGCAGGCGAACCGGCAGACCGTGATCTGCTGTCAATTTATTTTGGTGATGTGAGAGTCGCCGAAGACGGCATGCGTTCGATTGGATATTCCGAAGCCGCCGCCAGCGCTGTCATGAAACGCGATGAAATTCCCATCCGGATTGATCTGGGGATCGGCACGGGCAGTGCCACCGTGTGGACCTGCGATCTCACCAAAGAATATGTTGCGATCAATGGCGATTACAGAAGCTGACCCCTCCATAAAGACGCTTGAACAGGCGGGCTTTGCCTCCTGGCCAGCTGCTAAGGTGGTTGATGATGGTACGTGGCAGATTCGCCTCTCATCCGCGCTGCCCTACAAGCGCACCAATTCGATCAATTGTCTGGATCTTGCCGATGGCGCAAATGTGGAACAGCGTCTGGCTTCTGCCATAGCGCAGTTCGATATGGCAGGCGTGAAGCCAACCCTGCGTTCCACACCGCTGACACCGCCCGAACTGATCAAGGCCTGCAGCACAAGCGATTGGTCCAGCCCCTATTCTGAAAGCCTGGTGATGACAGCGCCGCTTCAATCTCATTTCAACTCCGGTGGTTTCGACATGTTTGAGGAACCTGCACCAGAGTGGATCGCGAACTACAAAGCGCTCACCATGAACAGTGATATTGATGGAAGCGCCATCACCGACACGCTGAATGCCATAGAAAAACCGGTCTGTTTTTTCCAGATTGCCTCGCCGGATCAGTGCCTTGGCGTTGCGGTTGCTGTGGTGCAGGACAAGCTGGTCGGGCTGTTCGGACTGGCAGTCGCGACAGCTGCCCGCCGCACCGGTCTTGGACGCTCGCTCAGCCATGCGGCCCTTGCCTGGGGTGCAGATCACGGGGCAAGCACGGCCTGGCTTCAGGTAGAAGACGACAACAGACCGGCAAAACAGCTCTATCAAGCGCTTGGGTTTACCGAACGCTACCGCTATGCCTATCGCAGTTTCATTGGACGGTAGTTTCATGACAGACAAAAAGATTCTGCTGGTTGCCGCCTGTGCCTTGCTGGATTCAGACAACCGCATTTTGCTGGCACAGCGCCCGGAAGGCAAAGCCATGGCAGGCCTGTGGGAGTTTCCAGGCGGCAAGGTCGAGCCGGGAGAAACACCGGAAATCAGCCTGATCCGCGAATTGCACGAAGAGCTTGGGGTGGTTGCAACCGTACCTTGTCTGGCTCCATTGACCTTCGCCAGCCACAGCTATGAGAACTTCCATCTTCTGATGCCGCTCTATATTTGCCGCCGTTATGAAGCGCCGCCTGCGCTTGGCTCCGGCAACGGACGGGAAAATCAGGCCTTGAAATGGGTGCGCGCGCGCGATTTGAAGAACTATGACATGCCGGAAGCCGACATCCCGCTTATTCCGCATCTGGTAGATTTACTCGGCTGACAACAGAACACACTTTACTGCCCCGTTTTCTCGCCAGCTGATTTTTCCGCAACACCCAATGCATCGGCCAGCCGTGATTTTGCCGATCCTGGCTGCAATGGTTTTTGCTGGCTTTCATGAGGTGCCCACCCGGACAGGGAGACAATCTGAAACGTCGCGGGCACTTTTCCGTCAGCTTCCGCAAATCTGTCTTTGTAAAGCGCCATGGCACGCAGCAGAACATCACGGCGCATGGGTCGCGATGCAGCTGATTTCAACACATTGGTTGCACCCATGGCCCGCAGATCCGACAACAGACGCAACGGATTGCCATAGCGAACCACCAGCGTGTCGATATCGGCAACCGGAAGCGCAAACCCAGCCCTCTGCAACAGCGCGCCCATATCACGCACTTCGCCAAACGGAAGCACCCGTGGCGCGGCCCCGCCCAAAATCTCGCTTTCAGCCTCCAGCAAAACCTCACGCAGCTCAAACAGCGTATCACCGCCAAGCAAGGCCCCCAAAAACAGACCGTCCGGTTTCAAGGCACGCCGCAACTGGATCAGGACACCGGGCAGGTCATTGGCAAATTGCAGAGATAGAACCGACGTGATGAGATCGTACAGGCTGCCCTCTTCTGTTCTCTCGCCTAGCCGCTGACCGGCTTCATCACGTGGCCGATCGATATCCGCATCGGCAAAGCCGGTCCCCACCGAAACCGTCTGCACCTTGCCGGTGGCAAACAGGGCGTCAGCCAGGGCACGATCAGGCGCATCGACATCCAGTGCATGCTCAAAATTACGGCTGACGGCATCAAGCCGCTCTGTCAGATCAAGACGCGCCGCCTGTCGCAGGAATCCGGCATCGGCAAATGAGTCTGGCTGCGCCAGCGCACGCACGCGTCGCGCAGCCAGCCATGCATGATTGAAAAGGGCGGGGACATTGGACATGGGTTCTGTCAACGGGCTCTGAGCCGGGCGTCATGCACCCTACAGACCACCAAGGCGCTCTGCCATTTCATTGATCAATCGCGAGGTTTCATCGATTTGAAGCACAAGCTGCGCTTCACTTTGTTTGACCCGGTCCATGACCTGATCACGCGTTGACCGCAGGCCTTCCAGTTCTTTCTCCAGCACAGACACCTTGTTGCGCAGTTCAAACACTTCGTCCTGGCCCATCACGCCAGCCATAACGGTCAGACGCTGGTCCCCGATTTCGCCGAAGGATGTGCGCAATTGTTTCACCATGGCGTCAAATTGTTCTGCCAGAAGCTGCAGATGCGCTTCCTGGCCATCTTCGCAGGCCATTCGGTAGCTGCGGCCGTTAATGTTGACTGTGATTTGAGCCATAACCTGCCCGCTCTTCCTCCTGCAGCCTATTTCGCCTGGTTTTCCAGAACGGTTCGGATTGTATCCATGGCAGTTGCCAGCCGTCGCGAAACATCCTGATTGACCTGCTGCATGGCCTGGCCACGGCCTTCAGCCTGATCAAGACGCGCAGCAAGGCGTTTGCGTTCATCATTCATCCGGTTGAATTCAGAGCGCAATTCACCCTGATTTTCATCCAGTTTCAACCGATAATCCACGGCCTCGCGCAAATGCTGCACGGATGTGCCAAGCCGTTCCAGTGACGCATTGATATCCGCTGACACAGCGCTTTTAACGGGGCCGCTTTCAGCAGCCGCTGCTTGTTGCCCGGCAGAATTATCCCCAGCCACAGGCGGCTCTGCAGGTTTGGGATTTCTCGCAAAAGTTCCTGAAAAGGGTCTATGGGCCATCGGATGCCAGATCGTTGCGCCAAAAAACCGAACGAAGATTGCTCACGCGGCATTGGCTGGTTTTCACCAATTTTTCAAATCAAGCCTTCTGTTTCGCAGACTTGAAGACTCAACTCGGTGCAATTTCACACATACTCATACACAGAAGCAGGCAATTATGCGGCGAAGCAACCTTCAGCAATCCCTGCCAAAGCACTTCGTCGCCATCCTGATCCCGACCATAAGCCTGTTTTGCAAAGTTTGCCCCGTTGAGCGGATTCGCACAAGTCCTTTTATGACAATGGCTTGGTCTAATTTCATTATATAGCGCTGTAAGCCGTACCGAACGATTTTCTGATCTTGTGCCAAGCTGCGCCGCCCACCGCTCTGTCACACCGGCACCTGACCGATTGACTCACCGGTGCCAGATGCTATGTGTCTGCGAAAAGCTCCAGAGGATCAAACCGTCAGGCTGCGCGGAATACAGCGCGCATACCAGCCCTGACCAACACATCAGCCACCCGGGATTAAAGAGAAACTTTCAATGACAAACAGTGAAAAACATAACCGCATGGCCAACGCTATCCGCGCCCTTTCAATGGACGCAGTACAGGCGGCCAATTCGGGCCATCCTGGTCTGCCTATGGGCGTTGCCGATATCGCAACAGTGCTGTTCACCAAATTCATGAAATTTGATCCAGTTGATTCCAAATGGGCCGACCGTGACCGGTTCGTCCTGTCTGCTGGCCACGGCTCCATGCTGCTCTATTCTCTGCTGTATTTGCTGGGGTATGAAGACATGACCCTGGAAGAGATCAAGAACTTCCGTCAGATGGGATCAAAGACCGCAGGTCATCCGGAATACGGACATGCCACAGGCATTGAAACCACTACCGGCCCGCTGGGTCAGGGCATTGCCACAGCTGTTGGCATGGCCATGGCGGAAAAGAAACTGGCCGATGAATTCGGCTCTGGTATCGTCGATCACTACACCTATGTCGTTGCCTCTGACGGTGATCTGATGGAGGGTATCAGCCACGAAGCAATTTCGCTGGCCGGTCACCTTGGCCTCAACAAGCTGATTGTTCTGTTTGATAACAATGGCATTTCAATTGACGGCCCGTTGACCCTGTCGGAATCCGGCGATCAGATCAAACGCTTTGAAGCGGCGAACTGGAATACGATTTCAGTCGACGGCCATGACGAGAATGCAATTGCCGAAGCCATTGAAACCGCGCGCAACAGCGATAAGCCAACGCTGATCGCCTGCAAGACCATCATCGGTTTTGGTGCACCCAACAAGGCCGGCAAATCTGCCGCCCATGGGTCCCCACTCGGCCCGGAAGAAATTGCGGGCGCCCGCAAGTCTCTTGATTGGAACTATGAGCCCTTTGAAATTCCAAGCGACGTTCTGGACGCATGGCGCATTGCCGGCCTGCGCTCATCTCAGGCGCACAAGGAATGGAACAAGCAATTCGCCACACTGAGTTCAGATATACGCTCCGAATTCGAGCGCCGGATGAATGGCACACTGCCAGCAGGTTTTGCTCAGACCATGCTGGACTACAAGAAGAAACTCGCTCAGGATCCACCAACAATGGCCACTCGGAAATCTTCCGAGGCCGCGCTGGAAGTGGTCAACGCCGCTGTTCCGGAAACTATTGGTGGCTCTGCCGATCTGACAGGGTCCAACAACACCCGCACCAAAGGCATGGTGGCCTGGACTGCAGATGATTTTTCCGGTCGCTTTGTTCATTACGGCATTCGCGAGCACGGCATGGCTGCCGCCATGAACGGCATGGCCCTTCATGGCGGACTTATTCCCTATTCCGGCGGATTTCTGATTTTCTCCGATTACTGCCGACCATCCATCCGTCTGGCAGCGTTGATGGGCATTCGCGTTATTCACGTTTTGACCCACGATTCCATCGGTCTTGGCGAAGATGGTCCGACCCATCAGCCTGTTGAGCATCTGGCCGCATTGCGTGCCATTCCAAATCTCAATGTGTTCCGTCCCTGTGATGCGGTTGAAGCAGCCGAGTGCTGGCAACTGGCTCTGGAAAGCGAAACCACGCCAAGCGCAATTGCGCTGACCCGCCAGAACCTGAAGCCGGCCCGTCTTGAATTTGACACTGAAAACCTGTCTGCCCGTGGCGCATATGAGGTGGTCATTTCAGAAGGTGAAACCGCCGACGTCACCCTGTTCGCATCAGGATCTGAAGTTGAAATTGCCATCGAGGCAAGCCAGATGCTCAATCAGGCCGGTCACACCACACGCGTTGTCTCGGTTCCCTGTTTCGAACTGTTCGAAGCACAAAGCGCCGAGTACAAAGCGGCTACCATCGGCAACTCCAAGGTTAAGATCGCAATCGAGGCTGCCATAAAAATGGGTTGGTGCCGCTTCATCGGGGACGATGGGGAATTTGTCGGCATGACAGGTTTTGGAGCTTCCGGACCGTACAAGGAATTATACGAACATTTTGGGATCACAGCCGAAGCTGTTGCCAAACTCGCAACTGCAAAGCTGTCCAAATAGGCAGGACGCCTGAAACAGAATCGAAGAACTGATAGATCGCCCTTCCGGGAAAGGAAAACGAGACATGACTGTAAAAGTTGCCATTAATGGTTTTGGCCGTATCGGCCGCAATGTTCTGCGCGCCATCATTGAATCTGGCCGGACCGACATTCAGGTGATCGGCATCAACGATTTGGGCCCGGTTGAAACCAATGCACATCTGATGCGCTATGATTCTGTGCATGGCAGGTTTCCCGGAACCGTCACGGTTGATGGTGACACCATTGATGTTGGCCAGGGCCCCATCAAGGTCACCGCGATACGCGATCCCAAAGAACTGCCCTGGGGCGATGTCGATGTTGCTCTGGAATGCACCGGGATTTTCACCAATCGTGAAAAGGCTGGCTTTCATCTGGAAAACGGCTCCAAGAAAGTGCTGATTTCCGCACCCGGCGGCACTGATGTGAAAACCATCGTCTATGGTGTCAATCACGAAAGCCTCACCGCAGACGACCGGATCGTCTCCAACGCTTCATGCACCACCAATTGCCTGGCACCTGTGGCCTATGTCCTGAACAATGCCATCGGCATCGAAAAAGGCTTCATGACCACCATCCACTCCTATACCGGCGACCAGCCGACTTTGGACACCATGCACAAGGATCTGTATCGCGGCCGTGCTGCGGCGCTGTCGATGATCCCGACATCAACCGGTGCTGCCAAAGCGGTCGGTCTGGTCTTGCCGGAACTGAATGGCAAACTGGATGGTGTTGCCATTCGGGTCCCAACGCCGAATGTCTCGGTTGTTGATCTGACCTTCATTGCCTCCCGCGCAACCAGTGTTGAAGAAATCCAGAACGCCATCCGGACCGCCGCCGACGGCGAGTTGAAAGGTATTCTGGGTTACACGGACGAACCGCTGGTCTCTTCCGACTTCAACCATGACAGCCATTCATCCGTGTTCCATATGGACCAGACCAAAGTCATGGATGGCACGATGTGCCGGATTTTGACCTGGTACGACAATGAGTGGGGTTTCTCCAATCGCATGAATGATACAGCCGTTGCCATGGGCACGCTGAACTGATTAAAAAGGGTTGCTTCGGCAGCCCTTTTTTACAGTCCGAATTTTTGACGGGGAGCAGTCATGTCGCCCGAACATGTTTTGACATTCTGGTTTGACGAACACACCAAAGATGACTGGTATGGGGGTCAGGCCGCGTTTGATGACAAGGTCAGAGCCCGCTTCGGCGATTTGGTGCCTCAGGCGGAAGCCTGTGAGTTGTTCGACTGGCGCAGATCACCACAAGGCCGCCTGGCTGAAATCCTCATGCTCGATCAGTTCACCCGCCAGTTGTTTCGCGGCGAAGCCAGAGCCTTTGCCAGCGACAATCTGGCTTTGGCACTGGGGCAGGAGGCCGTTGCAAGCGGTGATGATCTGAAGCTGACACCGGATCAGCGACAATTTCTCTATATGCCCTACATGCATTCTGAAAGTCTGATCATCCAAGATGAATCCCTGCGGCTTTTTGCCGGGTTGAGTGAGGATTTGTTGAAATTTGCCGAAGGCCACCGTGCCGTCATTCAACGCTTTGGTCGTTTTCCCAAGCGCAATGAAGCGCTTGGCCGCGCACCGACCCAACAAGAACGCGACTACATTGCCGATAGCGGCGACTCCATGTTTTAAGGACTCCCAAATGTCTGAATTCAAAACGTTTGATGATCTGGATCCGTCCGGAAAAACCTGTCTTGTACGGGTCGATCTGAACGTGCCAATGGCCAATGGCAAGGTGACCGACACCACGCGCATCGACCGCATCTTGCCGACCATCCGGGAATTGTCCGACAAGGGTGCAAAAGTTGTGCTGCTGGCGCATTTCGGGCGTCCCAAGGGACAAATCGTCCGGGACATGTCCTTGAAGCAGGTTGTGCCGGCCCTCACCCATGCACTTGGAAAACCCGTTGCCTTCGCCGCAGATTGCGTTGGCCCGATTGCTGAGCAGGCGATTGCCGGTCTGATGCAGGGCGACATCATTCTTCTGGAAAACACCCGGTTTCATCCCGGAGAAGAGACCAATGATTCAGAGCTTGCCCGCAATATGGCCAAACTTGGCGATATCTACGTCAATGATGCTTTCTCGGCCGCACACCGTGCCCATGTCTCCACAGAAGCGCTGGCCCATCTGCTCCCGGCCTATGCAGGCCGCACCATGCAGGCGGAGCTGGAAGCCCTGTCCGCGGGTCTTGGCAATCCTGTTGCGCCAGTGATGGCCATTGTCGGCGGTGCCAAAGTCTCCAGCAAGCTGGATCTCCTGCAAAATCTGATGAGCAAGGTTGATATGCTGGTGATTGGCGGCGGCATGGCCAACACTTTCCTGGCCGCCAAGGGCAAGGATGTCGGAAAATCCCTGTGCGAACATGATCTGGCGGGCACCGCGCGTCACATCATGGAGACGGCGGCAGACAACAAATGTGAAATCATTCTGCCCGTCGATGCCGTTGTCGCCCGCGAGTTCAAGGCCCATGCCGAAAACCAGATTGTCTCGGTGGATGATATCCCGGCAGATGCCATGATGCTGGATGTCGGACCGGATACGGTTGCGCTGATTACCGCCAGAATGGATCAGACCAAAACCCTGGTCTGGAATGGCCCGCTGGGTGCGTTTGAAATGGAACCGTTTGACCGGGCCACCGTCGCAACTGCACAACATGCAGGCAAGCTGACAGAGGCTGGAAAGCTGGTGTCCGTGGCGGGCGGTGGCGACACGGTTTCTGCCATGAACCATGCCGGCGTCGGCGACAAGTTAAGCTACATTTCAACCGCTGGCGGCGCATTTCTTGAATGGATGGAAGGCAAACCTCTTCCAGGCGTCGACGCACTCAAAGCAGCATAAGCATCAATACTCAGGACGGACCTTATATGAACACGCTTCACGACATCGCTTCAGCAATGGTGACACGGGGACAGGGCCTTCTGGCCGCTGACGAGAGCACCGGAACCATCAAGAAACGCTTCGACAGTATCAATGTTGACTGCACGGCCGCCAACCGCTGCAATTACCGCGAAATGCTGTTTCGCAGCCAGGCGATGAAGGATGCGGTTTCGGGCGTCATCCTGTTTGAGGAAACACTGGATCAGATCGGATCGGACGGCACCCGGCTGGTTGACCTGATCACGGCCACAGGTGCCATTCCCGGTATCAAGGTCGACAAGGGCGCAAAACCCCTGGCCGGACATCCCGGCGAAACCGTAACCGAGGGCCTTGATGGCCTGCGCGAGCGGCTGGCCACCTATCACGACAAGGGAGCGCGCTTTGCAAAATGGCGCTCGGCTATTTCCATTGATGAGGGCCGCCCCAGCTGGAATGCGGTCAAGGCCAATGCCCACGGCCTCGCCCGCTATGCCGCGCTTTGCCAGGAAGCCGGAATTGTCCCGATTGTCGAACCGGAAGTCGTCATGGACGGGCCGGACGCCAGACACGACATCGATCAATGTGCAGATGTGACCCGCTGGGTTCTGAACACGGTCTTCAACGAATTGTTTGATGCCAGGGTCGATCTTGAAGGCATGATTCTGAAACCCAATATGGTGCTCCCCGGCCAGAACAGCACAAAGCACGCCAGCGTCGAGGAAGTTGCCGAGAAGACGATTGCCTGTTTCAAAGCCGAAGTTCCCGCTGCTGTTCCCGGCATTGCCTTTCTCTCCGGTGGCCAGTCCGACATAGAGGCAACCGCCCACCTCAACGCCATGAACGCCGCCCATGATCTGCCATGGGCACTGACATTCTCCTACGGGCGCGCCCTTCAGGCGGCAGCTCTGAAAGCCTGGAGCGGCCGCAGTGAAAACATCATAGCAGCGCAGAATGCCTTTGATCACCGGGCCCGGATGAACGGATTGGCGGCGTGCGGTAAATGGTCGGAAAGTCTGGAAACGTAATGGCTAAAAACCACAGCCCAAAAACACAGCTGTTCCTGATCACGCCACAGTTTGACGACAGGGATGCATTTGCAACCCTGTTGGACACTGTGCTGAAGGCAGCCGATGTGGCAGCCGTGCTGATTGCCCCCAGAGGCCCGGACAATGTGTCCGATGCTTATCAGAATGATTGCAAGCTGTTAGCGCCTGTCGCGCAGGCTCATGGCGCGGCAGCGCTGACCATGAATGACACCCAGATCAATGGACGCGCCAATGCGGACGGCATCCATCTGACAGGCAATCTGAAAGAACTCAAAGAGGTCATCAGCCGCTTCCAGCCAAAGAAGATTGTCGGAGCCGGAGCCATCAAGGACCGCCACGACGCCATGGAAAAAGGCGAGGCCCTGCCCGATTATCTGCTGTTCGGTGATGTTTTTGAAACCGGTGAAAGTTCATTGGAGACGACGCTTGAACTGGCCACATGGTGGGCGGATCTGTTTGAAATCCCCTGCGTTGCCATGGCCGGAAAAACCTTGGCCAATGTCGAAGACGTTCTGGCAACCGGCTCAGATTTTATCGGTCTGAGCAGCTTTATCTGGCAGCACCCCGATGGCCCAGAAGCTGCCATAAAGCAGGTTCATGCTCTGCTACAGGATGGTTAGAGGCTCAAACCTCTTGTGTCACATCTGTGGCACCTCCCATCTGGCAACATCATCGGGATTTTGATCACCTTGCACCACGCGCTTTTGACAGTGTTTGTTTTCTTCGGGTTGGCCTTGGCTTCTGCACAAGCTCAGGAGACGGACGCGATTGATCCCGATGCAACGCCGAAAACTGCCAACGACGAATCCACCGGTTCTGGCGCCGCTACAACCAAATTGCCGCCCCCGATTCTGGACCCGGCCTTTGGCGCCTATCAGCGTGGCTATTATCTGGAAGCCTTTGGTCTGGCGTTGGAAAAAGCCAAGGAAGGTGATGCCCCGTCACAAACCCTTGTGGGCCAAATCCTCTATCAGGGCGAAGGCATGGCGAAAAACTATCGTCAGGCAGCAGACTGGTTTCGTCTTGCCGCGAAATCCGGCGATCCACAGGCAAAATTTGCGCTTGGCATGATGCATCTGCGCGGTCATGGCGTTCTGCCAGACAAGGCGATCGCTGCACAAATGTTCAAGGCAGCTGGCAGCACTGGCCATGCAGACGCGCTGTATAATCTGGCCCTCCTCTATCTGGAAGGCGAAGGCGTGGAGCGCAATGTCGGCGTTGCCGGAGCCTATTTGCGGCGTGCAGCGCTGGCCGGACACGCCGAAGCGCAATATGCGCTGGGGGGAGCCTATGACCAGGGCGCAGGCGTTGCGCGCGATGAAAGTGTGGCCGCAGAGTGGTATCAAAAGGCCGCAGAGCAGGGCCTTGCCGATGCCCAGATTGATCTGGCCACCATGCTCTATGAAGGACGCGGGATCGATGCCGACCACGAAGCCGCGGCCAGCTGGTTCCTGCGCGCTGCATTGGCCGGCAACCCGGTCGCGCAATCTCGCATAGCCCGATTGCTGGCCACCGGAACCGGCATTGAAAGAAATCAGGTTGAAGCGGGCAAGTGGTATCTCATTGCCCGCCGCGCCGGTCTGGAAGACACTTGGCTGGCCGACTGGTTCAAGGACCTGACCGATGCCGAAAAGTCAGCCGCATTCGATCTGTCACAAAGTTGGCAATAGACCATCAGCGGTTGATCAGCCGCGCGTTTTCAATGGCAATGACACTTTGGTCGGCAAACATCTGAGCCGTTTCAAGCGCCTTGTCGTCAAACGGGCGCACCGTCTGGCGATAGACGGTGAATGCCCCGATCAGGCGCTGTCCGGCCAACATCAGCATCACCTTTGATGGCGGCACAGCCATGCTGATCGCCAGCATGATCCTGCTGCTGGTCTTCAGACACCAGACCGCGCCGAACAACGATTCGACGAAAAAGCTGGCACCAGCCTCGTCAAGCTGATCCTGTCCTACAGGTCCAGTGCAGTCTTGCTTGTCGACAGACGTTCGAAATTCAATCCCGACAATTGTCGCCGACTGATACCGATCATGTAATTTTTCAAACGATTACCACCTGCTGCCACCGATTTGGAAAGATGGTCGCTTTTGGTTTCAAAGCACATATGCATTGAGCTCATATCTGGTTCTCCTCGTTGCGGTGAATTCCGGCCAAAGCCTCAAGGCCCTTGAGATAAATCGGCGCGCTGGCGAACAGCAGCAGGGCAAAAGCCGCCAGAAAGCCGGGGCCACTGACCCACATCAGATAGGCAAACACGGCACCAAAGACCGTGCCCATCAGCGTTACCAGACTGAGCCAGGCTTCCTGCCCTTCAAAGGGTACTGTCGCTGCGGCATCATCAAACTCATTGTTTTCCCGGCAAGGCTGCTCTGAAACGCTGGCCTGCCGGCACCGTTCCCGCGCCCATCCGATGCTGGCCAGCCCCAGCGAACTGGACCCAAGGGATGAGCCAGCCGTCCCGCCCCGTCCGGCGAACCCTGTGGCCAACAACAATTCCGGCATCTGAAAATCTGTGTTCAGAACATTGATTTTTCGCGTGAGTGACATCACATGATCCCCATTAACAAACTGAACCGTTTAGTTCATTTTTTGGTGTAAAACTCACCGCACTTGCTGTCAACACAAAAATGTACTAAACGGTTCAGTTCATGAAGGAGCCTGACACGCGTGAAATTCTGTACACCCAGAGCCCAGAAAAAGAGCCGCCAGATACTGGATGGAGCCACCTGTGTTTTCGATGCACAGGGCTTTGAGGGCGCCAGCGTGGATGTGATTGCCGAGACAGCAGACGTGTCCAAGGCCACGCTTTATAAATATTTCGCCAACAAGCAGGATCTGTTTTCAGCCTGTATTGAGCGCCAGTGTGAAGTCTACAGCGAACGCATGGTCACGCTGAGTGATGTTGATGGCCCGCTGGAAGACAATCTGCGCATCATTGCCACAATCATAGGCCAGACATTTACATCCCCGTTGCTGGCCAATCTGTTCCGCCTGACCATTGCCGAAACCGCCCGTTTCCCCGAAATCGGCCGCGCCTTTTACGACACCGGCCCCAAGAGCGGAACCCGACTGATCGCCACAATCCTGAAAAAACACATTGATACCGGCGAGCTGGATATAGACGATGTCACCCTCGCCGCCCGCCAGTTTCAGAGCCTCGTCAAAGCCGACTTCTTCGACCTGGCTTTGTTCGGCATCCGCAACGATTTTACCGCACAGGAAATAGAACAAAGCGCGGAAAAAGCAGTGCAAACGTTTCTGCGGGCTTATGAGGTGCGGTGAAGGCTTGATCGAAAGCTAAACGTGGATGCCTTAAAAACCGAGAATAAATAGAATACTCCAAACCACCCCCGAACACCCACACCCCTTGCATAAACCCGCCAAATGTGGTGCAGACGCTTGCAATAATCCCAAAACGCCACAAAAGACAAAAAACCATGAAAATCAACGGTAATGAAATTCGTCCCGGCAACGTCATCGAGCATCAGAAAAGCATCTGGGCTGCGGTCAAGGTTCAGCATGTCAAACCCGGCAAGGGCGGTGCCTTTGCGCAGGTCGAGCTGAAAAACCTGCTGGATGGCCGCAAGCTGAATGAGCGGTTCCGCTCGGCGGAAACAGTCGAACGTATTCGCCTCGAGCAAAAAGACTTTCAGTTCCTCTATGCCGAAGGCGACATGCTGGTGTTCATGGACACTACCACTTACGAACAGCTTGAATTGCAGGCCGAATTTGTTGGCGACCGCGCCGTGTTCCTGCAGGACGGCATGCAGGTCACCGTGGAAATGTATGAAGAGCGTCCCATTGGCGTGGCGCTGCCCGATCAGGTCACACTGGCAGTGTCCGAAACCGAGCCTGCGCTCAAGGGTCAGACCATCTCATCGTCCTACAAGCCAGCCATCATGGAGAATGGCGCACGCGTTATGGTGCCGCCGTTCATCACTGTGGACGAGCGCATTGTGGTCGACACCAATGAGCTGATTTATCTGCGACGCGGCGAATAGGGTTTTACATCATGGCACGCAGTGCGCTTCTCAACGTCATGGTTACAGCCGCCACCAAGGCAGGCCGCAGCCTCACCCGCGATTTTGGTGAAATCGAAAATCTTCAGGTCTCCGTCAAGGGACCGGGCGATTTCGTCTCCGCAGCTGATCTGAAGGCAGAAGAGATTATCGTCGAATCTCTGCAGAAATCCCGTCCCGATTGGGGCTTTCTTCTGGAAGAAGGCGGCGAGGTCAAGGGCACCGATCCGATGCATCGCTGGATTGTCGATCCGCTGGACGGCACCACCAATTTCCTCCATTCACTGCCCTTCTTTGCAGTTTCCATTGGCCTGGAACGGCAGGGGCAGATGGTGGCCGGTGTGGTGTATAACCCCATCACCGAGGAATTGTTCACCGCCGAAAAAGGCAATGGCGCGTTCATGAACGACCGGCGCCTGCGCGTTGCCGCCCGTCGCAAACTGGCCGATGCAGCACTGTGTACCGCCATTCCCCATATGGGCAGCAAGACCCTTGGCCGCTATCTGGAAGAAGCCAAGATCGCCAGCGCCAACGCCTCCGCCGTGCGCGGTTTCGGCTCTGCCGCCATGAGCCTGGCCTATGTGGCCGCGGGCCGTCTGGATGGCTATTGGGAACACAATTTGAAACCATGGGACATGGCAGCCGGCATCGTGCTGATCCGCGAAGCAGGCGGCTTCATCTGCGACATTTCCGGCGGTGACCGCATGATCGAAACCGGCGGCATCATTGCCGGCAATGAAACCATCCGCGACTCAATCCGCAAGAACATCATCGAGTGGCGCTAGGGCGCTACGTATTCGGTTGAGCGCGCTGGTTTGAGTGTTGGTGTTAGTGGACCCTCGGAACAAGTCCGAGGGTGACGGTTAGCGGGTGTTGGGAATGAAGGGTGCTAAGTTGGCACAGCACGCTAACGCGTTACGCTGCGCATAATACCAGCATCTCATGCAAGCACCTGTCACCGCTTCCCGTGTAAATACCACCCGCCACGGCATGCACCGGCACCACATGCCAACAGCTATCACCCACATCACACCCCACTCCACCGTCGTTCTCGGACTTGTTCCGAGGACCCATCCTTTCCTCACACCCGCCCGCCAATCCGCATTCTGGAACCTCGTGTGGCAATGCTGAGTGCGTGGTGCATGGTGGCGTGGGAGACGGCGATGCAGCCTTCTGTCGGGGTGAAACCCGGTGCGGCGATGTGGAAGAAAATGGCGCTGCCGCCGCCAGGGATGCGCGGGTAGATGTTCTGGTCCAGCACCACAACCACATCATATAATTGGTCCGCCCGCCACAACGTCTCGTGACTGGTCGCAAAGGGCAGGGTGACAAGCTGGTTGTAGCGCGCATCACGCGGATCATCGCACCAGCCATCGCGTTCCAGCATGGGCCGCATCGGCAGTTGCGTGACGGGTTTGGCGATCCGGTCGGCGCGGTAGAAGCCGCCGAGCAACCGATAGGCCCCGGCAGGGCTGGCGCCATCGCCTTCACGCTTTTGGCTGGTGATGCCACTGCGCCCCAGCGCGCAGGCAAAACTGCGTCCGCCAAATTGCAGCTGTCCGGTGGTGGCACCCCGGTGAAGACAGCGCACCTGGAAATCAGACTGCGCGGTGCGCTCAGAACCGGAAACCGACATAGAAAACCCTTTCCAGCTTCTCACGCGCCCCTCACAGTGAATTGACAAAAAGTCACTGCGCCGACAGTGCGCGTTTGCTTGCGCCATATTTCAAACAATGTTCTAAGACTGTTAAGCTTTTAACTCAATCGGACGTTTAAATTCCAACTACCCCCTGACAGGTTTTCTGATAAGATTTCGGTCAGTTTCGGTGATGAGGTTCCTGATGAATGAACGTAAAATTCTGATCGTCGATGATGACACAGATCTGCGCGAAGCACTGGTCGAGCAGTTGGCGCTGTATGAAGAGTTCGAGATCACAGATGCCGACACGGCGGCCACAGGCATGGCAGCGGCCCGCGATGGCCGGGTTGATTTGATGGTGATGGATGTGGGGCTGCCGGATATGGATGGCCGCGAAGCGGTCAAACTGCTGCGCAAGAACGGCTTTCGAGCCCCAATCATCATGCTGACGGGCCACGACACCGATGCCGATACGGTGCTGGGTCTGGAAGCCGGTGCCAATGATTATGTCACCAAGCCCCTGCGCTTTGCCGTGCTGCTGGCCCGCATCAGAGCCCAGTTGCGCCAGCATGAGCACAGCGAAGACGCGACCTTCTCCATCGGTCCTTACAATTTCCGCCCCAGCGCAAAATTGCTGACCACCGAAGGCGGCGACAAGGTGCGCCTGACCGAGAAGGAAACCGCCATCCTGAAATTCCTGCACCGGGCAGGAGACAAGGTTGTCACACGCGATGTCTTGCTTCACGAGGTCTGGGGCTATAATGCTGGCGTGACGACCCATACGCTGGAAACCCATATTTATCGCCTCCGCCAGAAAATCGAGGATGATCCGTCCAATGCGGAAATCCTGATCACTCAGGATGGTGGCTATAAGCTGGTTCCGTAAGAGTTCAGGCAACACAATAGGCAACAGGCAACCACCGGGAAAGACATGTTGTGACCATTGAGCGCGACATTGAAGCATTGCGTCAGGTAATGATGTTTTCAGAGCTGAACAGTGAGCAGTTGCGTCTGCTCGCCTTCAGCGCGGAAACTGTCAAGCTGGCACCCAAGGAAATCCTGTTTCAGGAGGGCGATGTCGCCGGGTCCGGCTTTGTTGTGACGGAAGGCGAAATTCAGCTTATCCAGCGCAGTGACGGGCGCTCCGTGTCCGTGGGCCGCATCGGTCAGGGGTCCGTTGTCAATGAACTCGCCCTCATCAGCGAAACCTTGCGTCCAGCCACAGCGATCGCCACCCGCGCCAGCGAAGTCATCAAGATCCGCCGTTCCCTGTTTGGCCGCTTTATCAATGAATACCCTGATATTGCGGTGCGGCTGGAAGACAGTCTGCGGGGACGTCTGATGGAAACCATCAGCCAGTTGAAACGCGCCCAGGCAAAGCTGAAATACTGACCGCGTACCCTCAGCTTCAAATTATCAGCCACCCATTTGCCAGGTCTTTACCGCCTCGACCGGCCACAACAGCATCAGCACATTCAGCGCCAGACCATCACGGATCACCCACATCGTCACCGCTTCGAACAGCAGTGCCAGTATAACCGTCGCGGCAACAGGCAATCTGCGGGCCAGGTAAAACCCAAGCAGCATGGCAAAGATATCGGACACGGAATTCAGCACACTGTCGCCAAAATAATCCAGCGAGATTGTCACCTCGCGATAGCGCTGAATGACATAATTGGTGTTTTCGGCAATCTCCCAGGCCGCCTCCAGCGCAATCGCAATCAACGCCTTGTTGCCAACAGAGCCATTGCTCCACACCAGCCACAGAACAAAATAGAAAATCATGCCGTGGATCATGTGCGACGGCGTGTACCAGTCGCCAATATGCTGGGAGCTTTCGGAGCTGAACGCATCGCCATGCCACAATTTGATCGTGCCGCATGTGCAGATCGGCTCCCGACCCATCAGCAACAGGAGGATGGCCGTGCCGACAATCAGCCCGACGCCGATTAAAACCTGCCGGATGGTGATTCCACTGAAACGCATTTGCTTTTATTATCCCCACTGCCAGAGGCGCACCGCACCTTCAAGACCGTTACAAATGTCACAACCAGTGCGCTGGGTAATCTGAAAATCACAACCAAAAATCTGTTTTTGACCTAAATCATCGACAAATGCACAAAAGTCCCCGAACATCCCCCAAAACAGCACTTGTGCATCATGCAAGGCAATCAAGAAGGAAACATGGCGAATGAAATTGGCCTCACTCAGAAATGATACGCGGGATGGACAATTGGTTGTGGTCTCCAGGGACCTCACAAAATGCTCCAGGGTCAGCCACATTGCCGAGACACTTCAGGAGGCTCTGGATAACTGGAAGGTGCTGGCACCACGCCTGCAACGCGTGGCGGATGGCGTTGAAACAGGTGCCCAGCCAACAGAACGCTTTCGCGAGCATGATGCGCTGTCGCCCCTGCCCCGCGCCTATCAGTGGGCCGATGGATCAGCCTATGTGAACCATGTGGAACTGGTGCGCAAGGCACGCGGCGCAGAGATGCCGGCGTCGTTCTGGGAAGACCCGCTGATGTATCAGGGCGGCTCCGATTCCTTCATCGCGCCCCGCGACCCCATTCAATTGGCCGATGAAGCCTATGGTATCGATATGGAAGGAGAGATTGCGGTTATTGTTGATGATGTGCCCATGGGCTGCAGCGTTGACATTGCGCGCGCGGCGATACGGCTCATCATGCTGGTCAATGATGTTTCGTTGCGGGCTTTGATCCCCGGTGAACTGGGCAAGGGCTTTGGCTTTCTGCAATCCAAGCCATCCAGTGCCTTTTCCCCGGTTGCGGTCACACCCGATGAGTTGGGAGACGCCTGGGATGGCGGAAAACTGCATCTGCCGCTCCATGTGGATTTGAATGGCGAGGCCTTCGGCCGTGCCGATGCCGGTATCGACATGACGTTTGATTTTGGCCAGTTGATTGCCCATGCCGCCAAAACGCGGCCCCTGAGCGCTGGCAGCATCATCGGTTCGGGCACTGTTTCCAACAAGATGAATGACGGACCAGGCAAGCCGATTGCCGAAGGCGGTGTTGGCTATTCCTGCATTGCCGAAATCCGCATGATCGAAACCATCGAGGATGGCCAGCCCGCCACGCCGTTCATGCTGTTCGGTGATATTGTGCGCATCGAAATGAACGACAAGGATGGCCACTCGATTTTTGGAGCCATCGAACAAAGCGTGGAGAAGGCATAATGGCAAAAGCGTTCGCATCTGCCGGGGATATGGCAGACAAGAAAATCTCCTTCTCTGAAATCGGCGACGGCCTGTGGGCGTTTACTGCAGAGGGCGATCCCAACACCGGCGTCATCATTGGCGATGACAGCGTCATGATTGTCGATGCCCAGGCCACACCTCGCATGGCCGCACAGGTCATCGAAAAAATCCGCACCGTCACCGACAAGCCGATCAGCCACGTGGTCCTGACGCACTATCACGCCGTCCGTGTTCTGGGCGCATCGGGCTACCATGCCAATGATATCATCATGTCGGAAAAGGCCCGCTCCATGGTGGTGGAACGCGGTCAGGAAGATTGGGATTCAGAATTTGCCCGTTTTCCGCGTCTGTTTCAGGGCCATGAGAGCATTCCCGGCCTGACCTGGCCGACGGTTACCTTCAATGACCGCATGACGGTCTATCTGGGCAAGCGCCGCGTTGATCTGATGTTCATGGGCCGCGCCCACACCGCTGGCGATATTGTTGCCTATGTGCCCGATCAGAATGTGATGTTCACCGGTGACATCGTTGAATACCACTCTGCCTGTTATTGCGGGGATGGTCATTTTCATGACTGGCCGGGCACCTTGCAGAAAATCCGCGCCTGGGATCTGGATGCCATCGCACCGGGACGCGGCGATGCGCTGGTTGGCCCAAAAATGGTCAATGCCGCGTTGGATTCCACCGCTGATTTTGTCACCTCGACCTATCGCAGCGTGGCCCGCATTGCCCTGGCTGGCGGATCACTGAAAGAAGCGTTCGAAGCCTGCCGGGCTGCCTGTGACAGCAAGTTTGGCGATTATGCAATCTACGAACATTGCCTGCCCTTCAACGTTGCGCGCGCTTATGACGAGGCGCGGGATATCGACACACCACGCATCTGGACCGCCGACAGAGACCGGGAGATGTGGGAAAGCCTTCAGGGATAATGGTCTACAGCTACAAGACCCAGCCTTACACGCCCACCAAGGCGCTGGCTGAGGGTGAGCCCCGCCACAAGGTGGCCATTGTCGGCGCAGGCCCCATTGGCCTGGCCATGGCCATCGACCTTGCGCAACGCGGCGTTCCAAGCGTTATCTTTGCGCAAGGCAACAGTGTGTCAGTTGGCTCGCGCGCCATTTGCTGGGCCAAACGCACTCTGGAAATCTTCGACCGGTTGGGCGTCGGGGATCGCATGCTGGCCAAGGGCATCACCTGGAAAATCGGTCGCCTGTTTCATGGCAACACTGAAGTCTACCATTTTGATCTGCTGCCGGAAGCTGGCCACAAGATGCCGGCCTTCATCAATCTGCAGCAATATTACGTTGAAGAATATCTGATCGACCGAATTGCGGATTTCCCTGATTTGATTGATCTGCGCTGGCAAAATGAGGTGGTGAATCATGCCGACAAGGGCGACCACGTTGCCCTGCAAATCAACACACCGAATGGGCCTTATCAGACAGAGGCAGATTATTTCCTGGCTTGTGACGGTGCCCGCTCACCAACACGCAAGCGCATGGGATTGCGCTTTGCCGGTGAAACCTTTGAAGAGCGGTTTCTGATTGCCGATGTGCACATGCCCGAAAGCCCGTTCGGGGATGGCCCGGCAGAACGCTGGTTCTGGTTCAAGCCACCCTTTCATCCCGGCCAATCCGCCTTGCTGCACAAGCAGCCTGACGATATTTACAGGATCGATTTGCAACTCGGCTTCGATGCTGATCCGGAAGGGGAGAAACAGCCGGATCGCGTGATACCCCGCATTCGTCAAATGGTCGGTGATCTGCCCTTCGAGTTGGACTGGGTGTCGGTCTACACCTTCACCTGCGCACGGCTGGAACGCTTCATTCATGGCCGTGTGATCTTTGTCGGCGACAGTGCCCATATCGTATCTCCCTTCGGAGCCAGAGGCGGCAATGGCGGCATTCAGGATATCGATAATCTGGGCTGGAAACTGGCCGCACTTCTGCAACACCGCGCTGGCGCAGACTTGCTGGAAAGCTACAATGAGGAGCGCACATTCGCGTCCGATGAAAACATCCGCAATTCGGCCCGCGCAACCAATTTCATGACGCCAAAAACCGACATGGAACATCTGTTCCGCGATGCAGTCCTTGATCTTGCCGGCACAGAACCCTTTGCGCGCAAACTGGTCAATTCCGGGCGTCTGTCGACCCCCTGTTCCCTCAATGGGATCGGCCTGCACAAACAGGCCTCTGACCCATTGAGTGGCCGGGCATGCCCCGATGCGCCAATGGAGGGTGATGGCAAGCCCGATTGGTTGCTCACACGGCTCAGCCAGACACCAATAAATGCCTTCAAGCTCCTGCTGCCGCAGGGCTGGGCCTGCCCGGATGTTCAGAATGTCACCATTGTGAGCATCGCTGCAGAGAGCCATCACTATCAAAGCCGGTTTGGTCATTCTGCCACCTTGCTGCGTCCGGACCAGCATGTGCTTGCACGCTTTGCAACACAGGCAGACCTCGCCGCAGGCCTGCAGGCTGCCGTGGAGACCATCCTGAAACCCCAGACCATGACCGGGCAGACCTCATGACAGACACGCCAGACAATCTCAGCCCTCACAGCGATGATTTCTACGCGGCCCTGATGCAGGCCCATGACGGCTTGGAACTGGCGGACAGTCAGGCACTCAACGCCCGACTGGTGCTTCTGCTGGCCAATGAAGTTGGTGATCTGACGCGGCTGAAACAGCTTATGGACAAGGCGCGAGCCAAGCCAAAACCTTAACATTTGTGCAAGCGAAACCGGGTATTGTGGTGCACACCAATGCACCGGAGACAGCATGTCCCAAACTCTTGTTTTCGCCCATCCAAAGCTGCTAGAGCACCGACAGGCTTGGCTCAGCCATCTTGAAAACGGCAAGCGTCTCACGCCCAAAACCATCGAAGCCTATGAGCGCGATTCCCGCCAGTTTCTAAGCTTCCTGTCGCAACATCTGGGCGCACCTGCTGACGTTGAGCATTTGCAGGATTTGAAAATCACGGATTTGCGCAGCTTTCTGGCCTTTCGGCGCAGCAGCGGCAGCGGCGCGCGCTCGTTGGCCCGCAGCCTCGCCGGTATCCGGTCTTTCTTCGCCTTCTTGCGCAAACAACAGATCGTCGATGTCACGGCGGCCAATGCGCTGAGCACGCCGAAACAACCCAAAAGTCTGCCAAGGCCGGTCGGCGCGGCCGAAGCCAGTGCGATGTTGGAGGAAGCTCTGGAGCCAAACGCGGAATCCGAGGCCTGGGTCGGAGCCCGCGATGCCGCAGTCCTGAGCCTGCTCTATGGCTGCGGATTGCGTATTTCCGAGGCCTTGGGCCTGTCACTGAAAGATGTGAGCGCGCTTGAGACAGGCTTGATGAAAGTCACCGGCAAGGGCGGCAAGCAACGTCTTGTGCCCGTTCTGCCTGCCGTGATTGATGCCGTCGCCCTCTACCGGAAATTATGCCCTTTTGTCATCGCCCATGCGGACAGCGCAGAAGCACCGCTGTTTTTCGGCGTACGCGGCAAGCGACTGAACCCGCGCATCGTGCAAAAATCCGTCGAGGATCTGCGCATGCGCCTCGGCCTGCCTTCCAGCGCCACCCCCCACGCCCTGCGCCACGCCTTCGCCACCCATTTGCTGGCCGGCGGTGGTGATCTGCGCACGATTCAGGAATTATTGGGCCATGCCAGCCTGTCGACAACACAAATCTACACACAGGTCGACACACGGCACCTGCTGTCGGTCTACACCAAGGCACATCCCCGCATGATCGCAGGTGAATGAGAAACGGTTGAAAGAATGGATCCTCGGAACAAGTCCAAGGATGACGGCTGGCTCACAACTGATAAAGCACCGGCACCCGCGACACCACTACCCGCGTCGTTCTCGGACTTGTTCCGAGGACCCATGGATGAAGGGCAAAACCTATTGCCGTTCGGAAATCGCAATCCGGCCGTAGGGAATCTTGAACAGATCCTTGTTCCAGTCCATGCCGCCTTTCAGATTATACACCGCGACCGTCGTATCCAGTCCCTGCGCATCGGTCACTGTCCACTGGCGTAATTCATTGGTGGCGCGGTCGAACAAAAAAAGTGGGTCCTCGGAACAAGTCCGAGAACGACGGTGGAGGTGTCAAAGCTTCAAATCATCCGACCAAGCGCGCCATTCCATCCGCCCAAACAGATCATTTAATCAAGCGTTTCATTGCACACGATCAAGCATTTCAGTCATACGCTCCAGCATTCCATGCCATTTGCCCAAGAGTTTCAGTCACTCACTCAAGCATCCCATCCCACTCACGTCGTTCTCGGACTTGTTCCGAGGACCCATGGATGAAGGGCAAAAACTATTGCCGTTCGGAAATCGCAATACGACCGTAAGGAATCTTGAACAGATCCTTATTCCAGTCCATGCCGCCCTTCAGATTATACACCGCAACTGTGGTATCCAGTCCCTGCGCATCGGTCACCGTCCACTGGCGCAATTCCTTGGTCGCGCGATCAAAAAGCAATGTGACCTTGCCCTGACCAAACATGCTTTCCTCGACCATGGTAACGGTCACAATGTCAGCTTCGACCTTGATGTCACTGACTTTTGAATCATTGAGGAAATCCACCTTGTCGCTGAGCAGAAACCGCAAGGGTGTTTTCGACAAGGGCCACAAATCCCAGGTTTGCAGGGCGCGATCGTGGATCACCACTGATTTTCCATCGGACATGATCTGGATTTTGGACGGGGCATCATAACGGAAATGAATTTTGCCCGGACGGTCCAGCGCAAAAACGCCTTCCGCCTTTTCACCATTGGGTCCAAACTGAACGAAATCGCCACCCATGGTCCGCATGCCGTTCAGACTGGCAGCAATCTCCTGCATCACCTGACCATTGGTCTGTGCCCGTGCAGGATTGATCATGACGGTGAGCACCAGCAAAGCCACGAACCACAGGGAGAACAGGCCAAATGCCAGCCTGACATTGAGGGGTGCAGCTTTGACGCGAGCGGTCTGCGATGAGTTATGTGTCATGTCATTTTCCAATCGGCAAGGTAGGGCATCTGATGAATCAGCTAGGTACCCAGTGTGGCAAAATCACGGCTGCCACAAAATTGGGTCAATCCGGTTCAAATTGTATCTTCAGCATTGCCGACCAGGATATCACGTTTACCGGCATGATTGGGCCCGCTGATAACGCCTTCTTCTTCCATTTTTTCAATAATGGATGCCGCCCGGTTATAGCCGATGGACAGGCGTCTTTGCACATAGCTGGTTGAGGCCTTCTTGTCCCGCAGCACAATGGCAACAGCCTGATCATACAGATCACCTTCACCACCATCACCACTGCCACCGGTCATGGCATCGAGCACGGCAGAGGTTTCAACCTCGTCCTCATTGGTGATGTCTTCCAGATATTCCGGCACACCCTGGCTTTGCAGATGCGCCACCACTTCTTCCACTTCATTATCATCCACAAAGGGACCGTGAACACGCTGAATGCGTCCGCCACCGGCCATGAACAACATGTCACCCATGCCAAGCAGCTGTTCTGCGCCCTGCTCGCCCAAAATGGTCCGACTGTCAATTTTCGAGGTGACCTGGAAGGAAATCCGGGTCGGGAAGTTGGCCTTGATGGTTCCGGTAATCACATCCACGGATGGGCGCTGTGTTGCCATCACCACGTGAATACCCGCAGCACGCGCCATTTGCGCCAGCCGCTGCACCGTGCCCTCGATTTCCTTGCCGGCAACCATCATCAGATCAGCCATCTCGTCGATGATGACGACAATATATGGCATCGCCTCCAGCTTGAGTTCTTCCTGCTCGTAAATCGCCTCGCCGGTCTCATGGTCAAAGCCGGTCTGAACAGTGCGGGTAATCACTTCACGCTTCTTGGAGGCCGAGTTCACACGGCTGTTGAAGCCATCAATGTTCCGCACACCGAGCTTGGACATTTTCTTGTAGCGGTCTTCCATTTCCCGCACGGTCCATTTCAGTGCGACAACTGCCTTTTTCGGATCCGTCACGACAGGTGTCAGCAAATGCGGAATGCCGTCATAGACCGACAGTTCCAGCATTTTGGGATCAATCATGATCAGACGGCACTGCTCCGGCCGCATCCGATACAGGATCGACAGGATCATGGTGTTGATGGCCACGGATTTACCGGACCCGGTTGTACCGGCCACCAGCAAATGGGGCATTTTTGCCAGATCGGCGATCACCGCTTCACCGCCAATGGTCTTGCCCAGACACAAAGCAAGCTTTGCCTTGGTTTTCTCAAAATCCGTGGAGTCGAGCAATTCGCGCAGATAGACGGTTTCGCGCTTGGCATTTGGCAGTTCGATACCAATGGCATTGCGCCCCGGAATTACCGCAACACGGGCAGCAATCGCGCTCATCGAGCGGGCGATATCATCCGCAAGTCCAATGACGCGGGAAGATTTGATCCCTGGCGCTGGCTCCAATTCATACAGCGTCACCACAGGCCCCGGACGCACATTGATGATTTCACCGCGCACGCCAAAATCTTCCAGAACACCTTCCAGCAGCCGCGCATTCTGCTCCAGTGCATCTGTGTTCAGATTGGCGCTGGCATTGGATTGAACAGGCTCCGACAGAAGGTGCAAGGACGGCAATTCATAATCGTCACCGCCAAGCAGATCAGGCTGGGCTTCACGCGTGGCCCGGCGGCCCTGCTTCGGCTTCACCTTCGGAACCTTCACCCGGTTTTGCGGCGCGGCCTGTGCCCGTTGGGCTGGTCTTTGCTGAACAGGTGGAGTTTCGCTGCGCGCACGCTGCATCGGGACCGGCTCGGCCTCCCGCACATGCCTTGCCAGCGGGTTGACCCTTGCATCATCGTCATCATCCGGCGCATCGTCGTGCCAGGCATCAGCCTGCTGACCGTGTTGGGCCAATTCGACATGCTGGTCTTCATAGGCCGCCCATTCACCATCCGCCCACTCGCCTTCCTCTTCCCAGGCCGGATCGAGTGGATCATCCTGAAAATTCTGGGGAGCCGACGGAGCCGGGTGATAATTGGCAGACATGACAGGTTCGTTGCGTTGCACGACGCGCACGCGCGATCCTCTTTCGTGTGTTGGCTTGCTCCGGGACGATGCGATCTTTCGAACAGATCGACCGCACAGAGCTTTGGTGCTGAGCGCCATATGGGCCAGCGCCCCAAAACCATAGCTCACTGCGGACCCAACGCCAAAGCCGCGTGACGCAGGCTCCTCATAATCATCATGTGGCGCATCCATCATTGGTGGCAAATCCGGTTCTGCCTGCTGCGGAACAGCTGCCCTTGCAGAGCGGCTCCACACCGACAGGCCAAAACAGGTCAGGCTGACAACGCCCAGAATGAATGCCGTCAGATAGCCGATGATGCCCTGGAAGAGAGCTCCGAAGGCCGCCACGGGCAGCCAGATCATGACATCGCCAACAACACCGCCAAGCCCCATCGGCAGTGGCCAGTTGGACGACACCGGGAGCGAAGACACAGCACCGGCGGCAAACACCATTGCCAGAGCCGCATAGCCGAGCCGCCGCTTGAAACTGTAAAGGCTTTGGCCAAACACCAGACGCCAGCCCCAGACCGCCAGAACCAGCACGAGAAGAATGGAACCAAGGCCAAAGAACTGCATGAACAGATCAGACGTGATCGCCCCCGGCGCTCCCAATGCATTTTGGACCTCTCCGGAGGCGGCAAAATTGAGGCTCGGGTCCTGAACCGACCATGTTGCAAGGGCGGCAGCAGCGGCGGCGGCAGCTGAAATCAGCACCAGTCCTGTGGCGGCAGAAACATTGCGTCCAAGCCAATAGCGAAAGCCGCGCCGCTCTGAAATCGCCGGAGCCTGATTGGCATAGGCCAATTGCTCGGCAATCTGCTGATCGGCATCATAATCCACATAATTCAGTGGACCGGCAGTGTGAACTTGGAATGAAGCAGCATTACGCATGTGACTTACCTGTCTGCTTGGGTCGATTTTGTGATTTTGAATGGGGTGTGTTCGGCAATTGATCCAGGCACTGCCTGAAGCGGGTCATGGCAATTTCGGTCGTTGCCAGATCGTGGACCAAAGCCACGCGAATTCGGCCATTGGAGCGATTGTACGGCTTGTTGTCCGGCGCGTCCAATGCTGGTGCACCCGTGCCCGCCGGTTCTTCGGCGGTCAGATAGGCCCCGGGCACAACCCGCAGACCGGCCATTTTCCAAAGATGCAGCGCCATGTCTTCGCCAGACATATAGGAGCTGCAATCTGCCCAGAGGAAAAACCCGCCATCGGGAATATCCAGCGGCAATACATCGGACAGAACCGAGTGAGCCAACGCGAACTTGTCATTATACAGCCTGCGATTTTCCACGACATGAGCCTCATCTCCAAGCGCCTTGGCGGCCACGGCCTGAAGCGGCAACGGCACCTGTGGGGCTGCCATGTTGCGAAATTTCGTGAAGTTCGAAACAAACTGCGCGTCGCCTGCCATGAAGCCCACCCGAAGCCCGGGCAGGTTTGAGCGTTTGGACAAGGAGTTGAAGCTGATGACATGACTGGCAGAACCAGTCAGCTTTGCCGCCTCAAGAATACCTTGTGGCGGCACGTCGCGATAAATCTCCGAGTAGCATTCATCGGCAAAGATGATGAAATCATGCTGCCGTGCCAGAGCAATAAGATCCTGCCAGTAACTCAAAGGCGCGCAATTGCCCTGCGGATTGGCCGGTGAAGCGATGTAAACCGCGATTGTATCGTCAAGAACATCGGATGAGAGTGCGGAAAAATCCGGCAAACCATCGAGACTGGCGGAGGCTGATTCTGGCGGGCTGAGGAACCGGCAACCGGCAGCCTGCGCGGCTGCAGCATATGTCTGGTAAAACGGGTTGGGCGAGAACACCAACGGAGTTGTCACCGGCTTGCGCCGTTTCGCCTCGAACAAAGCGTAAAACAGACCTTCGCGCGATCCGTTCAGCGGCAAGACATCATCCGCACCAATGAAACCGTCCAGACCGTATCTGCGATCCAGCCACTGAACCACGGCATTGCGGAACTCCGGGGTTCCCTTGATCGGAGGATAGCGGCCGAAATCGGCGAACGTGGCGGCCAGCACCGGTCCGACAAAGTCTGGAATGGCGTGTTTGGGTTCACCGACACCAAGATCGATTCGCGACTGTCCGGGTTCATGGCCGCTCAAAAGCGCAGTCAGCCGCTGAAACGGCGACTCTGGCAAAACCAAAGACACCGCACCACCATCTTCACCATGATCAATAGATTTATCGGACTGGTCCGAACGCATGAAAAGCTACCTGAAAATACGCAATACCAGCCTGAACACTACGATGTTTTGGTTAATTGCCCTTTAACCAAAAGAAAAACCCGGATTGGCAAGCAATCCGGGTTTCAAACGCTGTCATGGGAGGGAATGCAGCGCAATTTTGTATTGTCCGGCGGGCGAGGCCCGCCGGACGTTGATATTGGTCAGATTACATGCGTTGGCTGCCCTGACCGAATTCAGGATAGGCTTCAATACCGATCTCAGCCTTGTCCATGCCCATCGCTTCTTCTTCATCGCTGGCACGAAGGCCCATGGTGCCTTTGAGAATGGCCCAGACGATACCGGATGCAACAAAGGTGAAGATACCGATGGCTGCGACACCAACAAACTGGACACCAAAGCTGGCATCGCTGTTGCTGAGTGGCACAATCATTGTACCCCAGATACCGGCCAGCAGATGGACAGGGATCGCACCGACAACATCATCGATTTTCAGCTTGTCGAGCATTGGCACCGCGAACACAACGATCACACCACCAACTGCGCCGATGACGACTGACAGGAACATGCTGGGCGCAAGCGGCTCAGCAGTAATCGATACCAGACCGGCCAGTGCACCATTGAGCGCCATGGTCACATCGACCTTCTTGTAGATCAACTGTGTCAGGATAACCGCAGCCACCACGCCACCACAGGCAGCAAGATTGGTGTTGACGAAGATGCGTGAAATGTCAGTCACGTCGCCAATCGTACCCATTGCCAGCTGGGAGGCACCATTGAAGCCGAACCAGCCGAGCCATAGAATGAACGTACCAAGCGTGGCCAGTGGAATAGACGAACCTGGCATCGGTGTGACCTGGCCATTTGCGCCATATTTGCCATTACGCGCACCCAGCAGGATAGCACCGGACAAAGCCGCCCAACCACCAACAGAGTGAACCAGTGTGGAACCAGCAAAATCAGAGAAGCCCATGACATCAAGCCAGCCAGTGCCCCATTCCCAGGAACCCGTGATTGGATATAGGATGCCGGTCAGAATGGCTGTGAAGATGAGGAAGGGCCACAATTTGATGCGCTCGGCCAATGTACCCGATACAATGGAAGCAGTCGTTGCGCAGAACACCATCTGGAAGAACCAGTCAGATGCACCGGAATAGCCTGTTCCAAGATCATCGCCGCCGACCGGCTCGATCGATTTTGGTGAGAATGTCCCGAAGTAACCACCATCAACACCTGAATACATCAGGTTGTAACCGACGATCCAGAACATCAGTCCGGCAATGGCATAAAGTGAAATATTTTTCAGGCACTGCATGGATACGTTTTTACTGCGCACCAGACCGGCTTCCAGCATAGCAAAGCCGGCAGCCATCCACATCACCAGAAAGCCACCAATCAAAAACAGCAATGTGTTGAAGATATAGGCTGTATCTGCAGCCAGAGCGTACTCGACCGCTTCAGCAGCTTCGGGCGCTGCTGCTTCCTGACCAAAGGCCGCCCCTGCGCCAAGCGCAAGGACCCCCACAGCCAGGGCTGATTTTCTTAAAATCGAAGACATCATGTTATTCATTCCTTGGGTCTTGTTCTTTAAACCGCGCCAGCTTTAAAGCGCTTCAGAATCGCTCTCGCCGGTGCGAATGCGCACCGCGCTTTCAAGCGCATAGGTGAAAATTTTACCGTCACCGATCTGGCCGGTTTTCGCGGCGCTTGCGATGGCTTCGATGGCTTGCTCGGCCACGTCATCGTTCACTGCCACTTCAATTTTCAGCTTGGGCAGAAAACTGACCGCGTATTCAGTACCGCGATAAATTTCCGTATGGCCCTTTTGCCGTCCGTAGCCTTTGACTTCTGTCACCGTCAGACCCTGCACACCGATGCCCGTAAGAGCATCGCGTACTTCATCCAGCTTGAACGGCTTGATGATCGCCATGATGATTTTCATATACTCACTTCCCGTTCTGTTGTGTCGGTTGCTGCCTCAAGAGCTTTGGAGCGCCCTAGTTGGTCGACACTTCTAATTCGCGCTTTGCATGGCGTGATAGACACGCCGGGCACTGCTCACGAACCAGATATTCAAACATCGTGCCAAAACGGGAATGCACGTGTATTTTAATTTATAAATTATTGTTTTTATTGAATTTTTAGTGGAGAAAAATAATCCTCGAGCGTCCGAGAACATCTGACTCTTCGCAGTTGCACAAATTACAAACATCGGGAAAGCCTAAAAATTAGACAACATCCAACTATTGCATATAATTTAGGCATACACACGGATGAGGCCTTCCTGAGCGACCGATGCAATCAGTTTTCCACTGCGATTGTAGAAGGTTCCGCGGCAAAAACCTCTTGCATTTGAAGAGCTTGGACTGTCCTGCACATAAAGCATCCAGTCATGCGCTTCAAAGGGGCGGTGAAACCACATGGCATGATCAAGGCTGGCCATTTGCAGCCGGTCGGTAAACACGTTCAGCCCATGTGCAAACAGCGAGGTATCGAGCAAAGTCATGTCGGACATATAGGCCAACGCGCATTTGTGCAGCGCGGGGTCATCAGGAAGCGGGCTGCTGCTGCGCACCCAGACTTGTTGGCGGGGCGGCAGCTTTTCGCGGCTGATATAGTGGGTCAGATCAATCGGCCGGATTTCGATGGGTCGATCCCGCTCCCAGTAGCGCTTTACCGGCTCTGGCACATTGGGCAGACGCAGCATCATGAGCTTTATTTCAGCCTCCCCCAACAGCGTCTCCGGTTCCGCAACTCCATCCATATCCATCTGGTGGTCAAGCCCCTCTTCCAGAATCTGAAAGGAGGCAGACATGATGAAGATTTCCTTGCCATGCTGAAACGCCACAACCCGCCGTGTGCAAAAGCTGGTTCCGTCCCGAACCCGCTCAACTTCGTAGAAAATCGGCGAGGTAGGATCACCCGGCCGCAGAAAATACGCATGCATCGAATGCACTTGCCGATCCACAACAGTGCGCGACGCCGCCACCAGAGCCTGTCCAATGACCTGACCGCCATAGACCCGTTGCCAGCCATCCTGCGGGCTTTGGCCCCGATAGTGGTCCACCTCAATCTGCTCCAGATCAAGGATCGACATCATGCGGTCAATCGCAGACTTCTTCTGGCCCGGTATGTCCGGCCTGTCAGCCGCCTGCTCGTCAGAATCGGAGTGGTTCATCTATGGCTCCATCAGGATTTTCAGACAGACATGTATCAACTGCGCAACCCAACGCCAATCCGCTGCAGGAAAATCAGTCACTTGCGTTGACAGCCGTGCTACAACACCCATCTTCATAAGAGCATTTCTTGCTTATACGGAATCCGGAACGATGCTATGGCCCCGAAAAACTCATCAGACCTGACAGAAGAACAAACACAAAAACCCTTTGATGTGGTGATTGCCGGGGCCGGTTATGCGGGCCTGTCCATGGCACTTGCACTGAAAACCTCGGTGCCGGAGTTCCGTGTTGCAATTGTTGATCCGCGTGATCCGCGCCTGGCTTCGAAAGACCAGCGCTCGTCAGCCATTGCCGCCTCCGGTCGCAATCTGTTCACCGCCCTTGGCCTGTGGGACGAAATGGTTGCAGCCGCGCAGCCGATCACTGAAATGATTGTCACAGACAGCGAAACAGGCGATGCAGTCCGACCGGTTTTTCTGACCTTCGAAGGCCCGGAGGCGACTGATACAGCTGAGGCATCCGCTCCTTTTGCCCATATGGTGCCGAACCAGACCATGGTGCGCGCCCTGGCCAAGGCGGGCGAACAGCAGGGCCTGCACTTCGTCACCCCGGATCGCGTCACCCATTACACCGAAGCCGGCCCCGTTCAACGGATCACACTCGACAGTGGTCAGACAATCGAGACCCGCCTGCTGATTGCCGCTGATGGCGTGCGCTCAGCCCTGCGTGAATTGTCCGGTATCAAGACGGTGGGCTGGAAATACGGTCAAAGCGCCATTGTCTGCACCATCGGCCACACCGAGCCGCATCATGGCCGGGCATGGGAACATTTTCTGCCCGCCGGTCCCTTTGCCATCCTGCCTTTGCCCTCCGAGGGAGATCTGCACCGCTCGTCATTAGTCTGGACCGAGACGGATGCGGATGCGCAGCGCCTCGTCGAGGGCGATGAATTCACCTTTCGCATGGAACTGGAGCGCCGTACCGGCCATGAACTGGGCACTCTGTCAGTCCTCAGCCCGCGCCAATGCTTTCCATTGGGGCTGATGGTTGCCCGCGATTTTGTGCGGCCGCGTTTCGCCCTGTTGGGTGATGCTGCCCATGGCATCCATCCGATTGCCGGTCAGGGCCTCAATCTGGGCCTGCGTGATGTTGCAGCCCTGTCGGAAACCATTATCAATGCTGCCCGACTGGGGCTGGATTTTGGCGCCGAGGATGTTTTGAAAAACTATGAGCGCTGGCGCCGCGCCGATACGGTGCAGATGGCGGCCACCACCGACATTCTCAACCGCCTGTTCTCCAACAATCTGGCACCGATACGCCTGGCACGCACCATTGGTCTGGGCCTTGTGGACCGCATGCCGGGCCTGAAGAAGCGCTTTATCGGAGAAGCCGCAGGCTTTGCCTCACAACCAAAACTCCTGCGCGGTGAGCCGATCTAACATAATGCAACACCGCCTTGCCGCCTATAATTTCGGCGTGTTCACCCACAGGGCAGACCATGCGGCCAATGAGGGCTGGCGTCAGCGCCATGATCCTTTGATGGAGCTTGTCGCAAAGGCACCCGGCTTCATTTCCCGTTCCGGCTATGATGGCGAACCCGGCCCGGAAAGCTGGGGCCATCAGGTCTTCCCGCGCTTTTACACCGAACGCGGTGATGGCTGGTCGCCGGCCACACTGTCATTGTGGCAGGATCTGCAATCCCTGTTCGACTTCACCTATAAGGGCTTGCACCGTGAAGCTTTCGCGCTGGGCAAGACATGGTTTGAACGCGGAGACTGGCCACCCTATGTGCTGTGGTGGGTTGAAGCGGATCACCAGCCGAATTGGGCAGAAGGCGTGGCGAAATTCGAACACCTTCATGATCATGGGCCAACGCCCCAGGCCTTCAGTTTCAAGCAGGTTTTTGATGCACAGGGACAGGAAATATCATGAAGATATCGTGTGAATGCGGCGCTTCCATTCTGGATCACACCGACCACTTGCCAAACAAGGGCCATATCTTTGGCGACAGAGACTGGTTCAGTTTCTGGGACAAGATTGATGCCGCGATTGAAAACCCGCCAAAGCACAAAACCAGGCAAGAAACAGTGATGAGAACGCGGCAGGGTGAACCGTCACGCCTTGTCTGGGAGTGTCACCACTGTGGGCGGCTCTATCTGGAAGACGCAAATCACGACCTGATCGAATATTTTCCGGTGAACAAAAAATACAATGCCATTTTGGACAGGTAGCCACCGGGACAAAACCGTTATTCGGCGTTATGGACATTGTGCAGCGCCTGAACACAAAAAAGAGCCCGCTATAAAATAACGGGCTCTCAATTGCATGGGTCGGGTTATGTCTCTTACTTGATGAAGAGCATTTCCTGATAGGTTGGCAGCGGCCACAAATCATCTGCAACCATGCCCTCCAACTCGTCCACGTAACCCCGAACTTCCAGCATTTTTGGCAGCAGATCATCCTTGATCATGAAGCAATGAGCCGCAACGCTTTCCGCGTCATGCTCTCCCGCCTTGAGAGCTTCCAGTTCACTCAGGGAATCCTGCAATTTCTTGATCAGATCCGTCAGCTTGTCGATTGTATAGTGGTCCGACTCAACGCCAATTGCTTTCAGATTGGCCAGAGTTGAGGCCAACTCGCCCTGGTAGCGAATGGCTGCAGGGAACACCATTGTCTTGGCAATTTCGACCACCAGATTGGACTCGACATTGACTGCCGAAATGTACTGCTCTGCATAAACCTCATAGCGGGATTCCAATTCCCGCTCGGACAGCACGGAATATTTGTCGAACAGATCGATATAGGTCTGCTCCTTCAAAACGCCCAGCGCATCCGGAGTGGTGACAAGGTTTGGCAGACCGCGTTTTTTGGCTTCTATCTGCCAATCATCAGCATAGCCATCGCCATTGAAGACAACGCTGGAACATTCAGCCCAGACCTGTTTGACATAGGCAGCAACAGCAGCGCCCAGTTTTTCAACACTGGATGTATCTGCCGCTTCCAGCGATGTAGCAGCCTCATCCAGTGCTTCAGCCATGATGGTGTTCATCGCAACCATGGGACCGGCAATGGACTGGTTCGAGCCGACAGCGCGGAACTCGAACCGGTTACCCGTAAACGCCATCGGGCTGGTGCGGTTGCGATCGCCCGAGTCCTTTGGAATGGTTGGCAGCACATCAACACCCAGATTCAGCGGAACCTTCTTGGAGGTGATCGGGCTTCCATTGACGATGGATTCCATGACTTCGTTCAACTCGGTGCCAAGGAACACGGACAGAATCGCAGGAGGTGCTTCATTGGCCCCAAGGCGGTGATCATTTGAGGCCGAGGCCACAACAGAACGCAGCAATTTTGCGTGTTTGTAAACCGCCGAGATCATCGCTGCACAGAACACAACAAACTGAACATTTTCCGCCGGTGTATCGCCTGGGTCGAACAGATTGCCGGCTTTTGGAGATCCCATGGAAAAGTTGACGTGCTTGCCACTGCCGTTGACACCTGCAAATGGCTTTTCATGCAGCAAGCATGTCATGCCGTATTTTCCGGCAACCTTGCGCAATGTGGTCATCACCAATTGCTGGTGATCGGTTGCCACATTGGCCATTTCATAGACAGGGGCCAATTCAAACTGGCCCGGGGCCACTTCATTATGGCGTGTCTTGGCCGGAATGCCGAGTTTGAAACATTCCCGTTCCACTTCAAACATGAATGCCTGAACCCGTTCCGGAATTGCACCGAAATAGTGATCGTCAAACTCCTGGCCTTTGGGCGGCGGACAACCGAACAGGGTACGCCCGGCAGCCAGCAGATCCGGCCGCGCGTAATAGAAGTGATTGTCGACCAGGAAATATTCCTGTTCGGCCCCAGCGGAGGAGGAAATGAACGGACCATCAGTTCCAAAGAATTTCAAAACCCGCTGGGCATGCTTGTTGAGCGCCTGCATAGAGCGCAGAACCGGAGTTTTCTTGTCCAGCGCTTCTCCGGTCCAGGAGACAAAGGCAGTTGGAATACAAAGCGTTGTGCCGTTGGGATTTTCAATAATATAGGCCGGGCTCGTGACATCCCAGATCGTATAGCCACGGGCTTCGAAAGTCTGACGAATGCCGCCATTTGGAAAGGACGAGCCATCCGGCTCACCCTGAACAAGTGCCTTGCCGGCAAAGGTGGCGATTGTGCCGCCATCTCCATCCGGATCAAAGAAGGAGTCATGTTTCTCGGCCGTCAGACCGGTGAGCGGATAAAACACATGCGCATAATGCGTCACGCCTTTTGAAATCGCCCATGTCTTCATGGCCTCCGCAACTGCATCCGCAGTTGTCGGATCCAAAGGCTCACCGGATGTGATGGTGCTTTTAAGCGATTTGAAGATCGCTTTTGGAAGGCGCTGCTTCATTTCGTTCAAGCTGAAAACATTGTCGCCCCAAACGCTGCTGGTTGGGCTTGAAACAAAGTCAAAACCGGATTCAACAGTTGGCGTCGATGTAATGGCCGAAATGGCATTGAGGCGTACGGAATTTCCGCTCATATTATTCTCCTGGTCGAATTATATGATCTGGGAAGCAATTTTCGTGCCAATTCAGATGCTCAAAATCGCTCCAAAACCCATAAGAATGCGGTCCCACACGCCCGAAAAACAGACAACGTGCCTGTTTTTTAGACAATCCGACTTAAGATCTGAAAATACTTGAAGATGAGCGCCCTCAAATGGGGTCTGGCACTGCGTTCTCGCCCTGCCGCTTCATCCCGGAAACATGTATTTCAAATGGCGGCTTGCAGCCTGCGCTACCCCGTATGCGCTTCTGCCCTTTGCTTGAGGGCAACATTCATCGCCTCAAAGCCCATGCGGGTCTTGGTTCTCAGAAGACCAAACAGAATGGGTACCAACACACCTGAGAATACCTCGCCATGGCGCAGCAGAGTCTTGCCGTCAGAACGCTCTTCCAGGATGAAATAATGCTCTCCGTCAAACACACCTTTGACGCCGAGTTTTCCCAACCATCGCAACTCTTCATTTGGATCAGCTTTTAAAATCTTTGGCTTGAATGTCATGGGTGAACCACCCGGAGGTTGAAGCGTCACCGCAATGCGGTTTCCAACTTTCAAAACTCCCTTGAATTTCCTGATAAACGGATTCCAATCCGGGTGGCGTCCTGTATCGGCGAGTTGTGACCACACCACATCTCTGGGCGCGTCGATTTCGATCTCTGTGTAAAGGGACTTTTTGCTGAGCCGGCTGCCAACAAATAGGGCGATGGTGACGGATGCCATGATAGCTGCTGGAATTGCGATTTTCATTGAACTGTTCCTCAATGTGTTTGGATCAGATGTGCCGAAACATCTGTGTTGATGGCATTGAGATAGTTCATTCATTATTCGATATAAATTCTCTAAATATTGACGTGAGATATAGAAAAATGCATGGATACGCTCATGCATTTCTCATGGGATCTCATTCGCAGCTTTCAGGCCGTTGCCCAGACCGGAAGTCTGTCCGCCGCTGCCAGGTCTCTTGGCATGGCGCAGCCGACAATCGGTCGGCATATCGATCTGCTGGAAGAAGCGCTCAGCGTGCCGTTGTTTCGGCGCGGACGCGAAGGCATGACAGTGACCGCCAGGGGCGAGGAACTGGTCAACATTGCCCGGCAGATGGCAGACAATGCCAACACCTTCGAGCGACTGGCTGCTGGCCTTGAAGAGAATTACTCCGGAACAATCCGGATCTCTGCCAATGAGGTGTTCGGCGTCATACTCCTGCCCGGCCTCATCAGTGCCTTCATGAAACAGCATCCCGGCATAGACATTGAACTGGCTGTCACCAATGAGGCCTCAAACCTGCTGCAGCGTGACGCCGATATTTCCGTGCGCCTGTTCCGTCCCGCCCAAAATGATCTCGTGGCACGCAAGATCGCCGATTTGCCGCTCGGGCTTTATGCCCACACCGATTATCTGAGGACATCTGGCGAACCGACCTCCCTTGAAGAACTGCACGATCACGCATTCATCGGGTTTGATCGGGAGACATCTCTGATCCAGGCCGCCAGCGATCTGGGCGTGCGCTTCTCTCCCGGCAGTTTCAGCTTTCGCTCTGACAATATCCTGACCCAGATATCTGCGGTGCGCACCGGCGTGGGCATTGGTGTCCTGCATAAGGGATTGGCATCGAACTGGCCTGAACTCCGTCAAATGCTGACCGATCTCCCCTTGCCACAACTCGAACTGTGGATCGCCTGTCATGCCGATGTCCGGTATAATAAACGAGTGCGTTTGATGATGGATTTTCTGTCGGAGAATCTGAAAAAACCATATGCCTGGCAAACCATCTGATGAAGGGTTTGCGAGGCCCAATAGCTACTCGGTTAAGGACTGTACTCCAGATCTGCACCACACACAAAAGCGGTGGCTGCTCGAATGGTCTTGGCCGCATAGAGAATGCGCCTGTGACCCAGCCCGGGCATCGGCAGCAAGGTAACACAGCGCTGCCCGTCAGCCATCAACTCCGCGCCGGAATATGGCACTTCCTTGTCGTCGGGCGCATGCATGATAAGGGTCGGCACATCTGCGGCGCGTAACATGTCCTTGCTTTCAAACTCGTCCAGAGGACGCCCTGCCAATGGACGCACCAACCCGTCAAACAAGGCCTGGCTGCGTTGGTTGAGACCAACGGCCCGCCCAAAACCATGGAAAATCCATTGCATGGAGTGCGGCGTGGCAATCAAGACCAACCGCTTCAACGGCACTTTTGCAAATGAAGGAATAAACCCCGAGACCAGCACACAGGCCACGGCACCACCAAATGAATGCGCGATGATGCTGTGCCAAGGCCCCGTCTGCTGGTGCAACTCACTCAGCGCGTTGGCCGCCTTTGGCAAATGCAGCTGGCGCGCGGATGACGCACCATGGGCAGGAAGATCCACGGCCAACACACGAAAATTCTTTGCCAGCAGCGGACCGACAAACCCCAGCATGAAGGCCGACTTTCCAGTCCAACCATGCAACAGAACCACCGTTTGGGTATCTGCCGTGACCATCTCAGGTTCAAACACATAATAACGCAGTGTTTCATCCCTGGGCGCATCCCGGGTTTGATCACGCCCCACATCATCAAAATAGGGTCCCTTGCGATAGGGCAGATCCATCGCCCGTGCAGAGGCAAGACGCTGCTCTGCGCGCTGCGTCATAGCGGCTTCTTTTTGGGATAATCTGCGTGGTCTGGGTGGTGTGCAAAACAGTTTGAAAGTCGCTTTGGCCGCCAGTCCTGGTGCCACAATATTTCCAACCCGAACAGCAAGCCGAAGCGCTTTCAGATTGAAGGACTTCACCATGCGTCACATTCCTGCTTAAACAGATCGGGAGGCAAAGATAATGTTCAATATTGAACAAAGTCAAGCGACCTCATAAGAGACATGCGATCTGGTACAGGTTCACGGCACACTGTCTGAACCGGGAAAGATTGTCGGAGGAATGATGCAACAGGAACCGCAGGACCCCGAACTGGTCTGGAACCATCCCCGTTTTCGCAATTGGATTGAGGTGCCAAAAGCCTATCAGATTGCCCGCAGGCTTTTGTCGGAAGGTCTGGCCACCATTGATCTGGATTTGCCGCGCTATGATGTCTTGGCCACCATCTTGCGGTTTCCCGGTCTGACCCAACAGGAATTGGCAGACAAATTGCTGGTTGGCCGCTCCAATCTATCCATGCTGCTCCCTGACATGGAGAAAAAGTCCTATCTGGAACGCCGGGAAGACGCCGGAGATCGCCGTTTGAAACGACTCTTTCTCACCAGCGCCGGTGAAGACCTGGCCCGCTCCGGACTGCGGATTCACGTCAAGGCAGTGAACCATATGATGGAACCGTCCAGCGAAGAAGAATGCCGCTCTCTGGGCGAACAGATGCGCAAAATCCGCAAGCACATCCAGCAGGCACCGCCACCCGATTGGTGACGGTGCTTAGACTTGTAGTCAGGAATTCTGTCGCGCAAGCATCAGTTCGATGCGCTTCAGTTCCCGAATGATACGATCAGCCTGCATTTGTGGCATCAGGCTGAGTTTCAACTGAGTTCCCATCAGCGCCAAAGTGGCGGATGACAGGCCCCATTTCAGGGCTGACAGCGTTTCTGTCGCTGCAAAAAAATAGACCCCGCACCAGACCGCGCCGATAAACATTGCTGTCTGCACAATCATCAGCACCCAAGTCACCCAGCCGAGCTTGCCGGAAAACTGGCTGAGCCCCAGCGCAAAATATCCCAGTTCCTCGGTCTGATGCAGAATGTCACGATCCTGATCCTGCAAGGCTTCTTCTATCAATCTGTCCAACTTATTCATCATTGTCTCCTTTCAGAAGAACTCTCAATTTCTCGCGTGCATGCATCAGCCGGGTTTTGATCGTTCCCACCGGCACATCAAGCGCCACCGAAACCTCGGCAACACTCATATCTTCCAGATAAAACAGGGCTATCGCGGCACCATGTGTCGGCGGCAAGGCCTCGATAGCAGCACGAACCTTTTCCGCATCCGATGCCGAGCCAAAGTCAGGCACGACCGGTTGGGACACGACATCGCTGTTCAGAACCAGATCCTGCTCCAGTTTCCGCCGGGATGTCTTTCCCTTGATCAGCCGGGCGCATTTTCGGGTGACGATCCGCGTCGCCCAGGCCGGAAAGGCCATCGGGTCCCGCAATCCTGCAAGCCCGCGATAAATATCTACCCAACTATCCTGAACCGCGTCTCTGGCTTCCTCGCGATTGCGCAGCAACCGGGTTGCATGGCTCAAAAGGCGCGGGCCACGCAATTCCACCAGCCGGGCAAAAGCCTGCCTGTCTCCCAGCCTGGCGCTTGCAACCAGATAATCTTCCAGAATGCGGCTTTCGCGGCGCATGACACCTCTCTTGGGCTTCCTTGTGTAGATAAGGTGCGTTGAGGGTTAGATTTGGTTCATTTATTGGTGGGGTTATTTTCGCTCATCATTCTGATGTGCACTGATGGCGCGCAGAGCTTCAATTAACCGCTGCATCGCCTCATCCCCGATCAGATGCCGATACTCATCCTCGATGTTCCGTTTGACATCGTTGGAGACAGTAAGTGCTTCAAGCCCGAGAGGCGTAAAGCGAATAATCTTTCTGCGCGCATCATCGGGATCGGGCACCCGCTCAACGGCCCCGTCGCGCACCAGATCATCCAGATGCTGTTGCACTGCCTGTTTGCTCATCCCGGCTTTTGCAGCCAGAGCGGTCTGAGCGATGCCATGGCGGCCGATGTGCTGCACAAGGGCTCCGCGCGCTTCGCCGAACCAGCCATATCCCAAGGCCACCATGTCTGCGGTAAAACGGCGTTTCCACCCTTCGGTCACGCGCCATAGATCCCAACCGATATGATCGATCAATTCGGGAGCAGTCACCTCGGACGCAGTCACGACTTTCATCTGATAATCCTCACTTAATAGTCAAGCTACTTGACAGAATGGAGCGCGCGCCTTATTAGTCAAGAAACTTGACGATAACCTAGCGGATAACACATCCATGAACAAGCGGCAGTTTCTTTCACTCGCAACAATCAGCATTGGCACTCTGGTCGGAACACCTGCTGCACTTGCATCAAATACGCACCGCAGACAACGCCAATCCATTACCCGGGACGACGTCAAATTTTCCTGGCGTCACCACCACAACACTCTGATCGGCTCCCTGAGCGCACCGACTTCCGGCTGGCTGGCTGTTGGATTTAATGAATTTCCAGGCTTGCGGAATACGCGCTTCATTATCGCTATGACTTCAATTTCGCCGATCACGGCAGAAGAACACCTTGCAAGCGTTCCTGATCATAAAAACGTCACAGAACTGGGCCTGGAACCAGCGTTGCAAACCGCCCATGGCAGCTACATCAATGGCCGCTCGCATCTTGAGTTTCAAATGTCACACAAGTTTGCGGACCGACCTGCACTGTCCCTTGCGCCAGGCTCCGAGGTGCAAGTGATGCTTGCCTGGTCGCAGGAAACTGCGTTTGACCACCATTCAGCGTGGCGCAAACATCTCCCACTCACTCTTTGAATCCAAACCAAAGAAGGAAACCAAGATGGTTCTCACTGCAAAAATTCTCGCTGTTCTCATGATCGGCTCCACCCATTACATCGACATCGGAAAAGGCACCGATGCCGTCATCTATTACCCGTCCGAAACCGTAGCTCATATGACACTGCCAGACGGCCCGACCTTCAAGGGCGATCTCAAAATCAACGAAAGCGGATATCTCGTCGACTGGCAGGAGGGCCCCGCCGGAGACTGGCAGATTGTCTATGAGCCTGGCACCTTCACCTATCTTGGCCCGGACGGCAAAGCCGTTGGTACAATCACCAAGATTGTCCCCGGCAATGCGGCCAAATTCTGACATCTGAAGTCACCCGGCACTCATGCGCCGGGTGATCACTTTCCGATCGCACCTTTCGGAATGACTGAAGGAACGGTATAGAGCCTCATCATCAGCCATCCGGACAGTTTTCAACAATGACATCAAATAATTCCAGCTATGATGCCATTATTCTGGGCGCAGGCGGCGCAGGCCTGATGTGTGCCGCCGTGGCCGGGCAGCACGGCAAGCGCGTCCTGCTGCTAGATCATGCGCCGGAACCAGGCCGCAAGATCATCATCTCCGGTGGTGGTCGTTGTAATTTCACCAACATCCACACCGCCCCGGACCGTTACATCTCGTCCAATCCTCATTTCGCCAAGTCGGCTCTCAGGCGCTACACCGCAGCCGATATTCTGGCACTGGTAGAACGCTATCGCATTTCCTGGCATGAAAAGACGCTGGGCCAATTGTTCTGTGATGACTCAGCCAAGCAGATCGTCGCAATGCTGCTCAGTGAATGCGAGAAAGGCAAGGTGGATCTGCGTCTGGGTCTATCATTGGGAGACATCAACCATGGTGACGGTCAGTTTCGAGTCCAGTTCGGCACCCAAACCGCATCGGCTCCAGCGCTGGTCATCGCCACAGGCGGACCCTCCATTCCCAAACTGGGCGCGACCGGCTTTGCCTATGATCTGGCACGGCGCTTCGGCCTGAAAGTGGTCGAACCGCGCCCGGCCCTCGTGCCCTTCACGCTTGGCGCCGATGAAGCGCTGTTTCGCGAATTGTCCGGTGTCGCCACAGATATCGTTGCAAGCTGTGGCAAAGCGCGGTTTCGGGAAGCAGCATTATTCACCCATAAGGGCCTCTCCGGCCCGGCCATATTGCAGATTTCATCCTATTGGCGTCATGGAGACCGCATCGGTGTCAACTTTCTGCCCGACTGCCCGTCCGGCTGGCTGCAACAGACCAAACGCGCCAAGCCACGCACGGCCCTGCAAAGCGCCCTCTCCACGCATCTGCCGGACCGTCTGGCACAAACCCTGTCAGAAAAACTCATTGCCACTCTCGGCCTCAACAGCGAAATGGCAAATCTGTCCGACAAGAACCTGGCTTTGGCGGAGCAAAATCTGGCCGATTGGCCATTCCACCCCAGCGGCACAGAAGGCTTTGCCAAGGCAGAAGTCACCATTGGCGGCATCAGCACTGCTGAGCTGTCCTCAAAGTCCATGGAAGCCAAAAAGATGCCCGGCCTCTATGCCATTGGCGAGGCGGTGGATGTCACCGGCTGGCTCGGCGGCTACAATTTCCAATGGGCCTGGGCCAGTGGTTGGGCGGCTGCACAGAACATCTGACCATCCAAACCTGTTGCGAATTCGCCCGGGCGTTCTTGGGTTTCATACGAACACGTGATTCTGGTTTGACGAATGTCCTTTGATACATGTCAAAGCAACCGCAGCTGATTTCAGTACGCTATTTCAAACAAATGGAGTGGCTCATGAAAATCCTGATCGCCTATGGCACCACCGATGGTCAGACTCGGAAAATCGCTCGTTTTTGTGCGGATCGACTCACAGACAGCGGCCATGCCGTGGAATTGTTGAACGTGTCAGACGGTGGTGATATCGACATTGAACGCTTTGACGCCGCCATTCTGGCGGGTTCGATACATTTGGGAGAATACCAGAAATCACTTGAGGCTTTTGTCACCACAAATCTTCCAAAGTTGACCCAATGCGACACGCTATTCCTGTCTGTTTCCCTGTCGGCCGCCGGAGATGATGCTGACGACTGGGCTGGCTTGAAAAAATACGTCGATGATTTTTCCAGAACTACAGGCTGGGCACCCAGCCGAGTGGAACAGATCGCCGGTGCGTTCCGCTTCACCACCTATGATTTCTTCCGCCATTGGGCCATGCGCTGGATTGCCATGTCCAAAAAGGAGACCATCGATCCCCATTCGGACAAGGAATACACTGACTGGGTGAGGTTGGCAGCAATACTTGATGACTGGTGTAACGGCCTCACTCCATAAAAGTGGTGTGACCGGTTACAGACACCTTGTCAGCACCATCAAACGGGTTGCCTGACGACAATTCTGACCCTTCTTAGATGCGCCGGGCCAATGTCAAAGTGTGGCTCCTTGTGGTCTCGCAATGGGTTCTCGGAACAAGTCCGAGAACGACGACAGTGAGGCTGGGTGTGTGGCTGTGAGTCATTCAATCGGACGTGGATTTGAAAGGATTTACACTCCGAAAAACGCTTTACCCGTCATCATATACCAAGCCTTTGCCTTACACCCGCCATACACTCTCCGTCTCCCTTCGCCACTCGCTTAGCGCCTTCCGCGACGCTCTTCATCATTCCTTCGCAACGCTCTTGGTCATCCCTCCGCCATACACTTCGTCGTTCTCGGACTTGTTCCGAGAACCCATCTCAGCCAACCGTCGATTTGGCCACAGCAACACACATCAATAATTAACTCAGAGCGCATGTAGAATACCCCACAAAACACAGGTTGATCGTCTCGGTCTAAGCCGGGGCAACTCATTGAGCCACCACATCTAAGCGCCCTGATGAACCGCCCGCAACAAGGCATCACGCTGCTCGGCACACATCCGCATCAAAATTTGCGGATCTGCAGCCCCATGGGCCAGCACAATTGCGCCTTGCCACAAGGCAATGCTTTGCTGCGCAGCGATCATGCCATTGGGATGCCCGGCACGTGTCAGTTCACGGCCCAGAAAAGCCGTCAGCATGGTCAGCGCCTCGGAGGATTTGCGGGCGGCGCTGGGAGCAAATTCTGCAAAATCAGCCACTGAGCGCGCAATCGGACAACCCGCTTTGGCCCGACTCATATGAGATTTTTCCAGCATCTCGAAAAAGGCACTGACGCGATCTTTCGCAAGCTTTTGCGGATTGCTTGTGCCGCTGGGATACCGGGTTTCGATATCGTCCAGACCCGCCTGTGACCCCTGAATGAACATGTCTGCAACCGCATCGGCCAGATCACGTTTGCTCTTGAAATAATAATAGACGTTGCCAACCGGCACCTCTGCCTGCTTCGCAAGATCGGCGATGCTGGTGGCGGCGAACCCTCTGGACCAGAACAATTGCGCCGCAGCATCTTCCAGGCGTTGCCGTTTCGAGCGTCCCGATTGGGTCGGCATGACGGAATCTCCCATAGAGGCATTGGCCCAAGGCCGCGGCGAAAATCTTAGTCAGTCAACTGATTCTAAGTCGGATATCGCGGAAATGGAAGGCAAAACTTTGCGCGGACTGCGGACGTCCTCAATCGATCAGGGGTTCCGACTCATCGACCAGCATGATGGGGATTCCATCGCGAACCGGGAATTTCAGCCGGGCTTTCTTGCTGAGCAGCCAGTCACCGCCCTCATCCAACACCAGCGGGCTGCGCGACACCGGACAGACCAGCAATTCCAAAAGCTTTCTGTCCGGCTGCGCCATACCATCAATTCCTATTGCAGTGGGCTGGTGCCGTCATCGCCGCGTGCCAGTTCCATTTCGGTAATGGCAATCAGCGTTTCGGCGCGGGTTTTCAAATCCGGCGCTTCCAGCAGTGCCTGCTTTTCGGCAGGTCCGTAGGGACTCATCATCGACAGGGCATTCACCAGAGATTCGGTGGAGGCCTCATTGATGCTGTCCCAATCCGCTTCCATGTCATTGGCATCCAGATAATCGCGAAACGTCGCCAGCAACTCGTCCCGGTCAACCTCCAGCTCAGCCACCTCTCCATCAATATCGCCCATAAACGGCAATACCGATATACGCGCCTGACGATACGGCGTCATGGTGGTCAGTTCCTGTTCCAGTTGAAACCGGGCAACCCCCATCAGCGTGATGAGATAGCGCCCGTCACCAGATTCCGACCAGGCCACGATACGGCCCAGACAACCGCTGGCGCACAAGGCGTTCGGACTGTCACTGTCCTGATCCAGTGAGGGCTGGATCATGCCAATCAGGCGGTTTCCGGCCATGGCTGCGTCCACCATCGCCAGATAGCGTGGTTCAAAAATATTCAGCGGCATTTGTCCTTTGGGCAGCAGCAAAGCACCGCTCAATGGAAAAATGGGCACAGAGGACGGAAAATCCTCTGCGCTTTCAAATGTTGTATTGCCAATCTGCATTGACATGTCAGGCTCCTTCACCTGAACCCGCCTTACGAGAACAGAAGCGCCGATAATTTGCGGCGTCCTGCTTTTGTGGCCGGTTCCTTGGCACCCCAGGTTTCGAAGAATTGCAGCAATTGAGTCCGCGCTGCGTCTTCATTCCAATCGCGGTCGTGTTGGATAATATGGAGCAGATGATCAGAAGCACCAGTCCTGTCACCACGTCCGTTCAACGCAACGGCCAAATCAAACCGAATTTGATGATTGTCCGGGTCCGCCGCCAACTGGGCTTCCATATCACCCGTATCACCCAGAGCTTCCGCCTGTTTCAGCAATTCAATCTTGGTTTCCAGTGTCGCCAGCGCCGGATCTTCTGCCAGATCAGGCATTTGCTGACGCACCATATCCAGCAGTTCCAGCGCTTTGTCTGCCTGATCAGTGCCAATATAGCACTCCATCATGCCCACAAGCGCCGCCACAGTTCCTGGCTCAGCCTGAAGAATTGCTGCGTAAATCTGTGCCGCGCCGCCATAATCTTTGGTATCCAGCGCAGTCTGACCCTGTTCCAGCATCTCTTCGATCGGCGATGGTCCGGCGGGACCGGCCACCTTGTCGATAAAGGCCGCGATTTCGCCTTCCGGCACCGCGCCCATAAATCCATCCGCAGGCTGCCCGTCCTTGAAAGCAACCACGGCAGGGATCGACTGAATGCCCATCTGCCCGGCAACTTCCGGATGATCTTCAATATTCATCTTCACCAGCTTGACCCGGCCACCGGCTTTCAGCACCGCAGCTTCAATCAAAGGTGTCAATTGCTTGCAGGGACCACACCAGGGCGCCCAGAAATCCACCAGCACCGGCTGCTGCTTGGAGGCTTCAATCACATCGGCGACAAAATCCTGCATGGACGTGTCCTTGATCAGGTCACCCCCACCGGCAGCACCACCACCAATCAGGCCATCACCGGCAGGCGCAGCGCGCCCGGGTGCAGAGCCCATCGAAGCCGAGACACCGGCACCATTTCCAGTCAAGGATGCGCCGCCGACTGAACCGCCCATCTGAAATTTCTCATCCATTATAAGTTCGCCTGTCTACCTGTATTGTCTGCCATATCATCAATCAGCCCCCAAAGGACCGCCTGTCACCATAGGACTTGTGACCGAATCTGGCTCGTTACCGCTCAAAATGGGGTTTTTTTCCCACACTGCAACCGATTGTCTGCCAACTTGTCCGTATCCGTCCTGATGCTGGTATATCCTTTATGCGCCCTGTGTGGCCAGTGCTGTAAAATCCAGCCGGTTGGCACCAAACCCGATCGCCTCGATGAACCGTATAAGATCTGCACTTTTAAGCGTAGTCGTCATTGTGTTGTCGAGCGGGTGAAAATTGACCAGTTCATGCCGCAGCAGCGCCTCATCCAGCCACAGCGTACAGCGCTTGTCCGCATCATTCATCAGCGCAAACGGATTGACCGATCCCGGCGTCATGCCCAGAACCTCCATCAACAGATCCGGCTTGCCGAAACTCAGCCGCTGCGCTCCAATATGGCGGTGCAGCCCCTTCAGATCAATCTGGCTGGCCTGCTCAGCCACAACCAGGAAGAGCTGCCCCTTCTTGTCCTTCAGGAACAGGTTCTTGGAATGCCCGCCCGGCAAGTCATCATGGATCTTGTCACTCTCCGCAACGGTAAAAACCGCCTTGTGCGACACCGTTGCATGCGCAATATCCAGCCCGTCCAGCCGGGCAAATAATTCGTCTTTGCTAATCACCAGAAAACACCTCTTGGCTGACCGGCCACCACATGGCGGTCTGACGACACACCGGAACGTACCATCTCTGCCACGCCCAAAGCCGGTCCTGAAAATCCTTTCATTTACGCAAATCAGGCCAATTGCAACCGGCAGCGCCACTTTTCCGCACAGCGCTGAAAAACCGGCTGCAATTACCCAAATCCACATCAATTGGGCTACACGCAAAAAACCTGAATCTTTAGCTTGCTTTTCCCAATATCTTGCGCCATATGTGCCCTCGCAGCCAAATACGCTGTCATTACCCAAGGATGCGGGCGTAGCTCAGGGGTAGAGCACAACCTTGCCAAGGTTGGGGTCGGGCGTTCGAATCGCCTCGCCCGCTCCATTTTCTCAATATAGATCAGCTATTTGACGCTGTGTGGTTATTCTACCACACGGTTCGTCTGTGGCGGTGACCACAGCTTTAAAAATTGGGTTGCCTTCGAATATCGATATTTTCTCTCCGAAGGGAGAGGTCACTGGTATGGCTCCATTTGCTGCCATTATTATTTCAATGACTTTTGACAAATTCGAATCTGGCGACGTTGAAACTTTAACGGCGCAATTGGTTTTCTGAATGGATTGCAGCGATTCGTGTAGCTGAGCTCATGGGCAATAAGATAATCGATGTCGCCATCATACATTTCCAGTAAAGAAGGGAGCTTGCTGTCAATGGTGCAGGTTACCCATCGAAATCCGATGTCTTCCACGTGAACGTCCGTTGGTTGTAAAGCGACCTTTGGTTCAAATAAGCGCACCAAGCCTTGAACCACCAGCACTGCATTCCGATCGTGGCATTCCGCCAGATTGCGACAAATCCATGGAAAACCCGAAGCACGCGAACGCTTCTATAACTTCCGACGATGCATGGTGCATTCAGTGAAAAACGCCCTATGAGCCTCCGCAGCTTACCCCTATATTACTGCAGACATCGGCTTTCACGGAACGTTTTCCATCCACCGACGTTGTTTTAATCATTACAAAGGGAAAAAACATGACATTCAAACAAACGATTCTGGCCTCTGCCGGTGCTGCACTTCTTGCGGTAGCGCCGATTGCCTCGACCGCTCACGCAGACAAGGGCATCCAACTTGGTCAGCTATCCTGCGATGTAGAAGGCGGAATAGGATTTATTTTCGGATCCTCAAAAAACCTGACATGCACCTTCACACCTGCAAATGACCGCTACAAGGTGGAAACCTATTCAGGTACCATTGATAAATATGGAATCGATATCGGCTTCACCGGTGACTCTGTCATTCTATGGGCTGTGGTCGCTGCCGAAGAAGAAAAATATGCACCCCAGGCACTCACCGGGACTTACAGTGGTGCCACGGCATCAGCCGCTTTCGCCGTTGGCTTGGGTGCCAATGTTCTGGTCGGCGGATCGTCAGATGCTTTTGCGTTGCAACCACTCAGCGTATCCGGCTCCAGCGGTGTCAATGTGGCTGTTGGTTTTGCGCAGATCAAACTTTACTGAGACTCAAGCAAGGCAGACTAGCTAACAAAAGCAAGCCTGACCTTTTTCCATTCTAAAAAGCTTGTCTCCTGCCTGCCATTTTGGGGACATCGTCAGAATGGACACAAACCGAACGGAAGCTGGCCAGTGATTGTGCGAACACTGGCTAGCTCTGGCCGTCAGACCATCGCCTGTCCAATTTGGCAAAAAGGCGTCTGAAGCAAACAAACTCAAGATCAGCCGACAATGATTGTGTGCCACCCGGCCGCCATTGTCAGCATCACTGGGCGGGTTTTACCGCGCTGCCCGAGCGGGCAATCATTTGTTTACTCAGCCGCATCCATGCAATTTGTCCGCCGGATGCATTTCATCTCATATAACCTGTTGCCGTACTCCGGGATAAGCTCAAAACATGCAGCACGATACATTCTTCACCCTGAATTCCTATCACGTCGCGCTGGCTGTCATCGGCGTGATTGTGATCCTTGCGCGATGGCTGCCGCGACTGATCTCCAAACGCGAGCCGGCGGCAGCGCCCTTGATGATCCTGTTCGGTGCCGCGGCAGCATTGCTGATACCGGGATTGCCGACACTGCCGGACCCACGACAAACGCCCCTACCCTGGGAACTGGTCAGCGAACTGACCGTCATTGTCGCTCTGTTTGGTGCCGGGATGCGCATCGACAGCCTGCGTCCCTGGAAACGCTGGATACCCACCTCCCGCATGCTCGGGATCGCGATGCCATTGACCATTCTCGCCGTCGCCCTGCTGGGAGTGGGTCTTGCCGGGCTGACGGTGGCCGCTGCGATATTGCTCGGAGCCGTGCTGGCACCGACCGACCCTGTGCTGGCAGCTGATGTCCAGGTTGGTCCACCGCATGAGGGGCTGGAACACCCGGTACGGTTCACCTTGACCACAGAGGCGGGCCTGAATGACGGGCTGGCATTTCCCTTTGTCTATCTTGGGCTGATCGTGGCCGCCGAGGGACTGAACCCGGGCATCTGGGCGCTGGACTGGTTCCTGCATGACATCGTCTATCGCATCGCTCTCGGTCTGGGCATGGGCTGGGTTGGTGGCAAAGCACTGGGATACATCCTCTTTTCAGTGCCAAAGGGGGCGGTTCTGGCCGAAACAGGGTCAGGGGTCATCGCCCTTGCGGGCGTGCTGCTATGCTACGGTTCCACCGAGTTGATCGAGGGCTATGGCTTCATAGCCGTCGCGGTTCTCGGCCTGACATTGCGCCGCATCGAGGAGGAACATCAATTCCATCGACAATTGCACGATTTTTCAGAATCCATCGAGCACGCACTGACCGCGCTGCTCCTCATCGCACTGGGCAGTGTCATGCCGATCCTGTTCGTCGATCTGACCTGGACACATTTGGCGGTGGCCATCCTGCTGATTCTGGTGATCCGCCCATTGTCAGGGTGGATTGCCCTGTCGAAGACCTCCCTCAGCAATCGGGATAGGGCAGTGGTCTCCGTCTATGGGGTTCGCGGCATCGGCTCGATTTACTATCTGTGCTATGCTGGCAGCCATATGGAGTTCGTCAATGAGGCCCAGCTCTGGTCTCTCATCGCGCTCGTCATTCTGATGTCGACAGTCCTGCACGGGTTCACGGTTGGCTGGGCCATGGACAAATTGAAAGAGGATTAAGCGGGCGGATGTCAACCAGACAACACTGACGCCACGCGCCCACAAGCATCATGGGCGACATCTGCAGATGTTCAGCCGTGAACCTCGTCCTTCGACCTCAGGCAATCCCCATGATCCGGCCTCTGGAGCCGTCCAGATGGTCGTTCAGCGCTTGCACCGCACCTTCTTCATCATCGGCCAGAATCTTTTCCAGAATCGCCACATGCTCCTGGAACGCACGAATATCCTGATAATTGTGCAACCGGAAAATCAGGCGCGACAGGCGCAGCTTGCTGAGGATCCGGGTCATCATCTCGTCGATGATGTTGTTTTCCAGCGCGCCGATGAACATCAGATGCATCTCGTGATCGAGGTCGGCAGATTCAGTGATTGTCTGAAAGTCCGAGAGCTTCCGTCCCCGATCGGCGTCACTGGCCGCTTTGGTGCGGTCGTACAGATCCTGCACAGACTGGGTGTCGCCCTTCTGGAAGAAAATCCGCAGGCCCTGCACTTCCAGAATCTTGCGAAGCTGAAACGCATCTGCCAGGAACTCTTCCTCAATGCCGAAAATCTGAATGCCACGCTGGGGAATCAGTTTGACAAAATTTTCTGCCTCAAGTCGCTTCAGCGCTTCGCGCATCGGATTCAGCGGTATGTCGAGAATTTCACACAACTCGCGCTGAGACACCATTGAACCGGGCCGGATGTCACCTGAAAACAGATGGTCTATGAACGCATGATAAGCTGCATTGCGCAGCGTCTGGCGGGGTTTGTTTCCGCTGCTCGGGGATTTCATGATCATCTCCTGACTGTCGGCTGCCGCCTTCGCGCGCCATGTCGGTATCGGTCCGACCCTCGTCCATCATTGCACTGCATCTGCTTTTGCACTTCTACGCGGCAATACAGGTCAACCTCAACAACCATGTGTGAATGCACACAATAATACCGGTTTGCAATCCCGACGGCGAACCCTTTTGAACCAAACCGCGCCACCCTGTGACAGGAGATATTCACTCAGATAGGTAAAATTAATCTTGAATTTCAACTGAGATGTCAGTAAAGATTTCAGAAGGGAGAACTGAGATGAACACGGCAATACGCGAGCGGATTTTTCTTGGCTATAAACGCCAGCAGGGCCAGCCCGGAATCCGCAACACCCTGCTTATTCTCAATGTCTCCGGCCTCACCCAGCCTGCCGCCAAAAAAATTCAGGCTGCACTTTCCGGAACGGTGATGGTGTCCATGCCACATGGCAATGCCATCACCGGCGACAATGATGCGCAGGTCGACCGCATCCTGCTCAACCTTGCGGCAAACCCGAATGTCGGCGCTGTTCTGGTGCTCAGTTCCGACGCGCGCAAGGCACCCCTTTTCGAGGCATTGCTAACGGATTTTGGCAAACCATGCAAATTTCTGTCGCTGGGGGACTGTGATCGGGACATCATCACCTTCACACAACGCGCAGTGCGGACAGCCGCACAACTCGCCGTCCAGATCAGCCGCCAACCACGCGAGATTTGTGCGTTTTCAGAACTCACGCTCGGACTTCAATGCGGCATGTCGGACCCCTCATCGGGAATTGCCGCAAACCCGCTGCTCGGCGTTTTGTCCGATGCCCATATTGATGCTGGCGGTACCGTCATCTTCAGCGAAACAGCGGAATGGCTTGGCAGTGAACAAGCGGTCGCGGATCGCGCCATTTCAAAACCTGTCTCAGAGGAAATTCTGGAATCTGTGACCCGACGTGAACGCCTCGCCGTGGCGGCAAAAATAGACCTTCTGGGCAACAACCCCAATCAGGCCAATATTGACTCCGGCCTCAGCACCATTGAAGACAAGGCCATTGGCAGCATCGCAAAATCCGGCAGCCAACCCATCACATCGCTGTTGAAATTTGCCGAACGCCCTGCATCTAAGGGACTCCATGCCATGGACGGTCCAAGCTTTTCTCCCGAATCGCTCACCGGCCTTGTCGCGACAGGCGCGCAGATCATGCTGTTCACCACCGGTTGCGGCAACAGCTATGTCAGCGCATTGTGCCCGACGATCAAGATCACGGCAAATCCCACTGTAGCATCGACACTCGGCGACCAGATCGATTTTGACTGTTCCGGTCTACTCACCGATGATCTCAGTCTTGATGACGCCAAAACCCGCCTGGAAGAGGAAATCATCGCCATCGCCTCCGGAGCCCTGACCCTTGGCGAAGTGTTGTTGGAAGGCGATGAAGTGATCAGCCGCTTCGGAGAATCCCTGTGAACCAGCCGGTGACGAGAATAAAAGCACTCAAAGGCATGCATGATGATAACGTCGCGGTCATACTGAACGCAGCAAAGGTTGGAGAGGTCATACTCATCGATTGTAATGGAACCACCGAGAGGCTAACCTGTGCAGGTGACGTACCGTCATTTCATAAAGTTGCAACAGCCGATATCAGCCAGGGAGACGCCATCATTCGCCGAGGCACCCCCATTGGTCTGGCAACACAGGCGATAAAAAAGGGTGAGCTTGTGCATGTTCACAACATCAGATCGCAACGCGCACAGATTAGCACATCCTGAAAAATGGCAGTCCTGTGAAGCAACCCAACATCATTTATATTCTCACCGATCAGCACAATCCGTTTATCACCGGATGCTACGGTGATGACATTGTGCGTACGCCAAATCTGGATCGTCTGGCGTCGCAGGGTGTGGTGTTTGACAATGCGTATACGCCGTCGCCCATTTGCGTGCCTGCACGCATGTCGTTGCTGACAGGCTGTTACCCACACAACCAGGACTGCTGGACAAACAGTGACATATTACCCTCCGGACGACCCACATTTGCCCACGCCCTTGGCGCCGCAGGATATGCGACACGGCTTGTCGGCCGCATGCATTCGATCGGTCCTGACCAATTACGCGGTTTTTCCGAACGCTTCGTAGGGGATCACAGCACAAACTGGGTGGGTGGCACACCGCATTCTCTGGGCGTCCTGACGGGCACCAGCGGGCCGGCCCGGGTCAGCATCGACAAATCCGGTGCCGGTCAGTCCTCCTATGAAGTCCACGACCGGGACGTGGTTAAATCCTGTCAGGACCTTTCCACCATCATTGCTGCCGAACAGGCTGCACCTGATGCAGCGCCCTTCTTCCTGCATGTCGGACTGATGCTGCCGCACCAGCCCTATGTCAGCAATGCAGAACTGTTTGACTATTACCATGATCGTATTCCCGACCCCGAAACCAACTCGCCGGATGCCGAGGACGAACATCCCTATCTGCGGGACTGGAAGGAACTGACCGACACCACGGATATCTCTCCAGACGATATGCGACGGGCACGCGCGGCCTATTACGGACTGGTTGAAACAACGGACCGCATGATCGGCGACATTCTGGAAAGTTACCGGGAAAAGGGCCTGCTGGAAAACACGCTGGTGATTTATGTGTCTGATCACGGAGACCAGATCGGCGAGCGCGGTCTTTGGTGGAAACAGACCTTTTACGAGCAGTCGGTGCGCGTACCGATGATCATGTCCTGGCCCGGCAAGATGCCCGCTGGTGAACGACGCTCACAGATTGTCAACCTTGTGGACATAGCGCCAACACTGGTCGACGTGGCACAAGGTGATCAGCCGACGGACGATGATGAGAAGCCTGAGATTGACGGGGCCAGCCTGTTGCAGCTTGCAATCGATGGAACTGCGCCGTGGGAGAATGAGACCTTTTCGGAATATTGCACTGATGGCATGAACAAACGGATGCCGCAAAAAGTACAACAACGCATGATCCGCTCCGGTCCCTGGAAACTGGTCTATTATCATGGCTATCCCTCACAGCTCTTCAATCTGGAAGATGATCCGCTTGAAATGCATGATCTGGTGGCAGATCCGCAGCATGCAGATCTCGTCAACTTGCTTCAGGAGAAAATCCTGCAGGGCTGGGACCCCGATGAAATCAGTCGGAAAATGGAGCAGAATCGGCGGCAAAAAACCATCCTGTCCGAATGGGGCCAGCAAACCAAACCGTCGGACACCTATCGCTGGATGATCGAAACAAATGACAACTGGCTGAATTCGTGATGTTGCCAGTTTCCGGATTTGCCGGGTGCAGAACATGCCCTGATCAGGTACCGCAGTTGCAAAGTTTTGAGCATTTAACTAAGATGTCAGCTGGGTGCACAGCTCCGATCTGTCTACTGTTGTCTCGAGGAATTCTGCCAGATACAGGGCTGAAAATCAGCTCTGGGGAGCCAGTCAGACAGTCGAATTTGGCAAACCGCCATGGCGTCTCACCCGCGCCGGTACTTGCCGGATCACCCAATCGCCAGACAGCGATTGAGTCACAGAAATCTATCGAAACTCAAATTTGAAAAATCCAAGGGAGGAAATTTAAATGAAACTATCGTTCACCAAAAAACTTGCCATAGGTCTGGCCGCAACCCTGATTTCGGCCACCACAGCGCTGGCTGAGTATCCGGAACGGCAGATCGATCTGATTGTGCCATTTGGTGCAGGCGGCGGCAGCGACCGCGTGGCCCGTATCGTCGATGGCGGCTGGACCAGCGAAACAGGCACCGGCTGGAATTTCCAGTACAAGCCAGGCGCAGGCGGAGCCGTTGGCTCCGATGCCATTTCCAGAGCCCGCAATGATGGCTACACAGTAGGCATTGTGAACCTGCCAAACCTGGCTATCCAGCCCATCTCCGGCGCTGCCAGTTTTGCCCTGGCTGACTTTACCTATCTCGGCCGTGTCAATGTTGACCCGATTGCCCTCGTTGTCCCCAATGACAGCCCGTATCTGACCCTCGAAGACTTTACAGCGGCAGCCAGAGAAAACCCGAAAGTTCTGACGCTTGCAATCACCGGCACTCTCGGTACAGCCCATATCGCAGCGCTTGAAATCATGCGCGGCTCTGAAACCGAAGTCACTCTGGTTCCCACACAGGGTGGTGCCAACACGGTGGCCCGTGTGGCAGGCGGTCACGTCTCCGCAGGCATCATCGGTGCAGGCCTTGCATCCCGTCAGGAAACCTTGCGGACACTGGCGATTTCCGGTGGCGAGCGGTCAGCGGCCATGCCTGACGTTCCGTCCTTCTCTGAATCCGGCTACGCCGTCAATTCACTCACCTCCCGCATCTTTGTCGGGCCAAAGGATATGCCGGAAGAAGCTGTCACTTTCCTGCGCGAGAAGCTTGGAGCCGTCGCTCAGAATGAAGCTATTCGGGCCGAATTCCTCAAAAGCGGTCAGATTCCGGTTTGGCAGTCCGGTGCCGATCTGGAAGTTGAAGTTCTGGCAATGGGCGATGAGATCCGCGCTCTTCTCATCGAATTCGGCGTCCTGAAGTAAATCAGACAACCCTGTCCAGCCTGACTTGATGTCAGGCTGGACAGGGTCGGAGTCAGGGTGCGAATCTCAAGATCCGCACCCATTTTTCAAAGGTGGGTTTCATGGACAGCATTCTCTCTATGACAGGGCTTCTGGAGGCTCTGCAGCCTTCAACAGTGCTGCTGATTCTTCTGGCAACCACATTTGGAGCCATCATTGGCGCATTGCCCGGCTTCAGTTCGGTCATGGCGATTTCATTGCTGCTCCCCGTTGTTCTGCCCATGGAACCGGCCACAGGCCTGATCCTGCTCGGCTCCATCTATATGGGCGCCATGTATGGCGACGCGAACTCCGCAATTCTGCTCAATATTCCCGGAACTGCATCGTCTTTGCCAACCACCTTTGACGGCTTTCCAATGACCCAGCAGGGTCGCGCCTATGAGGCATTGCTGGCAGCCCTGTTCGGTTCCGTCTTCGGCGGCATTGTCGGCGTTGTAGTCCTGATGCTCGCCTTCACCACACTGGCGCGCATTTCACTGATGTTCGGGCCACAGGAATATTTCTGGATCACCGTGCTTGGCCTCACAACCATTGCCAGCCTGAAATCCGAAACACTGGTCAAGGGCCTGTTGGGCGGCGCGGTGGGCCTGGCCATCAGCATGATCGGGCTGGACCCCTATTGGGGCATGCCGCGCTTCACCTTCGGCTCAAACCATCTGATCGCCGGTGTGAACCTCATTCCCGCCCTGCTCGGCCTGTTTTGTCTGGCACAGATACTGGAGGCCGCCTCCGGCAGTGAGCGCTCGAAACCGGCACAGCAATTTCAGCGCAAGACATCGGATCTGAAACTGGTTCTGCGCAAGATGATACAGCGCTGGGATGTGATGATCCGCTCCAGCGCAATCGGCATTCTCATCGGAATTCTACCCGGTGCAGGCGGACCGATCGCGTCAACCATTTCCTACAATGAGACACGCCGTTGGGATAAGGATCCCTCAAAATATGGCAAGGGCGCTGTCGAAGGTGTTCTGGCCTCAGAAGTTGCCAACAACTCCATGGTTGGCGGCAGCCTGATACCCATGATGGCGCTTGGCATCCCCGGCAATGTCAATGCCGCCGTCATTCTGGGTGCCCTGTTGTCATTCGGTCTTCAGCCGGGAACATCGCTCCTCAATGACACATCCGGCACAGCCTTCACCTTCATGTTTGGCCTGCTGATCTCCAGCATTGTTCTTGCGCCGCTTGGATACTTCATCATTGTGCGTCTCGGCACACAGATATTACGCGTGCCGACAACCATCCTCACCCCGTCCATTCTGGTGTTTGCCACCATTGGCGCATATTCGGTCACCAATTCAATGAGCTCGGTGGTGATCATGATTGCCATGGGCATCGGCGGCTATTTCCTGCGCCGCGTCGGCATCGAGGCAGCCCCAATAGCGCTTGGCCTGATCTTGGGGCCAATCGCCGAAAGGGAGTTCACTTCATCGCTGCTGATCGCACAGGCCCAAGGCAGCTATCTGACCCTTGTCATGCGGCCAATTTCCGCAATTCTCGTCATCCTCTGCCTGGCGTCCATCATTTCACCCCTGATTGCTGCACGCAGGCAACGCAAGAACCTGAAATCAGCCGGGGAGGCCACCGATGCTTAAGCGCGATCATTTCGATATCATCAGCAGTTTGGTGATCATGGCTGTCGCCGCCTATCTGCTGCTGGAAGCCAGCGCAATCGATGCGCCGGCCAATGTCTATCCGCTCGTCATACTCACTGTGGTCATCGCGCTTTCATTCCTGTCCACCCTCTCGACCTTTCGGCGCCTGCGCCTTGCACAGGCCGCAACTGACACTGAACCAGAAGACACAACCAAATCTAAGAAAGTCTGGGGCATTGTTCTGGCGATCATCGCCTATGCCTTTGGCATGCAGTTTGATTATACGATTTCAACCTGCCTGTTCCTGTTTGTGATGTTTCTCTGGTTGAGCGGCGGAGACTTCACTTTCATGCGCGCACTCAAGGCCCTGCTGATGGCCGCAGCCCTGACGGTGTTTCTTTACGTTGCCTTCGTGACCTGGCTCAACGTCTCGGTTCCCAACATTTTCCTGTAAACACCATCAGTCAGGCGGTTTGACGTCCAGACATCAGTTCGACCAGAAACCCCGGTCAACCATCACCAGCATTGTAAAAATTTCCAGACGACCCAGGATCATGGCAAACGACAGCAGCCATTTGGCGCTGTCCGGCAAGGTGGCAAAATTGCCTGCAGGCCCAATGATCTCGCCAAGGCCCGGGCCCACATTGGTGATGGCTGTGATGCTGGCGGAGGCCGCTGTCACGATATCCAGCCCCAGAAACCCCAGAATCAGGGTGCAAATGCCGATGGTGGCCACAAACACCGCCAGAAAAGCCAGAATGGAAAATGCGGCATCATCGGGCAAAAGCCGGCCATTATAATGGATCACCACGGTCCGGTGCGGGCTAACCAACCGCTGCAGATGGGCGTGCACCACCTTGATCAGAACCTGAAACCGATAGATCTTGATGGCACCGGATGTCGAGCCTGAGCAGCCCCCCACAAACATCAAAATGAGAAACAGCCCGACCGCCCCCGGCCCCCACAATGTATAGTCAGTGCTGGCAAAGCCGGTGGTGGTTACGATGGATGTCACGTTGAAGGAGACCAATGTCAGTGCCGCAAACAGATTCATATGGCTTTGACTGCTCAACCAGACGGTCATCACAAGGCTTGTAACAGCCAGAAATCCGATCAGCACGCGGATTTGACTGTCGGTAAACAGCGCCCGGAAATTTCCACGCACGGCTTTCACATAGATATAAAACGGCAGCGCGCCGGAGATCATGAAAACGATGCTGGCCCAGTGCAGACCGGGCGCTTCAAAATAGCCGAAGGACGCATCATGCGTTGAATAACCGCCAGTCGACACACTGGCCATGGCATGGCAGATCGCATCAAAAAACGACATTCCCAATATCCAGTAAGCCACCACGCAAGCGACCGTCAGACTGCAATAGACGAGCACAATATTGGACAGCAGTACGGTCCAGCGCGCTTCCGCCTTTTCATTGGTTTCCGAACTTTCGGTCTTGAACAATTGCGCGCCGCCAATGCGCAGAAAGGGCAGCATGACGACCGCCATGATAATGATACCGACACCGCCAATCCATTGCAGCAATGAGCGCCAGAGCAATATGCCTTTGGGCAGCTCATCGAGACCTGAAAGAACCGTTGAGCCGGTTGTTGTCAGCCCGGATGTCGCCTCAAAAAACGAATCCACATAGCTGATGCCCAATCCCATGAAAGGCAGGGCACCGACCAGAGGCACAGCAATCCAGATGCTGGCGGTCAGCAAAAAGGCGGTGCGGAAGGAAATCGGAGCTTGCCAGGTATCCCGTGTGGCCAGCACCAGAGCCAGACCGACAAAGGCCATCAAGGTGGATGACACCGCAAAGGATTGCCAGTCGAGATTGGCGTCAACCTTGTCCACGGCGGCTGGCAGCAAAGCCAGAATGGAAAGACCGATTACAACGAAGCCAACCACATTGATGACCAGCCGGAACTTCAGCACAATAACAGGACCTTCAGACGAGATGAGGCTTCGCTCACGCGCGGAAATTGCGCCCTTTTTCAACACTTGGCAACCGTCTTCAATGCCTTTTGCAACACGGATACCAACCTGCTGTGTTGCATGAATCAGCAGGGAGCTTGCTAGTTTTTCTACAAATGGGTAGTGATTCAAAATGCAGATTCTGGACTATTCACACAATCCCACGCTGGTTTTTGCCTCGCTTCTGGTCGCGCTGATGGCTGGGTTTACCGGCTTGTCCCTCACCAAGGGACTGTCCGAGCGCAACATGGTGCATCGGAAATTTCTGATCGCGCTGGCGTCCATCGCATTGGGTGGCGGCATCTGGTCGATGCATTTTGTGGCCATGCTCGGATTGCAACTGCCAATCATGTTTTACTATGATGCTGCGATCACACTGGCTTCCGCACTGGTCGCCATTCTGGTGGTTGGCATTGCTTTGCTGATCCTGCATTTTCGACAGCGCACGCGCGGCACCCTGGTACTGGCGGGCATGATTGTCGGACTGGGCGTTCTGGCGATGCATTATATCGGCATGTCAGGGCTGGAATTGTGTCAGGCACTGTACACGCCTTCCGGGATCGCACTGGCAATCGTTGCATCCTGCGCGCTGAATGTAGCAGCCTTTTCCATTGCCTATGGCAAGCGGACGAATCGCAACATCATCGTTGGCACGCTGTTTTTCGGCTTTGCCGTGTTTGCCGTCCACTTCGTTGCCATAGGCGGAACGGATTTCGTCGCAATTGATGTTCTAAGCGAGGTTGGCCCGCTCATCAGCAAGGAAGTCATGGCCATTGGCGTCGTATTGAGCAGCTTCGTTCTCTGCGCCGCATTTCTGCTAACCGGCATCACCTTTTCAACATCGCCGCAGCCGGTCGCCGCACCTCAAACCGCTGCTGTCGCAAACCCGGAGGCTGGCCTGGAAGCTTCAGCAAAACCGGTTCCTGAAAGTGACAGCCAGATCAGGACCGATGAGAACCCCCTTGCGCCCGCGGCCAAGAAACAAATCCCCTATGAACAGGGGGGCCGCACCTTCTTTGTCGATGCTGAGACTATCGCCGCGATCCGCGCCGAGGGGCACTACACCCATCTATATACCGCCACCGACAGATTGTTCTGCGTCTGGACGATAACAGAAGCGGAAAAACGTCTCACCCCGGGGCCCTTCATCAGGACCCATCGCAGCTATCTCATCAACCCGGCCTTTGTCACAGGGTTTGAGCGTTTCAAGGATAATGGCGTTTGCCATTTTGAAGTTGCCAGTCTTTCCAAGGCTCCGGTCAGCAGGTCTCGTCTCCGCGTGGTCCGGGACGCCCTCGGCGTTTGAGCGCCGCGCACTTCGTGCACGCCATGTCGCATTTCGTGTAGAAACTTTCTCATTTCATTGAAACGTAAGTGCCGCCGCGCACGACCACAGCTACCCTCTCGAAAAGTAAAATATGACGCAAGTTTGGGAGGACAAGCGATGATACCAGCAGCATTCGATTATTATCGACCCACGAAAGTGGAAGATGTGATCGCCCTTTTGGAAGAGCACGGCGATGACGCACGTGTCATGGCGGGCGGGCACAGCCTGATCCCCATGATGAAACTGCGGATGGCGGATATTCCGCATCTGATCGATCTGCAGGATGTCAGCGGGCTCGGCGGAATTTCCATTGAAGGTGGCCGGATCAAACTGGGCGCAATGGTCACGCAACATGAGCTGATCAACCATGACGGGCTGGCAGCTGCGGCGCCCATCCTGCGTGAAACAGCCTTGCAGATTGCAGACCCGCAAGTGCGTTACATGGGCACAATTGGTGGAAATGTCGCCAATGGGGATCCGGGCAACGACATGCCAGGATTGATGCAGTGTCTCGACGCGCAAATTGAACTGATCGGTCCGGGCGGTACGCGCAGCGTTGCCGCACGCGACTATTATGAAGCCGCTTATATGACAGATCGTGCCGATGATGAAGTTCTGATTTCGGTCAGCTTTGCCGTGCCAACGGGCGGTTACGCTTATGAAAAGCAAAAGCGCAAGATTGGCGATTATGCCACGGCGGCAGCTGCCGTTCAGATCAACAAGAATGGTGGGCAGATAGCTTCTGCCTCAATCGCAATGACAAATCTCAGCGATGTGCCGGTGTGGTCTGAATCCGCAGGTGCTGCGCTGGTTGGAACCGGCTGTGATGCAAATGCTGTCAAAGCCGCTGCAGCGGCGATGCTCGGTGATATCGATCCGTCCGAAGACAATCGCGGACCGGTGGCATTCAAACGCCATGTCGCAGGCATCATCCTTTCACGCGCAATCAATCGCGCCTGGGAACGGGCGTAAGGAAACGACTCATGACAGATAAAATGCACGTTAAATTGAAAGTGAATGGCGAAAATCGTGAATTCCTCGCCGAACCGCGCGAGCTTCTGATCTATGCTCTGCGTGAACATCTGAACATCACGGGCCCGCATGTGGGCTGTGACACCTCGCATTGCGGGGCATGCACCGTGACCCTGAACGGAAAATCCGTAAAGTCCTGCACCATGTTCGTGGCACAGGCCAATGGCGCTGAAATCACCACAATCGAGGGACTCGGAAATCCGGCTGCCCTCCATGTTCTGCAGGAAAATTTCCGCGAACATCACGGACTGCAATGTGGCTTCTGCACTCCGGGAATGATCACCCGTGCCGCCAAACTTCTGGAAGAAAATCCCAACCCGACCGAAGCAGAAGTCCGGTTTGGCATTGCGGGCAATATCTGCCGCTGTACCGGCTATCAGAACATCGTCAAATCCATCCTTGCCGCCGCCGATGAAATGAATGCCGCAAAGGAGGCTGCACAATGAATGACATGACCCCCGAACGCGATGAACGCGCCGCCAATCTCAAAGGTCTGGGCTGTTCGCGCAAACGTGTCGAAGATGCACGCTTCACCCAGGGCAAAGGCAATTATGTCGATGACATCAAACTGCCCGGAATGCTGCACGGAGATTTCGTGCGATCACCCTACGCCCATGCCCGCGTTGTATCCGTCGACAAGGAAGCCGCCCTGGCCCTGCCCGGTGTCGTCGCGGTTCTCACCGCCGAAGATCTGGCGCCGCTCGGCCTTCACTGGATGCCGACATTGGCGGGTGACAAACAGATGGTTCTGGCCGATGGCAAGGTGCTTTTCCAGGGGCAGGAAGTTGCCTTTGTCGTCGCCGAAGACCGTTATATCGCGGCAGATGCCGTGGAATTGGTCGAAGTAGAATATGAGGAACTGCCGGTTCTGACAGATCCATTCGAGGCGTTGAAATCTGACGTGGTCCTGCGCGAAGATCTGGCAGGCCAGACCGAAGGGGCTCACGGCCCCCGCAAACACCACAACCATATTTTCACCTGGGAACAGGGCGACGAGACTGGCACCAATCAGGTGATCGACAATGCGGACGTCGTCGCGACAGAAAGCATGTATTATCACCGCACCCATCCATGCCCGCTGGAAACCTGCGGCGCGGTCGCTTCAATGGATGCCGTCAACGGCAAACTCACCATCTATGGTACGTTTCAGGCCCCACATGCCGTTCGGACTGTTGTATCCCTGATCTCCGGCATTGAAGAGCATAATATCCGTGTAGTCTCGCCTGACATTGGCGGTGGATTCGGCAACAAGGTTGGAGTCTATCCAGGCTATGTCTGCTCGGTCGTCGCGTCGATTGTCACCGGTCGGCCGGTGAAATGGGTCGAAGACCGCATGGAAAATCTCATGTCCACAGCCTTTGCGCGTGATTACTGGATGACCGGCAAGATCTCGGCCACCAAGGAAGGCAAGATTACCGGGCTGCATTGCCAGGTAACGGCTGACCATGGTGGCTTTGATGCCTGCGCCGATCCGACCAAGTTTCCCGCCGGCTTCATGAATATCTGCACCGGATCCTATGATATTCCGACCGCTTATCTGTCTGTTGATGGGGTTTACACCAACAAGGCACCGGGCGGGGTCAGCTATCGCTGTTCCTTCCGCGTGACCGAGGCGGTATATTTCATCGAACGGATGATTGAGGTTCTGGCAATCGAAATGGATATGGATGCGGCAGATCTGCGGCGCATAAACTTCATCAAGAAAGAACAATTCCCCTACCAGTCGGCCCTTGGCTGGGAATATGACAGTGGTGATTATCACCGGGCCTGGGACAAGGTCATGGAGGCGGTCGATTACAAGGGACTGCGCAAAGAGCAGGCCGAGCGTGTCGAAGCCTTCAAACGCGGTGAAACCCGCACGCTGATGGGCATTGGTCTGTGCCATTTCACCGAGATCGTCGGGGCCGGTCCGGTCAAGAATTGCGATATTCTCGGCCTTGGCATGTTTGACAGTTGTGAAATCCGTATCCACCCGACGGGATCGGCCATTGCACGACTGGGCACGATTTCCCAGGGTCAGGGTCACGCGACAACTTTCGCACAAATCCTCGCCACCGAGATCGGTCTGCCGGCGGACAGCATCACCATCGAAGAAGGCGACACCGACACGGCCCCTTATGGGCTGGGCACCTATGGCTCCCGCTCAACGCCGGTGGCCGGTGCTGCAACAGCCATGGCCGGACGTAAGATCCGCGCCAAGGCACAGATGATTGCCGCTTATCTGCTCGAAGTTCACGATAATGATGTGGAGTTTGACGTGGACCGGTTCGTCGTCAAGGGCGCCCCTGAGCGTTTCAAGACGATGAAGGAAATCGCCTTCGCCTCTTACAACCAGGCCATACCGGGGCTCGAGCCCGGGCTTGAGGCGGTCAGCTATTATGATCCCCCGAACATGACCTATCCATTCGGGGCCTATGTCTGTGTGATGGACATTGACGTCGATACCGGTGTCCCGGAAGTCCGCCGCTTCTATGCGCTGGATGATTGCGGCACCCGTATCAACCCGATGATCATCGAAGGGCAGATTCATGGTGGGCTGACCGAGGCACTGGCGGTCGCTCTGGGGCAGGAAATTGCCTATGACGAGCAGGGCAACGTCAAGACCGGAACGCTGATGGATTTCTTCCTGCCCACAGCCTGGGAAGTACCGAACTACGAAACCGACCATACCGTCACCCCGAGCCCGCATCACCCGATCGGTGCCAAGGGCGTTGGCGAGAGCCCGCATGTGGGCGGCGTTCCGTGTTTCTCGAATGCGGTCCATGATGCATTCCGGCCCTTTGGCCTGAGGCAGACCAACATGCCCCATGACCATTGGCGGATTTGGCAGACAGCCAATCGCCTTGGCCTTCATGATTAAGTGAACGCCGGGCGGTCTTCATGGCCGCCCGCCACCAATCGGGTACCATTATGACTTGGAACGCCCTGCAAACCGCGATGGCGGATGAAGGATATGTCGCCAATGATGATCTGGCGATGGCTGTTCATCTGGCAATCGCGCTAGGACGCCCATTGCTGTTGGAAGGTGCCGCAGGCGTCGGCAAGACCGATCTGGCCCGTGTCCTCAGTCTTGTCGAGGGAACGCAACTGATCCGGCTGCAATGCTATGAGGGACTGGACGCGGCGCAGGCCATCTATGAATGGAATTATCAGCGACAATTGCTGTCCATTCGCGCCGCCGCCGAGCATGGCGAAACCGGGCGCGTTGTCGAAGAGCGTATCTTTTCCGAAGAATTCCTGTTGGAACGTCCTCTGCTGAAAGCCATTCGTCAGGACGTGCCACCCGTGCTTCTGATTGATGAGATCGACAAGGCGGATGAGGAATTCGAGGCCTATCTGATGGAAATCCTGTCGGAGTTTCAGGTCACGATACCGGAACTCGGCACGATTCAAGCAACATCGCGGCCCATTGTCATTCTTACAGCCAATGGCACCCGCGATCTGAGCGATGCCCTGCGCCGCCGTTGCCTCTATGCCCACATCGCCTATCCGGATAGGACCACAGAATTGGCCATTCTAACCGCACGATGCCCGCAGGTCGAAGCCACCCTGGCAGGTCAGATCGTCGGTTTTGTGCAAGCCCTTCGCAAGGAGGATCTGGAGAAGAAACCGGGCATTGCCGAAATGCTGGATTTCGCAGCCGCCCTGATGGGGCTTGGAATTGCAGATCTGACCCATGACCCGGTGGTGCTGCAGGCAACCCTGGCGACCCTTTTGAAAACACAGATGGATCGCGACAACATCACAACCGAGATAACCCAGCGTCTGGCAGGAAAAGCTGCATGAGTCAGGCAACTAAATTTGCAGCCCGTGATCCAGGACCTGCCGCCCGCATGGCAGGGTTCATGGCACATTTGCGGTCCAACGGATTGCGACTGGGGGTTGGAGAGGCTGAGGCAGGGCTGGAAGCGCTGACCCATACAAGGGCGATCGATCCCAATGAGGCCCGGCACGCGCTGCGCGCAGTGTTCAGCGGTTGCGCGGAAGAGGCCGAACGGTTTGATGATCTGTTCAATGCCTTCTGGCTGAATGGCGGTCGGGTTTCGGAAAAGACCATGCCAACCACAACAACCGGCTCGGACAGCGTCCACACCTCACGCAATGCCAAAAGCCAGGACATGGCCAGCGGCGCGGGCGCACCCACCACACCGGATGCCGAGGATGCCGAAGCCGAGGCTGATGGAGAAGGCAAGTTGGTTGCCAGTGTGGTGCGGTCCATGCTGAAGAAAGATCTGCGCGATGTGATCCAACCCGAAGACATCGCCGAGGCGGAAAAGATCGCCAGGCGTCTGGGTGAGGCCCTGCGGGATCGCCGCTCCCGCCGCCGCAAGCAGGCCCGCAAGGGTGACCAGATTCATTTCCGCAAACTGATCCGGAAAAGCCTGTCGACCGGCGGTGAGCCCATGCATCTGCCAATGAAACAGCGCCCGGACAGGCCACTGAAAATCGTCACCCTGTGCGATGTATCAGGGTCGATGACCGTCTATGCCCGTGTGTTTCTATCGTTCGTTGCCGGCATGATGCGCTCTGATGACAAAGCCGATGCCTATCTGTTTCACACCCGCCTTGTTCGCATTGCTGATGCCTTGCGGGACAAGGATGCCATGCGCGCCCTGGGCAGAATGTCTGTGCTGGCAGATGGGTTTGGTGGAGGCTCGAAAATCGGCGCGTCCCTGATGCTGTTTTCAAAAACCTATGCCCGCCGGTTTGTCGACGGGCGCACGGTGGTTCTGATCCTGTCTGATGGCTATGACACCGATAACCCCGAACTGCTTGGCGAAGCTCTCGCAAGATTGAAAAAACGCGGCTGCAAGATTATCTGGCTGAACCCGTTGAAGGGCTGGGACGGCTATGAACCGGTCGCGCTCGGCATGGCCGCCGCCCTGCCCCATCTCGACCTGTTCCGCCCGGCCAACAAGCTGGCCGATCTGGCAGCGCTAGAGCCTGAACTGGTGCGCCTGTGACCCCGGCTGAATTGACAGACAAGGACATTGCAGAACTCGCCCGGGAAATGCGGGCGAGCGGAAGGCCCTTCGCAATCGCGACCGTGGTGCGCACCGCCGGGTCAACCGCCGCCAAACCGGGCGCCAAGGCGCTTCTGGATGAAAGCGGCACCATTTTGCAGGGCTGGATCGGCGGCGGCTGTGTGCGCAGCGCCCTGGCCAAGGCCACCCATCGCGCCATGCAGGACGGACAACCCCAGCTGATTTCCCTGCATCCGCAGGATGTTCTGGATGAAAAGGGTGTCACATCGGGAGATGATGTCGATGGCATGCGCTTTGCCCGCAATGGCTGCCCGTCAAAAGGCTCAATCGACATCTTTGTAGAGATGATCCTGCCATTACCGGAGCTGATGGTGTTCGGAACCTCCCCCGTGGCCCAGTCTCTTGTCACACTGGCCAGAGAATTTCAGTGGACGCTGGCGGAAGGCACCTCGGACATGACGCCCCGCACGCTTGCACCGGGCGAAAAGCGCATGATTGTCATCGCCACCCAGGGCAAGGATGACCTTGCAAGCCTGCGCACCGCGCTGGCGCTGCAGGCAGAATTCATTGCCTTTGTCGGCAGCCGTCTCAAATTTGCGGCGCTGGCAGAAAAACTCGCTGATGAAGGTATCTCTCAGGACAGTCTGTCCAGGGTCAACGCGCCAGCCGGCCTGCCAATCGATGCAGTGACACCTCAGGAAATTGCCCTGTCGATCCTCGCCCAATTGACCCAAGAGCGCCGCAGGCACCTGCGCGGTGAAAGAGGCGACGATGGATAGACGCGCGGCCATCATTCTGGCAGCGGGCCTGTCGCGGCGCATGGGAAACATCAACAAATTGCTGATTCCTGTCGATGGGGTTGCGATGATCCGCCGTTCTGTTGAGGCTTACATAAAAGCCTGCGATAGCAGGATCACGGTTGTGACCGGCTACCAGCGGGCAGAAGTGGAAACTGTATTGCGCGGATTGGACGTAAAGTTTGTTTTCAATCCTGAGTTCGAGCAAGGCCAGAAAACCTCAGTCGCGGCCGGACTTGCAGCATCACCGCCTGCACGAGCAACACTGATTGGTTTGGGCGATCAACCGTTTTTGACTTCCAATGATCTCCTGTGGCTGCTGGAGCAACATCGCGCCAACACATCCTGCAAGATTACAGTTCCGGTTCAAGAAGGGATGCGCGGAAACCCGCTGATCATTCCATTTGATCTGAAACCGCAGCTTCTGGCTGACCGGCACAATCCGGGATGTCACGCATTCACCCGCGACAATCCGGACCTCGTGCAAATGGTAGCAACCCGAACCGATGCATTCTTCCGCGATCTCGACACGCCCGAAGACATTGACGCCTTACAGCTTCAGGAGGAAACGACCTCATAGGAGCTTTGGTCAGGAACAGGCCAGCAGGTGAACCCGACAGACCCAACTTTCACATAGGAAATTTCGCATGGAATTGAACGATGAAATCATAATCGATGCCCCGATGTCACGGGTCTATGAAGCACTGAATGATCCGGAGATCCTGCAGCAATGCATTCCCGGCTGTGAGGAATTGATCCAGCATTCCGACTCCGAGCTGGAGGCAAAAGTTGTCCTCAAAGTCGGTCCGGTCAAAGCCCGCTTCAGTGGCAATGTCGAGCTTGATAAATCAGGTGCTCCGGATGCGTTTTCACTGTCCGGAAGCGGCAATGGAGGCGCCGCTGGCCATGCCAAGGGTGGCGCGGACGTGACCCTGAGGGAGGTCGATGGAAGCACCATCCTCAATTACACGGCGAAGGCAGAAATCGGCGGCAAACTGGCCCAGCTTGGGGGGCGGCTGATCCAAAGCACTGCCAAGAAACTTGCCGCAAAGTTTTTCAAGAAATTCGCCGAAGTGGTCGAGACGACTGACGCCTGACACTGGCCCATCCCGTCACACCATCGGGATTGAACCAAGGGCAGCCTCGCCAATAAGCGAGGCTGTCAGGCAGCAATCTCGGCTTTGGCGTTCAAACGCAGGAACCCTGTCTTCAATGCGGCCACGCACTGCGCATCAAATGCAGAGCCGATATCCTTTTCAAGAATCTCAAAGACCTTTGCGATTGGCATGGCAGGTCGATAGGGGCGCTCGGCCGACAGCGCGTCGAACACGTCAGCAACCGTCAGGATACGCACTTCCAGACACAGATCATATCCCGCCAGGCCGCAGGGATAGCCCTTGCCATCCAGCCGCTCATGATGGGCACCGGCAATGGCGGCAATATCACTGAACACCGGGATACGTTCAAGAATCCGCTGGCTCAGGCCCGGATGGCTCTTGATGACAACCCATTCGGCCTCAGTCAACTGGCCCGGCTTGTCCAGAATCTGATTGCTCACAGCCAGTTTGCCCAGATCATGCAGCATGGCCGCCCGCCGCAACCAGCGGCGATGATCATCCGCCAGGTCCAGTTCCTCGGCAATGATATCGGTATACAATGTCACCCGATTGCTGTGATCCGCCGTGAATGAGCTTTTGGCGTCCACCACATCGGAAAATGCTTCGGCAATTTCATCCAAATAATCTTCATCAACCGGCTGCGAATGGCTGGACGGAAACATGTCGAACAGATGCTGCTCCAGATCTTCACCGGCCAGAACTTCCCAGAAGCCGGGTGCTTTCTGAGCCTCTAGAAACGCCGCAATCAATTGCGGATCAAACCATTTTCCAGAACGGGTTGTCACTTCCTTGATGGCCGCTTCCCGGCCTTGTTCCGTCGCAAACACATCCATAACCTGTGCCAGCAATGCGATATTCGAAATCGTCGGTATGGCCGATCCCTTGCGTGCTTCTGGCAGGCCTGATCCATCCCAATGTTCATCGAGAGACCGGATGCCATCCTGTACGCGTTTTGAAAACCGCATTCTCGCGGCAATATCCGCACCGCGCTCGCACCGGGTTTCGATCAATTCCTTAACCAGCTCACCACCGTTCTGGATAACATTGACGAGAGCACGAATACGTTCGCTCAATCCCGATTCCAGACCGGTTTTGGCAAACACGAACCGCAGGGCGGAACTCATGCTGCCATCCACGGTTTTGAAATCCCGTTTGAAGTTAATGTCATCGGTCAGATACAGGCTGCACAAGCGCGCAGCATTGCTGCTGCAACCCAGATCTTTCAACAGGAGCGCATAGAACAGATCCGCGGTTTCGTCATCATCAAGATCAAGCTGCAATCCGATATGGGAGCCAATCCAGCAACACCGCATGCAGTGTCCTTCCGGCTGACCTTCGGTCAGATCAAGCGCAAACGACAACGTCCCAACCAATTCTGCCAGATTTATGGTCTCTATCTTGTGTTTCTTGTAAACTGATTTCATGTCGTGCTGTCCAATAATCTGGCAGCACCCTAGCAATCAGGCTTTAACAACTGCTTTCGCTCAACTGCAAACTTTGAACGGCAGACCATTGTGACAGTATCACTGTGGTTCAAAGAGGCTCGTCATCATTGTCCAGGATGCGCGCAGCCGCGCCTTCCGGATCTTCATATTGACCCGTCTTCAGGCTCCACAAAAACGCACCCAGACCCAGCAGACCAAGCCCAAGCGCAACGGGGATGAGAAAGATCAGAAGATTCATGCCTTTGCCCCGACAGGTTTTGTAAACCCGGTGCTGGACGGTCTTGTATTGACAAGAGCGTCACTGTGCGCCCGAAGGCCTGAGGTTCCCAACAGCCTCAGACTATTGCCAACCACGACAATTGAAGAGGCGGACATTGCAATTGCGGCCACCAATGGCGTGACATATCCGGCCATGGCAAGAGGCACCGCAATGCAATTATAAAGTATCGCCAGGGCAAAATTACCCCGAACCAGACGCCCGGCACCGCGTGCAATGCCGATGGCAAAGGGAACGGCCTCAAGACTGTCTCGTGTAAATACGAAATCGGCTGCCTGTCGGCCAATATCCGATGCGCTTGCCGGAGCCATCGAGGCATTTCCCGCAGCAAGGCTGGGCGCATCATTGATGCCATCACCAACCATCAGCACCTTGTGTCCCGCGGCCTGCAAATCCTTGATGCGGGCAAATTTGGATGCCGGTGTCTCACCAGCACTCACAGTGTCAATTCCCAGATGCTGCGCCATAAGCTGCACAGGTTCTGCGCCGTCTCCGGACAGGATTTCAACAGAGATGTGTTGCTGCTGCAAGGCAGACAGCGCATCCTGCGCGCCAGAGCGCATGGTTTCCTCCAGAGCAAACCGGACGGGTCTGGCACCACTGCGTGCAAAACTGAGGCGATGCCCCTGTGACGCAGTTTCGCTGGATGCCGGGTCACCGGGAGCCGCGATCTCCGCCACCCAGTCCGGACGGCCAAGACGCATCACCGTTCCGTCAATGCTGGCTTCCACACCATAGCCAGGCTTTTCCAGCACAGAATCTGTCCCCAGATCCGGCGCATCTTTCAGCATATGCGCAATCGCCTTTGAGGCCGGATGAGACGAATTTGACGCCAGAGTCTTGATGCGGGCGCGGTCTCGTCCGCTCAGTTCCGCAAAGCTCGTCACACTGGCATCGCCCATGGTCAGCGTGCCTGTCTTGTCGAACACGACGTGATCAATTTCTGCGAGCCGTTCCAGCGCCGATCCATCGCGCATCAAAATTCCGTTCTGGAACAGCCGCGTCGCACCAACCACATGGACGACAGGCACAGCCAGACCCATGGCACAGGGGCAGGTCACGATCAGAACTGCGATGGCAATGGTCAGCGCCCGGTGCCAATCACCACCGGAGATGATCAGCCAGCCGATGAAGGCTGCAAGCGCCAACAGATGCACGGCCGGTGCGTAAATACTGGCCATTCTGTCGGCAATGCGCACATAGCCACCGCGCCCATTTTCGGCAGCTTCGAGCATTTTCATCACTTCGGACAGGAAGGACTGATCAGCCGTCTTCGTCACCAGAAGATCAATTGATCCGGTCACATTCAATGTGCCCGCTTCAACAGCATCACCAGCCACTGCAGGCACCAGTGCACTTTCTCCAGTAACCAATGACCGGTCCAGATCACTGCCGCCGCGCAGGATGGTGCCGTCGACAGGTATGCGGTCACCGGGAAACACCCGCAACTGCATATCGGGCGCAATGACATCCAGCGGAACATAGACCAGCTTGCCGTCCGCTTCGATACGGGTTGCACCCTTTGCGGAAAGCCGACTGAGGCTGACCACGGATTTACGCGCACGATCCCGCATATGCTGATCCAGGTAACGTCCGATCAGCAGGAAGAACAGCAGGGTCACTGCCGCGTCAAAATAGGCATCCGCGCCGCCGGTCAGTGTCTCGAACAGGCTCATGCCAAGCGCCAGCAAAACCGCCAGCGAGATCGGCACATCCATATTCAGCCGCCCGCCGCGCAACGCGTACAGCGCAGAGCGGAAAAACACCTGACCGGAATAAATCACCACCGGAATGGCGATCAGCGCAGAAATCAAATGGAACAGATCACGAGTGGGACCATCAGCACCCGACCACACCGACACCGACAACAACATGATGTTCCCGGCGGCAAATCCGGCAACGCCCATGGCCCGCAGCAATGATGAGGCTTTCTTGTCACCATCAGCTTCGCTCACATCACCATGCTCAATCGGTGTTGCTGGAAATCCGATGCGGGTCAGCGTCTCCTCAACCTCAATGATGTCACGCAGTGAACCAACCACCACACGCAACCGTTTCAGGGTAAGGTTCACACGGGCGCTGTTCACACCCGGCAATGTCGAGACCGCACGCTCGATTTTGGAGATACAGCCGCCGCAATGAATGGATGGCACCGAGAAAATGAATTCAAAGCCGCCCTTTGGCAAAGCCGCGCCGGTCTGGAGCAATGCATCATGCTGTGACACAGCTGCCTGCCCCATCTGGTCCGCCAAACCCGCCTGATCACAGCACGGTGCCGTTGCTGCCTCAATCGTCGTTTTTCCGGAGCAGCAGCCCATTGTCTCAGCTTTCTAGTTCAAAACGAATGATCCGGCTCCAGGCCACAATACCATCCTGCGAAACAATCAGATGTGCTTCCCAGACACCAGCGCCCAGATCGGTGGCAACCGTGTAGGCGCCAGCTCCCGATGGCTGCATCAGCAAGCGACGATCATCGCCTTCATGCACCGGCCGGCCCAGATCCACTGTCACATCGCTCGTCGGAATGGGCGTACCGTCAGCATCTTTAAACGCGGCAGAAAAGACACCATCCGAGTAACTTGTCTCAGCATGCCAACCCAGCGCCGCCTGACGCTGATATTCTGTCGACTTTTCATTGAAGTGCTGACTTTCCACATAGGTGTTTTCCACCACCAATCCCGTCCAGGTGGAGCCTGCAGAGTAAGCCAGGAACATGTTGACGGAAATAATGGTTCCGAAGAACAGACCCATCACACCAGCCATGTGCCAGCCGGTAAATTCATCTGGATTGAAGATACGCTTTATGGCCTGCATCATTTGCTCTCCGGTGCTTCAAAGGCAGCTTCATAGACATCCCTTTCATCCGACTGCTTGTCTTCGACAATCAGATGAAACTGGGTGGATCCGGGAACCACATTGGCAGCCGGTTGCCGGACAAAGACCCGCAAGGCGCGCAGCTTGTCTGGCTCGACAGGCACGTCAAAGGACACACCATCGGGCTGGTCAAGTCCGCCGATGGCCATGGTCGCGCCCGGCAGTCCTTCCAGAGACAGGGTTATGGTCCGCGGTTCCTGAACCATGTTCAAAATCTTGACCGTGTAACTGTTGCGAATGGCACCATCGCTCAATTGAACAAAAATCGGGTTCCGGTCGTGCTGTACGTTGACACCCAAGCGATCCCGCAGGGTCAATGCGGTCAGCAAGCCGATGCCGATCATTGCCCAGATCGAGAAATACAGAAGCGTGCGGGGCCGCAGGAAGATGCGCCAGTCAAAGTGTCGCAAACCATCAACAAATCCGTTTTCATCGCGCACCCGGTCCGGATTGATGGTCTTGGTTTCCGGATCAGTGGCCAGCGCCATATTGGTGTTATAATCGCTCAGGGTTGAATAGGAGATCAAACCCTTTTCCCGCCCAAGCTTGCCCATGATATCATCGCAGGCATCAATGCACAGCGCGCAGGTAATGCACTCCATCTGTTGGCCATCACGAATATCAATGCCAGCGGGACACACCACAACGCACGCATTGCAGTCCACGCAGTCGCCCATCGGATCGCCAGCCGCAGCGGCTTTCTTGCGTCCATGGGTGCGTGGCTCTCCGCGCCAGTCATTATAGGTGACAACCAGAGAATCCTCATCCAGCATCGCAGCCTGAATGCGGGGCCAGGGGCACATGTAATTGCAGACCTGCTCACGCATATGCCCGCCAAACACATAGGTCGTGGCCGTCAGCACGGCCACCGTCGCGTAAGCCACAAATGCAGCCTGACCTGTAAACAGATCCACGAAAAGGGTTGGCGCGTCGGCAAAATAGAAAATCCAGGCACCGCCGGTCGCCACAGCAATCAACAGCCAGATCGTATGTTTGATCACCCGCTTGCGGATTTTGGTAAACGTATAGGGTGCGGCATCCAGCTTCATGCGGGCATTGCGATCGCCTTCTATGAAGCGCTCAACCACAAGAAACAGATCAGTCCAGACGGTTTGCGGACAGGTATAGCCACACCACGCCCTTCCAACCACGGAGGTAACCAGAAACAGGCCGATACCGGCCATCACCAACATACCGGCAACAAAATAGAATTCCTGTGGCCAGATTTCGATAAAGAAGAAATAGAACCGCCGATGGGCGACATCCACCAGAACCGCCTGATCCGGCGCATAAGGCCCGCGATCCCAGCGCAGCCACGGTGTAATGTAATAGATCGCCAGAGTGACGAACATGATGATCCACTTCAGTCGCCGAAAATCACCCGATGCACGCTTGGGAAAGATTTTCTTGCGCGCCGCATAGAGTTCCTGCGGTTCTGAAGGATCGTCTAATGTTCCGATATTGCTCATGGGATCTCTGACCAGCTTGTTGTGTCGAACATATGCGCCTTTGCGACTGAGCCGACTTTGATCCACATCAAGCTATAGCCCTCCTCGCTGAGATGGAAACATTTGATATCCACAAAGCAAGACTGAAACGCGCTGCGTATCCCGCGGAATGGCCACGGGATACGCTTTTGGCAGACTGGATATAAGGCCCCTACTCACCGCCACCAAGGCTGTGGACGTAAATAGCCAATTGTTTTGTTGTTGCACCGCTCAAACGATCCGCCCAACCCGGCATCACACCTTGTTGCGGCTTGCTGATCTGGGTAACGATTTCGTCATATGAGCCACCATACAGCCAGATCGCATCACTGATATTGGGTGCGCCAAGGTCTGGCTCGCCGGCACCAGTGTCGCCATGGCAGGCAGTGCAATTGTCCTCAAACACCGTCTGACCACGCAGGGCAGCTTCCGCATCATGTTCCTGACCGGAAATCTGCCGGACATACCAGGCGACATCCAGAATATCGCTCCGTTCCAGTATTTCATCAGCGCCGAAGGCCGGCATATCCGAAAGCCTGGTATCTTCATCGGCATCATAGCGAATGCCATGTTGCAGAGTCAGGTAAATCTGCTCCAGATCACCGCCCCAGATCCAGTCATCATCCAGCAAATTGGGGTATCCGCCACCACCGGCAGCTCCCGCCCCGTGGCATTGTGAGCAATTCACCTTGAATGCCGACGCGCCCCCAGCAACGGCAAATTGCAGCAAGTCCGGATCTGCCTCGATATCAGCCAGATCCATAGCCAGAATTTTCTCCCCAAGAACCGCCCGAGACGCTTCAACAGAGGCCAAGTCAGCACTGACATTGGCCCGGCTTGACCAGCCCAGCAGGCCCTTCGTCGCACCCGTGATACCAGGCCACGCCGGATAGGCAATCGAGTAGCCAAGAGCAAACACAATGCAGGCGTAAAAGGTCCACAGCCACCAGCGCGGCAATGGGTTGTTCAGCTCTTTGATGCCATCCCAGTCATGACCAGTTGTCTCAATGCCGGAGAACTCATCAATATCTTTTTTATCGGCCATGATTCTAGTCCTCTTTGAAAGGGATGCGGGCCGCATCTTCACTGTGTTTCTTGGAGCCAGGTCTGAAGGTCCACAAAACTGCGATCACGAAAATCACAAACATGTAGAGCAATCCCCAACTGTCGGCGAATGTCCTCAAAGACTGATATGTCAATTCCATCATCCGCTCCTATCGCTCGTATTTTTCCGGCTCATAGGCCGAAAAATCCACCAGCGTTCCAAGCATTTGCAGATAGGCCACCAAGGCATCCATCTCGCTCAACCGGTCAGGATCTCCATCAAAATCACCCAGAACCGCTTTTGGATAACGCTCCATCAATCCGTCCGTATCCGCCTCGGGATTAGCCTGATCTGCCAGATCAAAAGACGCATTTTCGATCATCTCATCGCTATAGGGCACACCGACCCGACGGTTGGCGACAAGATGCGTTTCCGGTTTTTCAAAGTTCAGCCGGGTTTCCTTCAGGAAGGAATAGGATGGCATGATGGATTCTGGAACAACCGATTGCGGGTTCTCCAGATGCTGCACATGCCACTCATTGGAATAGCGGCCACCCACACGCGCCAGATCAGGTCCGGTACGCTTGGAGCCCCATTGGAAGGGGTGATCATACATCGACTCAGCAGCCAGCGAGAAGTGGCCGTAACGCTCCACCTCATCACGGAACGGGCGGATCATCTGACTGTGGCAGAGATAGCAGCCTTCGCGCACATAGATGTTGCGACCAGCCAGTTCCAACGGGGTGTATGGCCGCATGCCATCCACCTTTTCAATGGTATTTTCCAGATAGAACAAGGGTACGATCTCAACGATACCGCCAATGGTAACCACCAGAAGTGATCCGGCCAGCAGCAGAGATGCATTCCTCTCAAGGACTTTGTGTTTGCTTAAAAATGACATCGTTCTATCTCCTACTCCGCCGGGCCGGCTGCTTTGAGTTCACCGGACACGGGGGAACTGTCGCCCATAGGCACCTCGTCCCGCAATTTGCCACAAACAGTCATGTAGAGATTGTAGGCCATGATCAGACCACCACTCAGATACAACAGGCCGCCAAACACGCGCATCACATAATAGGGATGCATGGCCGCAATACTCTCCGCAAAGGAGTAGACCAGATAACCCTGTGAATCATATTCGCGCCACATCAGGCCCTGCGTAATCCCGGACACCCACATCACCGCCGCGTAGACAACAATGCCCAGCGTCGCGAGCCAGAAATGCCAGTTGACCATGCGCATGGAATACAACCGTGTCCGGTTCCACAATTTTGGCACAAGGAAATACAGCGCACCAAAGGTGATCATGCCGTTCCAGCCCAGCGCACCAGAATGCACGTGACCAATGGTCCAGTCAGTATAGTGAGACAGGGAATTGACAGATTTGATGGACATCATCGGACCTTCAAAGGTCGACATGCCGTAGAACGCCAGTGAAATCACCATCATCCGCAGGATCGGATCGGTCCGAACCTTGTCCCAGGCGCCAGACAACGTCATCAGGCCATTGATCATGCCACCCCAAGAGGGCATCCACAGCATGATTGAGAACACCATACCCAGTGTCTGTGCCCAATCGGGCAAGGCCGTGTAGTGCAGATGGTGAGGTCCGGCCCAGATATAGAGGAAGATCAGACCCCAGAAATGGATGATCGACAAGCGGTAGGAGTAAACCGGGCGATTTGCCTGCTTGGGAACGAAGTAATACATCATGCCCAGGAAGCCGGCAGTCAGGAAAAAGCCCACGGCATTATGGCCGTACCACCACTGTGTCAGCGCATCCTGAACGCCAGAGAAAGCAGAATAGCTTTTGGAACCCAACAAGGATGCAGGCATGGACAGACCATTGACAAGATGCAGCATCGCCACCGTGACAATGAAGGACAGGAAGAACCAGTTTGCCACATAAATATGCGGCTCCTTGCGCTTGATGAGCGTACCAAGGAACACCGCCAGGAACGCGACCCAGACAAGTGTCAGCCACAAATCCACATACCACTCAGGCTCGGCATATTCCCGCGACTGGGTGATGCCCAGAACATAGCCTGTCGCCGCCATGACGATGAAAAGCTGATAGCCCCAGAATACGAACCAGGCCAGATTTCCGCCCCACAGTCGCGCGCGACAGGTGCGTTGCACCACATAGAACGCGGTACAAATCAGGGCATTGCCACCAAAGGCGAAAATAACAGCTGATGTGTGCACGGGCCGCAACCGGCCAAAATTGAACCAGGGTTCAACATTCAGAACCGGCCACGCCAGTTGCGAAGCCGCGATGACACCAACCAGAAATCCAACAACCCCCCAAATAGTGGTTGCGATCACCCCATAGCGGATGACGTCATCCATATAGGCGTTCTGATCGACCTCCACTTTCGCAAATCTCTGGCCTGCTGGTGCAAATTGCACCCGCCGCATGAGCACGATGGTGGCCAGCCCCATGACCAGCACCAAAACCCACATATGGGATCTGAACTGATCATCCTGGCCAAACCCGACCGCTATGAACGCCATAAGCGTTGCCAATCCGCACACTATGGCGGCTGTTGCATGTCGCATGATTTTTTACCCCTGACAAATTCAAGCTTCAGCTATGCATATGAGATTCTACACAATTCCTGAAGTTTAAATTTGCTAGAGGTCCAAGCAATTTGACGCATTGATCTGGATCAAGGTGACCACGCCCTTCTCACGACAGTCTGCCCCCAGTTGAATTAAGCTGTGGAGCAGCGGTATGCCGCGAACCGTTGATGAAAATAAAGACGGTGCAAACACCAGTGTGTTCAGGACAGGTGATAAAGTGCGCCTAAACATATCCCAAACAGAGATACGCACGAAGCTGGATCGAAATTTCAAGAGCCAGTTGAGCCTGTGCGCCCTGTTGGAAGACATTGCTGACTCGCTCCCAAACAATATCAGCCGCAACAATTGCCTTCTGGCGGCCCAGAACATTCAGCCAATCGTCGAGGCCGCTCATACATTTGAAGAACAATATCTGTTCCCCTTGTTGCTGGAGGACAAAACCAGGCAGAAAGAGCTGAAACCGGTTCTTGCCAGGCTTCATGCTGAGCATTGTGAAGATGAAAGCTATAGCACTGAAATCGTCGATGCGCTGGAGGAACTGGCCGCAGACCAGCTCGCCAATATTGACAAGATTTCTTACATGCTGCGTGGATTCTTTGAAGGCATGCGCCGACACATCGCATTTGAGCAGGAGCATTTACTGCCCCTTCTGGCTATGGATCATGATCCCAAATGAACCAGATCTCCATGCCGCCGCCCCCGATCATTGATTTTAAATCCGTGCTCGCGGCTCACAGGGCTTCCGTTCCACGTTACACCAGCTACCCCACAGCACCGCAATTCCAAGCCGGGGCCGGACCTGCCCTGATGGATCAGATGCTGCGTGACCTGTCGGCTGATGAGCCGGTTTCGGTCTATATCCACATCCCATTTTGCGACCGGTTGTGCTGGTTCTGCGGATGTCACACACGACACACGCTGAAATATGCTCCAATCAGGAAATATCTAGCTTCATTGCACCAGGAAATTCGGCTTTTATCCGACCGGTTGCCATGTCCGCCCCGGCTGAAGAGCCTGCACCTGGGTGGCGGGTCACCAAGTCTGTTGAAACAGCAGGATATGGCTGATTTGCGGGCAGCTCTGGCAGACACTTTTCAGTTTGAACCGGACACAGAAATCAGCATTGAAATCGACCCGTCAGATGCCAATACCGAACTCTATGATGGACTATTGGCACTTGGCGTAACGCGGGCCAGCATTGGCGTACAGGATTTTCACCCGGAGGTGCAAAAGGCCATCAACCGACCGCAAAGTTTTGAACAGACCCAACAGGTTGTGCAGCGCTTGCGGAAAATCGGCATCCAGTCGATCAATGTAGATGCGCTTTACGGCCTTCCGCTGCAATCGACAGATCGGCTGCGTGACACATTGGCACAATGTGTTGCCCTTCAGGCGGACCGCATGGCGCTGTTTGGCTACGCGCATATTCCCTGGTTCAAGAAGCATCAAAGACTGATCAACGAAGCTGACCTTCCGGACACCATGATGCGGTTTGAACAGGCCGATATGGCCGCACATTTTCTTCAGAATGCAGGATATCAAGCCATTGGCATCGATCATTTTGCCAAACCCCATGATGCGCTGTCCATCGCCGCACAAAACGGAAAGCTGCACCGCAATTTCCAGGGCTACACAACGGACAATTGCAAAACCCTGTTTGGACTTGGCGCATCATCCATTGGTCGCTTCGATGGTGGTTATGTTCAAAATCAGGTTGCAACAGGCCAGTATCAGGAATGCGTTGCCAATGATCAGCTACCAACCGCCAAAGGCGTGAAGCTCAGCATCGACGACAAGATACGGGCGCATCTCATCGAACGGTTGATGTGCGACTTTCGAATCTGCTTCGCCACGCTGGAACAGCATTTCAGCGGACAGATCGACAGCAAGAACCTCCAGATTTACAGACGCGAGGCCATTCAAATGGCAGCGCAGGATCAGTTTGGTCTTTGCAGATTTTCACAAGATGCGCTCATCATACCACCGGAAGCCAGAGCATTTACGCGCATTGTCGCCTCCGGTTTTGATGCCTATTACCAGCGGGAAACCGCACAATATTCAAAAGCGGTCTGACACTTTCAAAGAGATTCGCAGGCGTCCTCAAGCGCTTCAAGGTCCGGCACCAGAATTGTCCGGTTGTTGCGGATATCGATGATCCCGGCTTTCCGCAACTTTGTCATTTGCCGGCTCACAGTTTCAATTGTCAGGCCTAAAAAATCTGCAATATCTGCGCGTTTCAGAGGAAGCTCAAACTCGATTTGCTGGCTATCATGCTCGAGCTCAGGGTCATTGTGAATGGCAATCATATGCAGGAAGGTTGCGACTTTTTCATTGGCGGTCTTGCGACCCAATGTCAGCATCAGATCGCGCGCTTCATCCAGTTGTTTCAGCGCCTGCTCATGCAACCGGTGTTCGAGATCCGGAAATTGCTTGACCATGTCATCCAGCACGTTGCGCGGGAATGAACACAATTGAACAGTGTTGGCCGCCTCGGCATAGGAATCATTCTGTTTGCGAAAGGGCCGCCCCAGAAAGTCCGGCGAAAACTGCAGACCAACAATCTGCTGACGTCCATCAGCCATCAATTTGGTCAGTTTCACAACGCCCTTGATAACATTGGAATAATGGTGCGAATCTTCGCCGGAGGCCAGCAATTCCGTGTCAGGCGTATGATTGGTTCTGTTGGTGTGCTTCGCCAGATGCAACAACTGGTCTGGCTTCAGTGCCCCGCAGATTCCCTTATGACGCGCTTCGCAGGCGCGACAGGCAATAGGCAGGTCCGAATTGTGAATATCCCTACGAGGCGTGTCCGACACAAGATGCTCCTGTACTGGCCAGATTCCCGGCCAATGTGAACGCTCCTGGAAAACCTACCCGAAAACAGCAACTGGGCCTAATAGTTAAATAGGCGTAGCAAATGGCATGTGAAAGGCCGGTGGCGCAGAATTCGCTGTTTCAACAGCGATCACATGCGTCGCAATCTCGATGGAGAGATGTTTTGCCGGACTCTTCATGAGAGTTCATCCGTGCCGGATTCATTGATCCACACGATTTGAACAATTGCCGATTAGCAACAACAACGTCTGATAATCGGCAGAGCAGAACAGAACAGCGAGGCAGCACTCTCCCGAACAGGCAGGAACCCATCAAGATGCTGCCCCGAATCTAGAGACTCTAAACCTTATGAGAACAGGGTTCCGCCATTGATATCGACACAGGCACCGGTCATGAAGGCAGCCTGATCTGAACTCAGAAAGACCGCCAGATTGGCTGTATCAATCGGAAGGCCTTCCCGCTTCAACGGGGTTATATTTGCCACATGCTTGCGCACTTCATCCTTGGTGAAGATGTTGTGAAAGTCTGTATCAATCATACCGGGGCAGATGGCGTTGACACGGATACGCGGTCCAAGTTCCTTGGCATAGCCGCGTGTCATGGTCATCATGGCACCCTTGGAAGCGCCATAGGCGACAGCGCCCGGACCGCCACCATCGCGTCCGGCTTGAGAGGCAAAAGAGACAATTGAACTGCCGTCGGGCATATGCGGTTCAACGACTTTTATCATCCGGAACAGGGATGTGGCGTTGAGACTCATCACATGATTCCAGAGGTCTTCCTGCATTTCACCAACGGTTTTCCGTGCCACCAGACCACCTGTTGCATGAACCAAAGCATGAATTTCCGGCCCGAAACGCGACAGGGTTTCATCAGCAAGCTTCTGGGCATCCTCCATTTTTGTCAGATCACCCTTCAGCGAGAAGGCCTCGCCGCCGTTAGCTATGATTTCGTCAACAGCCGATTCGGCTCCATCGCCGCTGGCATGATAATTTATCGCCACCTTGGCACCCTCTTCGGCAAGTCGAAGGGCACAGGCACGTCCAATGTCCCGACCACCGCCGGTTACGATTGCAGTCTTGCCTTTTAGGGTCATGATGTCTCCTGAAACTGGTAGAGTGAGCGAGACATTGACGTGTCTCTGAAAATGAAATCCGGCATTCGCAACTCAGATAAAAAGTCCTGATACAGACAAAGACGCAACACAAGGCCTTCCATTTGCCCAAATCTGCACGTGGAGCCCCCCGATGCACCTGCCCTTTGCGTATGGACAGCGAAATAATCACGAATCCCCGGATCGGTCAAGCATCTTGTATACTAGTATGGTTATCGTTGTGTGGGAGACAGAGCAGGCATTTGCAGCCCGGCCTTGCATCCGCAAAACCGGGCTGAGAATGTCAGATCAGAACTGTTTTGCCAGCCGAACCAGATTAATGAATTCACTGCGATAGCCAAATTCATCATCGCCTTTGGCGCCGCCTGCCAGTACGATCACATCATCATAGCCATAGGAACCAAGATAACGCCCACCCTTTAAAAGTTGACCGAAGGCAGCAACAGAGGCGGCAAATCTGGCGGATTGTGATGCGTCCTCAATCCTGTCAACTTCCAGCGCCGTAGTAATCGGTGTCGAGATCAGCTTGCTTGTGGTTTCACCCGGCAGCTTGTAGCGGATTTTGAGGAAGCCGTATTCGTTCACATCACCGGCAGCAGCAGGTGCATCGTCCGAGCTGTAGCGCAAATCATCCATCAATTCGCTGTCGGATCCGACAGGCGTCACTTCATACAGGGCCGTGACCGTATGCCCGGCACCAATATCGCCAGCATCCACCTTGTCATTGTTGAAATCCTCACGAGCCAGAACGCGCGTTTCATAACCGATCAATCGATATTCGCTGACGACGGCAGGGTTGAACTCAACCTGCAGCTTGACGTCATTGGCAATCGTGAACAGCGTTGATCCGGCCTCTTCCACGAGCACTTTGCGAGCTTCGCTGAGCGTGTCGATATAGGATGCATTGCCATTGCCATTCTGCGCCAGAGCCTGCATCAGCGCGTCATTGTAGTTGCCCCGGCCAAAGCCCAGAACCGATAATGTGACACCATTGTCCCGCTTGCGTTCAATAAAGTCTTTCAACCGATCCGGGTCGGAAATACCCACATTAAAGTCACCATCCGTTGCCAGAATGACCCGGTTGACGCCGCCTTCGATCATTTGGCTTTCTGCCAATTGATAGGCTTGTTGTATGCCCGCTTCGCCTGCGGTTGATCCACCGGCCTCAAGACGATCCAGCGCCTTAAGAATGCTCTGTTCGTCAGCCACTTTTGTCGGCTCCAGTACGGTTCCCGCACTGCCTGCATAGGTCACAATGGACACCGTATCCTCAGGCTTCAATGTCGACAAAAGCAATTTGAACGAGTTCCGCAGCAAGGGCAGTTTGTTGGGCGCATTCATCGAGCCGGACGTATCAATCAGAAACACGAGATTGGCACCGGGCAGCTCGGCAGCTGGCAATTCATAGCCCTGAATACCAATGCTCACCAGTTTCGTGCCGCTGTTCCAGGGCGTTGGCATGATCGACAATGTCGTGGAAAATGGCTGCGACGCATCCGCTGGACCGGCATAATCATAATCAAAATAATTGATCATCTCCTCCACCCGCACACCGGCCTGCGGTGGCAGGGAGCCCGCATTGATGGCAGCACGCATGAAGGCATAGGAAGCCGTATCCACATCCACCGAAATGGTGGACAGAGGATCTTCCGTCACCCGCTTGACCGGATTTGTATCAGCAACCGGAAACAACTCCCCGTCAGAGGGAAGCACGAACACCGGTTCCGGCGCAATTCTGCCGGGACTGGCAGCGCCGTCAGAGGTGTCCGCTTCAGACATCTTCAGTTTCCGATGTGAAAGGCCGCCAACCACACCTGTTACGCGAGACCTGTTATCCAGGCGCTGGGTTGGCGTTGGCGCAAAGCTGGGCTCTGCTGCCATATTGGGAATTTGTTTCTGAACCGTTGGCTGAGATGGCGGCGGCGTTGCAGCCAAGTCATCTGCCCGCTCGATTGCCGCAGTCCCGCCCTGTGAGCGAAACAGTTGCGGCGCCAACTCGGCAGCTCTTTCCAGTTGCGGTGAAAAGCTGGTGTTGAGGTTTGTCACGGCAAAGGCCATCACCAACAGGCTGACACCACCGGCAGCGGCATAGGCGAATTTCGGTTCAAAGGTTTTCATCAGGCGTCTCCAATTGAGTGAGCGGTAAATTTTGTTACCCTGCTCAGTCAGACGTTGCCCGATTGGATTTCCTTGGCGCGCTTCTGATTTTTTTTCATCAAATGCATGCATTGCAGCCTGAATCGCCGCGTCACGTGCGGCATCGCGCGGCGCATCGACCTGTTGCGCCTTGAAAATATCCTCAATTCGTTTCAACTCATCACTCATGTGCTTGCCATCTGTTTCAGGTGCTTGCGCAGCTCATGCATGCGCCAGGACACAGTGGATTCCTTGATTTCCAGAATTTCCGCAGCTTCTGCGTGGTTCAGCCCTTCGGCCAACACCAGAACTGCCGTTTCCTTCAGCTCGCCGCCAATCTCATCCAGCATTTCATAGAGCCATTCCTGGTCACGATTGCTGGCAGCCTGCGCGCCGCGTTCCAGTTCGGCCACTTCGCCATAGGTTTTTGCGGCTTTGCTTGCAGTCACAGTCTTGCGATGCGCATCCCGCGCGGCATTCATGACAACCCGATACAGCCAGGTGCTGAATTTCGCATCCCCGCGAAAGGACCGGATTTTCCGGGCGAGCGAAGCGCAGACATCCTGTGCCAGATCTTCCGCATCAGCGCGTTGACCTGAAAACCGGAACGCAATCCGGTACACGCTGTCATAGTGGCGCTCCAGCAGCAGCCGAAACGCCGCCGCATCGCCCGTTGCAGCCCGTGCTGCCAGCTGATTATCGTCGGTCACCATATCCATATGTAACCATTGGACGTGCAGCGACAGCAATTCCTTGGCAGTTTTTGAATTTTTTTGAAAAATCGATCAAATGTTGCAGTCTCATCGCAGCTATTTGTAGTCTTATCTAATACCCAATTTGGCTGAGGGACCCTGATCATGGCCTATGATGAAGAACTGACAGATCGATTTCGCAATGCGCTTGATGGCCTTGGCGGCATCGTTGAAAAACGCATGATGGGTGGCGTTTGCTTCATGCTGGATGGCAACATGCTGGGCGGCGCAGACCGGCAGAAGACCGGCGAAGGCCGCTTCATGTTCCGCGTCGGCAAGGATAATGAGACGGAAGCACTGCAGCGGCCCGGTGCGATGACCATGGAACAGGGTGGCCGAAAAATGACCGGCCTCATCTTTGTCAATGAGGATGATTGTGACGCAGACAGTCTGCGCAGATGGATCGCCCTGGCGCTGAGTTTCGTCGGCAATCTTCCGTCGAAATAACCGGAATGGAAGAAACTATGACTCAAATCCCATTTACCGGTTTTTCCGCCTGCACCATCACCTTCATGAAGCAGCTGAAGGCCGATAACAACCGCGACTGGTTCCAGACCCGTAAAAAGGTTATTGAGGAGGATTACAAGACGCCAGCACTGGCCTTCTCAACCACCATGACCGAACAACTGCACAGCATGACCGGTCTGTCGCACACATCAAAACTGTTCCGCATTCATCGCGATGTCCGGTTTTCCAAGGACAAGACGCCTTACAATACGCACATGCATATCTCCTTCACGCCGGAACATCCCATGGCCAATCCGCCCTGCTGGTTTTTCGGTCTGGATACGGAAAAACTGACCCTCGGCTGCGGGATTTTCGGTTTCGAGGCTACGCAATTGCAGACATTCCGGAGCCGAATCGATGGGCCTGAAGGCGATGAGATCGCAGCAATTCTGCAAGGCTTGATCCAAAATGGTGCCCGCCTGGATGAGCCGGAATTGAAACGCATCCCATCCGGCTACGCCAAGGATCATCCCCATGAAGCACTGCTGCGCCGCAAGGGCCTCGCAGTCTGGTCGGATCTCGGTGACGTTTCAGCCGCCCTGGATAAATATCTGATTACCACCTGTCGCACCGAGTTCGACAATTTGAAGCCAGTGTTTGATCTGCTGCTCAGACAAGACCAGCGTCTCCGCATCCCATATTGAATTGCGGCGTGGATGAAGCTGACATCTATGTACACATGAGGACAGCAGGACCGGAATACTAAGGTAAATACCTTAATATTCTTGACTCACCGTCCAAGTTAAATTACTAAGGCATATGCCTTATCATTCAACACAACTCGACCTTGCATTTCATGCCCTCAGCGACCCGACCCGCCGCGCGGTTTTATCCCGACTTGCCGATGGCGAGGTGCCCGTCAGCACCTTGGCAGAGCCTTTCGACATGGCGCTGCCCTCCTTCGCCCAGCATATCAAGGTGCTGGAAGATAGCGGTTTGATCTCCAGCGAGAAACGTGGGCGCAGCCGCTGGTGTCGGCTTGAGTCAGAGCGGTTCGACCAGGCTATGGATTGGATGGAGGCGGAGCGTCGGCGCTGGGTAGAGCGGCTGGATCAGCTGGAAGTCTATCTGGACAAAACCGAAAAGAAGGATGAGTGACATGAAAAACCCTATTGAAACCTGGTCGCTGGACCGCGAAGTCGTGGTGGTAAGACTGCTGAACCACCCGCGCGACAAGGTCTTTGCCGCTTGGATCAACCCCGAGGCGCTGGCGAAATGGTATGGGCCGGCGGGGCTCGACATCGAGACCCACGAGGCCGACATCCGCGAGGGTGGGAGCTGGCGGTTCGACATGGTGGGCGAGTTCGAAGGCCAGCAGCAGCGCTTCGAGAACCGCATGCGCTTTCTGGAGATTGTTCCGAACGAACGGATCGTCATGGACTACGGCACACCCGACCCGGACGACCCGGATCGTTTCCGCACCACGGTGACGTTCGATGAGCAGAGCGACGGCAAGACGGTCGTCACACTGCGCCAGCTCCACCCCACCCGCGAACGGCGTCAGGTCGTTATCGGCTTCGGAGCAGTGGAATACGGGCTGCAGACGCTGGATGGCCTCGCCGTCTGGCTCGACGGTTGAACCCTTGGCCACTCGGCACGCCGGAACACTCCATGGCAAATCCGCCCTGCTGGTTTTTCGGCCTGAAATCTGAAGCTGACGCGGGATAGCGGCATCTTTGATATTGAAACTGCGCGATTGCAGACATTCCGGATCCGAATCGATGCGCCCCCAGCCGGAGATTGATCTGCTGCTCAAATGGAAAACAGGCGGCTGAAATGCTGGTTGCGCGATTGCGCGACGAACCCTGCAAGGAAGTCGTTGTCGTTCCAACCCGGCTCGTACCGGTTACAACTGCCTGACAATATCAGGGCCACTGCACCCCTTGCCGGTTAAGCCTGATCGAATAGACACTGGTGGTCGCAGTAATGAACAATTGATGCTTCGATCGTCCGCCAAAACACACATTCGACACCAGTTCAGGAACCAGGATTTTTCCGATCAACGCGCCCGCCGGGTTGATGCAATGCACCCCATCGGCAGCCGATGACCAGACATTGCCGTCACTGTCCAGCCGGAAGCCATCGGAAAACCCCTCACTGATTTTGTGAAACACAGCGCCGCCGCTCAGACGATTATTGGCATCCACATCAAACACCCGAATATGGCGCTCGGCATTTTCATCAAAGATCACGCCAGTGTCGGCCACATACAACTTGTCTTCATCAGGCGAAAAGGCCAGACCGTTGGGACAGGCAAAATCCGTCAGAACGACATCGATATCACCTGTGGCCGGATCAACCCGATAGACCTGGCAGGGCAGTTCCTGCTCGGATTTGAACCCTTCATAATTGGTCTTGATGCCGTAATGCGGATCGGTGAACCAGATGGTGCCATCGGACTTCACCACAACATCATTCGGTGAATTGAGCCGCTTGCCCTCAAAACTGTCGACAATCACGGTCACCGACCCGTCTGCAGCGGTGCGCGTCACCCGCCGCGCGCCATGCTCGCAGGAAATCAACCGGCCCTGCCGGTCTCGTGTGTGCCCGTTGGCATAGTTGGACGGCTCGCGATAAACACTTGTGCCGACGCCGGGAATCCAGCGCATGATGCGGTTATTGGGAATGTCGGAAAACAGCAGGCAATTGGCATCACCAAACCAGACCGGGCCTTCAACCCAGTCAAACCCGGTGGCTATTTGCTTGACCGGCGCGTTTCCCAGCACATAACTGCCAAATGGTTTATCCAGAACTTCAAAAAACGCCATGGGGGCTTACCCTTTCCGTATCAATTCTCTAATTGTTCGATATCGATATCAAACCGACTGCATTCTGCAAGGAGCCTTAGCATGAGTTTCACCGCGTCGAAAACCCAACTGACACATCAGGGAGCCATGGCAATGCTGACCGCCGCCATCAATGAAGCGGACCGTATTGGACAGCCCCAATGTATCGTTGTTGTCGATGCCAGCGGCGAGTTGATTGCAGAAGTCAGAATGACCGGTGCCAAATTTCTCAGCCGCAAAAGCGCCTTTGCCAAAGCACAGACTGCGGCTTCCATCGGTGCACCCAGCGCAAATATCCCCGACGGTTTCCGCCCCGGTATTGCAGCAGCCACCGGCGGCGCTGTAACCGGATTGCCCGGCGGACTGCCCATCAGGATCGGTGAAGAACTTTTGGGTGGGATCGGCGTTGGAACAGGTACCGGCGAGCAGGATGTGATTGTTGGCAACGCCGCACTTGCCGCAATCGGGGCAGAAACCTTCCCTCAGTCCTAAGCACTTTTCGCAAACTGGATTTGCGTCTTCATGGATTGGCCACGATCAGTGGCCACGTCAAACGCTTCCACCGCATCTTCAATGCCAAAGGTGTGAGAGATCAGCGGCTTCACATCAATTTGTCCGCTTTGCATCAATTCTACGGCCATCGCGAACTCTTCGTGAAAGCGGAAAGAACCGCGCAAATCCAGTTCCTTGGCGGTCAGCGCCAGCATCGGCAGGGTCATATCGCCTCCCATTCCAAGCTGCATGACCACGCCGCGCGGGCGCATCGCCGCAATGCCGGCCACCAGCGCGGGCGCAGCACCTGAACATTCAAACAACACGTCAAAATAGCCTTTGTCCGGATGATAGGCCTCCAGCCCATCCGATGCCGTCGCCATATTAATGGTCCGGTCCGCACCGACCTTTTTGGCATAGACCAGTGCCGCATCTGACAAATCAGTTACCACAATTTCTGCTGCACCGGCAGCGCGGGCCGCCAGAATGCAGAGTGTTCCTATCGGCCCGCTACCAGTAATCAGAACTTTCTTGCCCAGCATTTCGCCTGCCCGGCGCGTGGCATGTAGCGTCACGGACAAAGGCTCCGCGGCGGCCGCCTCACCGGCGGTTAGCCCATTGGCATTCACACATTGGCTGGCATCGGCAATCAGGTTTTCCTGAAACGCGCCCTGAATGTGTGGAAACAGCATGGCCGAGCCATAAAACCGCATGTTGAGGCAATGATTGCGCTTGCCTTCTGCGCAATATTTGCAACTTCCGCAAGGCCGCGACGGGGAAATGGCCACCAGATTGCCAACCGCCAATCCCTCCACACCATCACCAAGCGCACTGACAAAACCGGATACCTCATGGCCCAGAACCATCGGCTCTTTCAGGGTGATTGGCCCGAAGCCACCATGATTGTAATAATGCAGATCAGACCCACAAATCCCACCTGTCGCCAGTTTGATGGCAACTTGCCCAGGGCCGGGCGCGGATTGTAAAGCGGTTTCCGTGCGCTCTTCAACGCGCAAATCCTTGGCTTTGTGTATAACGATGGCACGCATGATTTCTGGCTTTCCTTGCTGGGCGGAAATCACAACGGCTCACACGGGAGCGCAATTTTCCACAAAGAGTCTCTTGAAGATGTTATCGATAACATATACAGAAGTACCAGACACCTGTCGAGATTTAAAAGGACTGTTAGAGTGACCACTGGAACAAAGCTGTTTGACCTGACCGGACGCACCGCACTGGTAACCGGATCGTCACAGGGGATTGGGTTTGCATTGGCGAAGGGTCTGGTGGAAGCCGGTGCCGCAATCATCATCAATGGCCGCGACAAAACCAGGATTGCCAGCGCTGCTGCCGAGCTCTCTTCGATCGGCCCCAAGGTTCACCAACTGGCCTTTGATGCCACCGACCATGGCGCAGCGAAGGCGGCTGTCGACGGATTTGAAGCCGACAATGGTCCCATCGACATTCTTGTCAACAATGCCGGCATGCAGCACCGCACCCCACTGGAGGACTTTCCGCCAGAAATGTTTGAAAAACTGCTCCACACCAATATTTCCACTGTCTTCAATGTCGGACAGGCTGTTGCCAACCACATGATCAAACGCGGTGCCGGAAAAATTATCAATATTGCATCCGTGCAGACCGTGTTGGCCCGCCCCGGCATTGCGCCTTACACCGCAACAAAGGGTGCCGTGGGCAACCTCACCAAGGGCATGGCCACCGATTGGGCCCAGCATGGCCTGCAGGTCAACGCGATTGCACCGGGTTATTTCGATACACCGCTCAACGCGGCTCTTGTCGCCGATCCGGATTTCAGTGCATGGCTGGAAAAACGCACACCAGCGGGACGCTGGGGCAATGTGGACGAACTCGTCGGTGCCTGTATTTTCCTCAGTTCGGCGGCGTCATCCTTCGTCAACGGCCACACCCTTTACGTCGATGGAGGCATCACTGCCTCACTCTGATCAAACCCTGACCCGACCCGGTCCAGACACTGCGCGTCTGTTTGTCGTGATGGGCGTTGCCGGCTGCGGAAAATCCTCCATCGGTGAGGCGCTGGCCAAACGTTTGGGCGGCCTCTATCTGGATGGCGACACCTATCACCCGCCAGAAAACGTCGAGAAAATGAGCCGTGGCGAGCCGCTCACCGATGACGATCGCTGGCCATGGCTTGAGCGCTTTGCCAGGGAAATGCAGCAACGCGACGGGATTGTTGTTGGTGGCTGTTCAGCACTGAAACGCGTCTATCGGGACCGCATTACTGCCGCAGCGGGTGAGCGCACCACCTTCATCTATCTGTCCGGTAGCCGCGCGTTGATCCGCAGTCGTATGTCTGCCCGCACGGGTCACTTCATGCCAACCAGCCTGCTTGACAGCCAATTCGCAACCCTGGAGCCACCGGGACCCGATGAAGATGCTGTTACCGTAGATATTGATGCGCCGGTCGACACCATTGTCACCAACGCAATCGCCGCGCTGCAAAGCGCCGGCCATGAGAGGACATGACATGTCCAACAGGGTAGCGCTCATCGGGGCCGGAATTATGGGCAGCGCAATTGGCACACGCCTGCTGGAAACAGGAAACCAGTTGGCAGTGTTGGATGTCGACAAAGACAAGATTGCCGCTGTGGTGGCCAAAGGCAACGCAATTGGCTCTGGATGCCAAGTCGATGCAACCCGGATGCCGGGCCAACAGCGCGATTCTGCAGGAGCTCATTGCCAAACCTGCTCTGTTTGAAGGCACTGTAAAATACAGCCCCCCCTCCAGTCATAAACAATGGCCGCTCCGAACCTGAATTGGCAACAACTTGCCAATTGCCGCAAAATAGCGTCAGATGATATCGATAACAGTATTCGCAATTTGGCCCAGATAATCAGGATTCATAGTCTCACCATGTCAATCGGCCCAAAACAACCCACCATGATGGATGTGGCGCGTCTGGCCGGTGTGTCACCCATGACGGTCTCCCGAGCCCTGAAGCCAAACACCTCTGTCAGCAACGCCACCCGCGAGAAAATCCGCAAGGCTGCTGACGAGTTGGGCTATGTTCTGGACAGCACCGCTGCAGGCCTGTCGTCCCGCCGCACCGGCTTCATCGCCGTCACCATACCCTCCATTAACAACGCCAATTTTGCCGATACATTGCGCGGACTGACACAGGGCTTGCGGGAAGCCAATATGCAGGTTCTGCTGGGTTACACCGATTATGATGTGACCGAGGAAGAACGGCTGGTCGAGCAATTCCTGCGCCGCCGTCCGGAAGCCATGATTGTCACAGGCCATGCCCATACTGATCGCTGTCGACGCATGCTGGAAAAATGCGGCGTGCCAGTTGTTGAAATGTGGGATCTTCCAGAGCATCCCATCGATCAGGTCGTGGGGTTTTCCAACGCTTATGCCGCCAAATTGATGGTCGATCATTTTGTCGAACAAGGCTACCGCAAGATCGGCTTTATCGGCGGTGATCCATCGCGCGACACACGTGGTCAGGACCGGCGACAGGGCTTTCGCTCTGCCTTGCAATTCCATGGTCTCGACGCAAGCCGGATGGTGGCCGAGCAACGCCCCCCGATCACCATGCGCGAAGGCGCCCATTCCATGCGCATCATGCTGGAAAAATGGCCCGACACCGAAGCACTGATGTGCGTGTCGGACCTGTCAGCCTTTGGTGCCATGACCGAATGCCAGCGTCAGGGGCTGCGCATCCCCGATGACATCGCCATTGGCGGGTTCGGGGCCTATGATCTGTCCGAACAGTCCCTCCCCCCGATCACCACCATTGATGTCAGCTCCGAAGCCATCGGCCGCATTGCCGCAGACGTCATTCAGAACCTTCTGTCCAAGGATATAGCAAAAGACCCGGAGACGATCCATCGCATTGAACCCAGATTGTTGGTGCGTGACAGTTCACGGCGTCGGACCTAGAGTTGTGGAAGGACGCTGAATTCCAGACCCGAAAAGGTCATAATTTGGCAGGTAACACAAAAGTTAGCGGACGCAGGCCGCTATGCAATGCATCATCATCGGATGTCGATGCAGATACGGTTTGACAAATCCGCAACGGAACAACAGAAGGCCCCGTACCAATGACCGGTCTGCTGCTTCTGGCGCTCTTCACCTTTGCATTTTCGATGTTCGCAAAGCGCCTCTCCAGCACCATGGTAACAGCACCCATGCTGTTTCTCGGATTTGGCTATCTGCTCTCAACCACCGGATTGATGCCCCAGGCAGGTTCGGAAGAAGCGTTGCATCTGGTGGCGGAACTGGCGCTGGTTATCCTGTTGTTTCTCGATGCAGCCCAGATCAATCTGAGAACACTGCGCAAAAGCCATATCTGGCCGCAGCGCATGCTGGTGGTCGGTCTGCCGCTGAGCCTGATGATAGGTACACTGGCAGCCTGGCCCTTTTTGCCTGGATGGTCGCTGGCAAGTGTGGCACTGGTCGCAGCCATTTTGATGCCAACCGACGCGGCACTTGGTCAGGCAGTGCTGACAAATGAGTCCGTTCCCGAACGCGTACGCCGCGCTCTGTCTGTCGAAAGTGGATTGAATGACGGGCTGGCCTTACCTGCAATCCTCTTGCTTGCAAGCCTGGCTGTGGAAGCTTCAGGCCAGAGCGGTACCAATTGGGCTCTGTTTGGTGCAAAACAATTGATATTCGGGCCGCTGATGGGCGCTGCCATCGGTCTGCTTGGCGGAAAAATTCTGATCTGGGCACAGCAACACAAAACCAGCGCTGACACCTATGAAGGCATCGGCGCTCTGGTTCTGGCCGGCACTGCCTATATGATGGCCATTGCCATTGACGGAAATGGTTTCATCGCGGCTTTCGTCGCCGGTCTTGCATTTGGCCATGTGGTCAAGAGACGTTGCAAATTCGTCTATGAATTTACCGAGGGCGAAGGCCAGCTTCTGATCTGGACCGCCTTCTTTCTTCTCGGCCTGACCCTGATACCCAAAGCGCTCAACCATCTGACCCTTCCGATGTTTGGTCTGATCATGGTCAGTCTGTTCATCGTGCGTCCTTTGGCGGTTTATCTGTCACTGATCGGCACCGATGCTGATGCCAGGACCCGCCTCTTCTTTGGCTGGTTTGGCCCAAGAGGCCTGGCGACAGCTTTGTTTGCATTGCTTGTCGTCCCGAAAATTGATCCCGGCCTCGCCGAACCGGTGCTTAATATTGCGATCAATACTGTGTGGATCAGTGCATTGCTGCATGGCATCAGCGCAGCCCCCGGCGCTCATTTGTATGCCACCATGAAAGCCAGAAAATCGATGCCACGAAACCATCAGAACAAGGATCAGAAAACCTCATGAAGAAAATTCCAATTGCAAGACTTGATGAGATTGAGGACCGCAAGCCCGAGCACGCGCTGGTCGCAGATGTGGATTTGGTGATCGTCCGCTTTGATGCGGAGATCGCTGTGTTTTATGGCCGCTGTCTTCACCGTGGCGCACTGATGTCGGATGGGTTTGTCCGCGGCAAGAACCTCATTTGCGGCGTGCACAATTGGGATTACAGACTGGATTCAGGGGTGTCTGAATATCAAAATTCCGAAGTGTTGCCCAAATTCACTTCCTGGGTCGAGCAGAATGACATTTTGGTGGATGAAGATGAGATTGCAGCCTGGGCACTGAAAAACCCGCAACCCTTCAACCGCAATGCGTATCTCGGTGTTTACGCGGATACAGCCCATGGCACCGAGGAGGAGCCCTATAAGGGTCTCATCCAGGGTTATGCCCGCAATGGTCTGTCAAAAACAGGCCATCACGGTCAGATTGATGCGATGGGTGTGCCGCGCACCCAATTGCCGGACTGGGATGATATTCAACTACTGACAGCGCAATTGCACAAGCCTCCCTTGTTGGATGATGCGCCGGTGGGCACGCAAACCATCATCGGGCCCAATGCCCAAAAACCGCTGATCCTGGATATTCCGCTATTTGTCTCCGATATGAGTTTTGGCGCATTGTCGGAAACAGCAAAGGTGGCGCTGGCTCGTGGGGCTGAATTGGCCGGTACAGGCATCTGCTCCGGTGAAGGCGGCATGTTGCCGGAAGAACAGGCGGCCAATTCGCGTTATTTCTATGAGCTGGCCTCCGGACGGTTTGGGTTTGAATGGGAAAAACTCGATAAGGTTCAGGCATTTCACTTCAAAGGCGGACAGGGCGCAAAAACCGGCACCGGCGGACACTTGCCCGGAAACAAGGTGGTTGGCAAAATTGCACAAGTGCGTGGTCTCAAGGAAGGCGAGGCGGCGGTCTCTCCTTCCCGGTTTCCCGACTGGACCGAAGTCAGCCAGATCAGGGATTTTGCGGATCAGGTTCGAGACCGCACGGGTGGCATTCCGATTGGCTACAAATTGTCAGCGCAACATATCGAGAAAGACATTGATGCAGCGCTGGCTGTCGGCGTTGACTACATCATCCTGGACGGCAGAGGCGGCGGCACCGGCGCGGCACCCGTCATTTTCCGCGACAATATTTCGGTCCCAACCATCCCTGCGCTCGCCCGCGCCCGCCGCCATCTGGATGCGGCAGGCCGCAGTGATATAACGCTGGTCATCACAGGTGGCCTTCGCAAGCCAGCTGATTTCATCAAGGCCATGGCGTTGGGCGCAGACGCCATCGCTGTATCGAACTCTGCCATGCAGGCCATTGGCTGCATTGCCATGCGCGCCTGTCACACCAATAATTGCCCGGTTGGCATCGCCACCCAGAAACCACATCTGGTCAATCGCCTGATAGTGGAAAAATCGGCCCAGCAACTGAAAAACTTCTTCGAAGCATCCGTGGAGTTGATGCAGGTCATGGCCAGAGCCTGCGGACACGACCATCTTTCACACTTCAATCGCGATGATTTGACAAGCTGGAAGCGAGAAATGTCTGATCTGTCTGGAATTCCCTATGGAGGTTTTGCGGGTAACACCCACCGGCATTAAGCTCCAGCGCGATAACAATCCAGCCGAGGAGGTATGATCCATGGGTGCAGCTCTAACAATCGCCATTCTGCTGATGATCTCATTGCTGATCATCAAGGTGGCAACGGTTGCAATGCGGCTGACCGGCTTACCGGAAACAGTGGCCCGTTTTCAGTGCATTTCAGCGCTCACCGGAACCGGCTTCACCACCACTGAAGCTGAGATGATCGTCAATTACCCGATCCGGCGGCGTATTGTCATCACTCTGATGGTTGTCGGTAATTTCGGCATCATCTCCGTGTCGTCCACCTTCATTGTTGCGTTCATAGGCGTTGGCGCTCACGGACAGGCCATTCTGTTTCAAGCTTTGATGATCCTGTTTGCAGTTATCATGACCTTTGTCATCATGCTGAACCAGTCGCTTGATCGCCTCCTGTCCAAAATCACGGCACGAATTCTGTCTTATACCACCGACATCGAACACCGTGGGTTCCACCGGGTTTTTCAAATCAGTGATGGCTACAGTATCAGCGAACACGCCTATAAACAGGACGTTCCAACAACATTCAGCGCAATGGATCACAACGGCCTGACATTGCTTGCCATCCAAAGTGCCGGATCGAAACAAACCGTAACGATCGATGCAGATTACCCGATCGGACCCGGTGATATCCTGGTCTATTTTGGCCGTGACAAGGCTCATGAGGAACACGCAAGGCAGATAAATCCGGAAGCGCCAACAAGGAAGATGCCCAGCTGAAATGGAAGCATGATCGCAGCAGGGCTACCTGTCCTGTGAACGACGGATGATTCAATTCCTCCTTGCAAAATTTTCAAAAAATTCTGGAACCTCGAACATGGGGAAGGCGTTGGCGCAATGTAGATAAACTCAACGCAGAAGAGGAGATACACATGTCAAATTTGAGCGTGCACGAGAACAACATCCCGGCTTCCAGGGTAAAGGGGACAGCAGTCTATAATTTCCAGGGCGAGCACCTTGGTGAAATTGACGACATTGTGCTGGCAAAGCACAGCGGCGAGGCACAATACGCCATCATGTCCTTCGGCGGTTTCCTCGGAATCGGGGAAGACTATCATCCTGTGCCCTGGAACCAGTTACGGTATGACAGGGAAAAACACGGATATCTGATAGATGTGGATAAGGATCGCCTCGAAGGCGCACCGCGCTATGCCACAAACGACGAGCCTGACTGGAATGACAAGGCCTATGGAGGCCGACTCACCGATTATTGGGGCGTGCCACCTGTCGGCTACATCTGATCGACGCCACGACTCCGCCATCCATGCACGACGCAGAGCAACCGGGTTGGCAATCAACCCGGTTGTTTTTGTTTGATATGAAGAAAATTTACAGCGTTGCTCCGCCGCTATCTTCCGTAGAAACGGCTGTGTAACCCAGGCGCTCCAGCGCCTCATCGAGCTGCTTCAGTTCCGGCCCGATATCATTGTCGACAACCATGGAACTTTCCGTGGCAGCTCTCATTTCCGCCCGCACATACGAACGCATTTTATCAAGGCGGTTGATCTGCTCTTCCCTCGACAATGTCTCGTCGGTCAGGATTTTCACGATCTCTGCCTCTACCGTTTCCTGGCTCATGAGGGTCTCCAATTCTGTGTTTCACCGATTGCCAGCATTACACCACATGAATGCGCTATTTCTATGGTATCAGTTCGGCACCGCCTGGACAATCACCCTGCCAGTTCGGGGTGCTCATAAGCTTCGGGATAACGCATTGGCAACAATGGCCCCAGTGGCACGACATTGTTCCACGACCGGCCGAAATACCCCTGGCGGCAATGCACCAGAGAATTGCTCTCCGCCACACCCGGAAGTGCGTAAACGCGGCACAGCCACCGCCACAGATGCGGGTAGTCCAGAATTTTGGCCCCGTTCAGTTTCATCCGCACATAATACACCGGGTCATGGCGGAAAAGCGTTGGAAACAGGCGCAAATCTGCTTCGGTAAAATGGTCGCCGGTCAGAAAGGGACGGCCGTCTGTCGCAAGGCGCTGTTCCAGAGTTTCAAGCGCGGCAAAATAGCCGTTGAAGGCTGCGGCATAAACATTCTGGCTGGAGGAGAAACCGGCCTTGTAGGCACCATTGTTGATGTCACCATAAATTGCAGTATTCAGCGTGTCGATCTCTGCACGCAGAGCGCTGTCTTGCGGGTAAAGCTGTGGGCGGTCAGCGCCGGACAACCGACTGCCCAGCGCCGCTGCCTGCTGGCCCAGCATCCGGATGATCTCGGCACTCTCATTATTGACAATCCGTCTGGTCTTCTTGTCATAGAGAACCGGTACTGACCCCTCATCGGACCCTTCTGCTGCATAAATCTCCTGGACAAGCCGAAAACCCTTTCCTGTTGCCGTCTCGGCAGTGCATTCCGGCAATGACGCACCGGTCAGGCTTGCAGTGCGGGCGGGGTTGAACTCCCAGAAATTCGGTCCGGCAGGATCATCCTCATTTGTCCGGCTGGGAAATGCGACGTCGAGCGTGATCGAATCCTGAAGACCCAGCAGGTTTCTCGCCAGTATGACGCGGTGGCACCATGGGCAATTATAGGCCACGAACAGATGGTAACGCCCCGGCTCTGCCGGAAAATCCGGATCTTCACCCAGAATGCTGCGAAACCCGCTTGTACCCCGGACGAATTCCCCTTTGGCCCGGCGCTTTGCGGCGTTCGATTGTGTCTCCTCCACAGAGGTATCTACCGAATTATCAGATGTGGGAGACATGAAATTGCTTCCTTTCAAACGAACTTCTACGAGGGCCCGGACCCCGTTTTGCAACGCGCTGTTCAGCCACGCAGTTTGTGATGAATGATGATCGGCACGGCCAGATCTTCCTCATCGACCAGATGACGCGCCAGAAGCTTTTCGATGGCGCTGGCAGATTGGTGCACCGTGCCGGCCACGTCGCGCGCTGTTGCATCCTGAAGATCGGCCAGTTCCAGGGTGCGTATCGCTGCCGTGGCGAACCCGTCCAGGACTTCATCCAGAACCTTGTGGTCCTGTTCCAGAATTTCCAGACCCGCATCAAAGCGTGGATCGGCAGCGGAGAGTTCCGGAAAATATTCCATGTCTTCCCATCCATGATGCCCGTGCAGACTGCCGACCAGCGAATTGCCACGATAGGACAGGCGCGCCGCATAATCTTCAGCCTCCAGCGTCCCGTCGAGAAAATGCTCTGTGTCGCGCCGAACGGTTTCACTCAGCCGACGAAACATGTTGTGAGCCCCAAGCCAGTTGCGTGTGGCCTGTCTGAAATTGGGGTGTGCATCCCATGCTTCCCGCGGATAGGCATCCAGCAAAATACGCATGTCATCCGGCAATGCGCCCTGTCTCAACTTGATCTGCTGCATGTCGAGTGCCTCCTTTTGGCCTATTGGAATGCGGGAAACGGTTGGATCGCGACCAGTCAATTCCTAGCCAAGTTCACCGCGGGTGTGGGGCGCAGAGAAATCCACATCCGGACCGACCGGAACAATGCGGGACGGGTTCACTGTTTCATGACTGGAATAATAGTGGTTCTTTATGTGTTCCAAATTCACGGTCTTCGCGACACCCGGTTGCTGATACAGATCACGCACATAGCCGGACAGGTTCTGATAGTCCGTTATGCGGCGGATATTGCATTTGAAATGGCCAAAATAGACCGGGTCGAACCGCACCAAAGTGGTGAACAGGCGCCAATCGGCTTCCGTGATGGTAGCACCTGTCAGGTAACGCTGGTTCGACAGGCGCTCGTCCAGCCAGTCAAGCGTCTCAAACAAGGGATTCACGGCCTCTTCATAGGCCTCTTGTGTCGTCGCAAATCCGGCTTTGTAAACGCCATTATTCACCGTGTCATAAATGCGTTCGTTCAATGTCTCGATGACATCGCGCTCTTGTTCCGGGTAATAATCCCCGGCCACCGCGCCAATGCCGTCAAAGGCAGAGTTGAACATGCGGATGATTTCTGACGATTCATTGGACACGATCGTATTGGTCTTCTTGTCCCACAATACCGGGACCGTCACGCGGCCTGAATAGTTTTCGTCGGCAGACGTGTAGATTTCATACATGAAATCAGCCCCGTTGACCGCATCCGGCACCGTTCCGTCAGCTTCCTTGAAGGTCCAGCCATTCTCGCCCATCAACCAATGCACGACCGAAACCGGAATCATGTCTTCCAGACCCTTCAGCGCCCGGAAGATCAGAGTGCGGTGTGCCCATGGACAGGCCAGAGAGACATAGAGGTGGTAGCGTCCGGGTTCTGCCTTGAAGCCAGCCTCACCGCTCGGACCAGCGGAGCCATCCGGTGTGATCCAGTTGCGGAAACTCGGTGCCTTGCGCACGAAGCGACCTTTGCTTTTCTTGGTATCATACCACTGATCAACCCATTTTCCATCTTGCAGAAGTCCCATGATTCAGCGCCTCGATTTCGATTGGTCAAAAGATGATTTGCCGCAATGGGCAGAAGCCGCAATTGCAGCATGGAAGCTCGATTTGAAGACAATGTGGGACACGCTTTTTCCTGGGTTTTGTGAATTGTATTGTGCATATGGCGTGTTCTAGTATTATTGTTAAGATGTCAATTTTAGGCATATCCGTTCGAAAATAGAGAACCCCATGGGACAGATTGAAGATCTGCGCTTATTTGCGCTCGTGGTGGAAAACCGCAGCATTTCCAAAGCCGCAGAAAAATTGCACATCGCAAAGTCCGCGGTCAGCCGACGCTTGAGCTTGCTGGAGACGCGCTATGGAAGCCGGTTGATTGACCGCGAACCCGGTCGATGGGAAGTAACGGCCACAGGGCTGGAGCTTTTTCAGCGCGCCGTTCGCATTGTGAATGATGCTGATGAGATCGAAAACGATTTTACCGATGCGCCCCAGAACCTGGCCGGTCCCTTGACGATTTCGGTGCCCCGGGATTTTGGCATCTCGTTTCTCAACACGGCCCTGATGGCGTTCAAGACCCGCTACCCTGAAATAAAGCTGACCGTTGATTTCGACGACCATTTGATCGATCTGTCACGCGACAATTATGATTTTGCAATCCGGATCACGTCGAAGCTTGAACCAAATGTGGTAGCCAAGCGGATTGGAACAACCAGCCACCAGCTCTGCGCAGCACCCTCCTACTTCAAGCGCAACGGGCACCCGAAAACCCTGAATGATCTGAGCAAACACAGCCTGCTCCATTTCGGGACAGCCATACGGGCGCATTGGGATTTCGAGGATGAATCAGGAAAAGCCCAATCCATCAAGTTTCAACCAGCCTTGAACTCCAATTCCGGCGTGTTCCTTCTGGAAGCGGCCTTGAACGGAATGGGAATCGCAAGACTGCCCGACTTCATTTGCCAGTCATCAATTCTGGCCGGTGATCTGGTGACCACCTTACCCGACCTTTCAGTGTCCGACTGGGGAATCTTCCTGGTGCACGCCGAAGACCGTCGTCTCAATCGCCGCATGCGCCTGTTTTCCGAAGAGATGGTGGCCGCCTGCGTGCCAATTGAAAAACTGAGTCAGCAAACCTGACGCAGGTGCGCGATTGCCCGACATCACCAACACATCTGCCCAGATCAGCCCAGCACCTCTTGAGCGGCATTTAGCAGAAACTCGTCTTGATAATGTCCAGCTGCTATCGAAAACCCAACCGGGCACCCGTCAACGGTCAGAATGGGCACCGAAAGTTCCGGCAAACGTCCGACGCCTGAAAAGGCCGTCATCGCCATGGTCCGGTCATAAAAATCCAGCGCCGATTCTGCTGTATTGAGAGTTCCCTTCAAAGGAGCGATGACGGGCGTTGTCGGGAAACAAATCACCGTACCAGGCGTGATAAAGCTCTGGATGCCTTCGAAAAACCGTTCACAAAGATCCAGACTGGCCAGAGCCGCAATTCGATCAGAGCCACGAACATTTTCATAGGCCATTGAAAAGGCAGGACCCATCTGCGGTGCGTTGGTTTCTATCCAGTTTCCAACCGTGTTTTGAAACTCCAGCGTTTGCAAAATGCGCAAGGCTTTTTCATTGCAGGCACTAAGAGGCATGTCGCGGCCAATAATCTGCCCAAAACTGATTGGCTCAGGCTCAATGCCAGTGCGGCGCGAAATCTGCGCAAGTGCGCCGTTGGCTTCAATGCGAACGGCCTCATCGGAAATCTCCATGGCATCCGACAAGACAAGGATACGCTGCAACGATGCCGTTGGGCGCTTTCCGCTACGCAGCAGAACACGGATTGCCTTGTCGAGATGATCGAGGCGATCTGCCAAGACACCAACCGTGCTGACGCTTGGCATGAAGGGCAGAACACCAGCCTCGGAGATGCGGTGAACAGACGGTCGCATGCCCCAGACACCACACAGGCTTGCAGGAACGCGGATCGAGCCGCCCGAATCCGTCCCTATCGAAAACTCAGCCACCCCACTTGCAACGGATGCAGCAGATCCACTTGATGAACCACCGGGAATTCGGTCAGGCGCTTTTGCATTGACAGGAGTGCCGAAAAACGGATTTTCGCCATCCAGACTATAAGTGAATTCATCTGCCACAACCTTACCGTTGCAGCGAGCACCTGCTGCCAGAAGCTGGTCAACACAAAGGGCGTTCTGGTTTGGCGCCGGATGAGAATCTCGCCAGGCTGGACTTCCATAAGAGGTTCTGTGGCCTGCAATATCTATATTGTCCTTCACAGTAAAACTCAGACCGTCGAGGGGGCCGGACGCAGAAGGCATAAGAGACAGACGTTCAACCAGAGAGGCAGATGGGTCTGATGGGTCTCGGCAGAACTGCGCTGACACAATAGTTTCCTGATGACTGTTTTGCTTCAGGCCATCTTCACCCATACTGTAAGCGACAGCAATGCGGATTATCATCACCGGTCATGCCGGTTTCCCGTTATTTTTCAAACACAGCTTCGTCACACCCATACACAGGATTGTGAGGTGATCGCCTATTTCCGTGAGGTCGCAAAACGCCATCGGCAGAGTTCTGCGGTTTCGCTCTGATTGCCTCACGCGTCTGTGAATGTTCAGGTTTTGCGAACGGATTGTTGCCGTTTAAATCCCGAAATCTTTTCCCTAAATCCAACTCATCGAGAGGCCAACACCACTCGCAACAAACACAAGCAAGACGACACTCGAAAATCAACAAGAAGGAAAAACAATCATGACTTTTCGTAAAATCGCAGCTCCCGTTCTGATCCTCTCCTCAATCGTTCTGGGCGCATCCGCTGCCAATGCAGGCGTGTACAACCCTGCTAATGACAGCTCACCCGATGCCATGACCCCAGGTTACACTGGTCTGGCCAAAGATTTGTCCGGCAAATAAGCCAACACACCCTCACCGGAAGCCGATTGTCTCAAGCTGAACCCCTCCCCAACAGTTGAGACAACCGGCAACCGGGATGACGAAGAACGTCAAACAAGAACAAGGAATAATAAAATGACATTTCGCAAAATCGCAGCTCCAATCCTGATCCTCTCCTCCATTGCACTGGGTGCAACTGCCGCCACTGCAGGCGTTTACAACCCGGCCAATGACAGCTCCCCTGACGCCATGACACCAGGTTACACTGGTCTGGCCAAAGACCTGTCCGGCAAATAAGTCAGCCGGATAACGCAACTCATACGCTTGTTGCGAGAAGGATCCCGCTGCCTAAAACCCCTAACATGGCGGCGGGATCTGAGCTTCACCGCTCACATCAACACCACTGACCACATGGCCGCCAAGACCAAAAACAAAATGGCCCATGATCCAGTGATGCGAGCCAGAAAGCTCCACCTTCAAAGCCTTCCGATCCCCATCGGCGGGCTTTCTTCTTATGCGGGATCAGAAACTGAAAATCCGCCACGGACCGTCCAGATACTGCAATATTCTTCATCCTTTTGGAGATATGTGCGGTGGATTACAGTGTTCAATTTTCAGCATCGAGCTTTTCTGACCATTTGAACTTCCCCTGCACAACACAAACGCCCCGGATTTGCGGCATCACAGAGCAAATGAATCTATAAAAGAGACACTTACTTGATTTTCCAGAGATGGTCTGGACTTGGTTAGAAAAATGGTAAAGGCTCACAACAGTCTGGTTACAAAACGCAACAATTTGGGGACTGTGTTTGATGAGCTTTCTGGATCCGATTTTCAATCTTATTAACGATCTGACCTGGGGCTGGGCGCTGATCCCGATCCTGGTGATTTTCGGTGCCTTTTTCACAACGGCAAGCGGTTTCGTGCAATTCCGCTTTTTCAAACGAATGTTCGGAGTTCTCCTGGGCACGGGAGAAACAGCTGATCCAACCAAGATCAGTGCACGTGAAGCCCTGTTTGTCTCCGTTGGCGGACGTGTCGGCGGTGGTAACATTGCCGGGGTGGCCGTCGCTATCACGGCGGGTGGCCCCGGTGCCGTGTTCTGGATGTGGATGATTGCATTGGTGGGTATGTGTACCGCGCTGATCGAAGCCAGTCTGGCGCAATTATACAAACGAACCACACCTGAAGGCGATTATCGCGGTGGTCCGGCCCGCACGATCATTCATGGACTGGGCGAAAATTATCGCTGGCTCGCCATCATCTATGCAGTCTGTCTGATTGCCTCCTTTGCCATCGGATTCAACGCCTTTCAGGGCAATACGGTAGCCGGCGCAGCGCTGGACAGCCTGGAAATCCCGCGCGTCTACACTGGTGCCGCATTGGCCATAGCCACCGGCTTCATCATTTATGGCGGTATCCATCGGATCGCCAAGACTGCCGATATCGTTATTCCGATCATGGCCATCAGCTATATCGCAATGGCTCTGGTCATCGTCATCATCAACATCACTGACGTTCCTGCCGTCCTCTGGGACATTGTGGCAAATGCGTTTGGTATTCGCGAAGCTGTTGGCGGCGGCATCGGCGCTGCGATTGCACAAGGCTTGCGGCGCGGTCTGTTTTCAAACGAGGCTGGACTTGGTTCTGCCCCGAACGTGGCCGCAACGGCCTATGTGAAGCATCCTGTCAGCCAGGGCATCACACAGAGCTTTTCGGTCTTCATCGACACCATCATCATCTGTTCCTGCACGGCATTCGTGATCCTTCTGGGAGACGTTTATCAGCCGGGTGCGGAAGGTGTCGACGGTGTGGTGCTGACGCAGCAATCCATGGTCAGCCACGTCGGTAGCTGGGCGCAGTATTTTCTGACCTTCGCGATCTTCCTGTTCGCCTTTTCATCCATCATGTACAATTACTATCTGGGTGAGAATGCCCTGACATTCATGACCAGCAATCCAATGGCTGTACACATCCTGCGCATTGCCATTGTCGGCATCGTATTCCTCGGGGCTGTTGCACCGGGAGCAACGTCGATCTTCTCATTCTCAGATCCGATGATGGGCATATTGGCGGTGGTCAATCTGTTGGCATTGATGATGCTGTTCCCGGTGGCGATGCGGATCATCACCGACTTCCGGCAACAATTGGCCGCCGGTGTCAAACGGCCGGTATTCGACCCCAAGAAGTTTGCGGATCTGGATACCGATCATACGGCCTGGCCTGATGCGCCACCGTCTGTGGCACGGAAAAACGCATAAACAGCTGACTGGCGCCATCCGGAAACCTGACCCCGAACGGTCAATAACCGCGATGGCGCCCTTTCAGGTCAAGAGATTGCCTTCGTTGAGGCAGTCCAAATCAGGAAATCAGAACTTTGACAATCGCTGTCACTGCCGTCTCGGGTCATCTTGGACGCGCCGTAGCGCGCAAGCTTACTGGTGGAACCACCACTGAACCAGTCATTGGTCTTGCACCTCATCCGGACAATGCCGAAGCGCTCGAACTTGAAATACGGCCTGGTGACTACAACAATCCTGAACAGCTGAAGGCTTCCTTTCACGGGATCGACACAGTGCTTCTCGTTTCCGGCATGGCACCGCCCGATGAACGGATTCAGCAGCACCGGAATGTGATCGATGCTGCCAGGGCGGCCGGGGCCAAGAAAATCGTCTACACCAGCATCCAGGGCCCTGAACAGGGCACCGGATTTTCACCCGTCGTGAAAAGCAATCGACAGACCGAAGCCGACATCCGCAACGGCGGACTGGACTGCGCCATCGGCCGAAACGGCATCTATATCGAACCGGACGTGGAGTATATCGAGACCTACAAAGCGCAGGGCGAGATCGTCAATTGTGCCGGCGAGGGAAAATGCGGATACACAAACTGGTCTGAACTCGCCATGGCCTATGCGTGCCTGTTGAGCCAGTCTGACCATGACGGCCAGACCCATAATTTTCACGGCGAAGTCATGACGCAAACCCGTTTGGCCGAATTTCTCAATCAGACTTTCAGCACGCAGCTGTCCTATCGCCCGGTGTCGGTTCCCGACTACCGCGATGACCGCATCAACGAACTGGGTGAATTTATTGGATCGATCATCGCCGGTATCTATGACGGAATCCGCATCGGTGCCTTTGATAAATCAAGTGACTTTGAAACAGTCACCGGGCGCCAACATCAAAGCTGGGATGCCTATTTCCGTTCGCTGAAGCGATGACAAGAGTCATATGCCGCGCGCAACCCAAAAATTGGAAGCAGGCGTTCTCTCAAACAGAAATTTGCCGGGTTCGGTCTGAACAAACTGCATCTCCCCGAAATGAAAATAATTTCACGCGGCGCGAAGTTCGGTTTTTGCGGCTTTCTCCAATAGGCTGCGGAGACGACCCTGCTCAATTGAGGCAACAAAATCATTCGCCGAAACAGGTTTTGACAGATAGTATCCCTGAAACAGATTGCAGCCCAGTTCACGGAGATAAGTGATTTCTTCGGCCCGTTCAGTGCCTTCTGCAAGAACATCGAGATGTAATCCCTCGGAAAGCGCAATAAGCGCTTTGCAAATAGCCTGGCTCTCTGGCTTGGTATCTACCTGATCGACAAACTCGCGATCCAGTTTCAATTTATTGAAAGGCAATCTGCGAAGATAGCTGAGACTGGCAAAACCCGTACCGAAATCGTCAATCGAAATACCAACGCCGAGATCACGTAATCCACCAAAAATGACTCGGCTTTGGTCGAAGTCATCCATAAGTGAGGATTCTGTCAACTCAATTTCAAGTTGCTGTGGGTCTATCTTGTGATCATTGACGAAACCCTTGACATGATCCAACAGTAAAGGGTCGTGAAACTGTCGTGCGGAAAGATTAATTGCGACTTTGAGATCGCGCTGGTCATTATTTTGCCACGCTCCGACCTGCTTGCAAGCCGCGTCCATTACCCAAAGTCCAATTTCTGAGATGAGGTCGGAACTCTCGGCAATCGGGATAAACTGATCAGGACGAACCAAACCCCTTTCAGGGTGGTTCCAACGGATAAGAGCTTCACCACCAACAGCCCGGCCTTCGTCGGCTGCAACAACCGGTTGAAAGTACAACTCAAACTCGTCACGCTTCAAGGCAAGTTTTATATCTTCCTCAACGCGGTAGCGGTCGAATGCATCTACCCGCATTTGGGGAAGATAGGCAGCGACAGGCGAACGGGCGCCAACAAGGTCCGATGCAGCAGCTGCAAAATCCAGTAATTCCTCCGGATCGGAGCTGTCAGTCGGATAGGTTGAGATACCTCCGGCAAGGTTTGGTTGTATATTGACATCGCCCAGCGACAGCTTTCCGCCGCATTCCTGAATAAGACTCCGAAGCGCATTGAGGCTCTGACCTTCTTGCAGAAAGTCTTCAAAAGACAAAAATGCAAACTGCCCCGGTGCAATCCTGGCCAATACGGCATCTGCACCTAAAAACGCGTCAAGTCGATCGCCAATCATCTTCATGACTTTGTCAGCGTGGCCCTGGTTCATTGTGGTCGCAACCCGTTGATAGCCATTGGAGACAACAACACAGACCCGATACATTTTTCCGGCCTCTACAGCGGCGGCAATTTCCGATATCAGCTTGGTCCGATTCGCCAACCCTGTATCTGCATCCACATGCTCCAGTATTCTACGTGCTTCCTCCAGATCGGTGAGTGTCGAGACTGTATCAGCCATCAACGTTCCGACCTGATCATCAAAATGGGTTGGCAAGGGGAGCACTTTTCGGCTTTGACCGTACTCCCGCAAAGCCTGCGACGTCAGAATAATGGGCCGAAGCAGGTGAATAAGTGCCAAAAGTGTCAGGGCAGTGCCGCCCAACGTCGCGACCAACGCAGTTGACAAGACGCTGAGAAAACTTTGCCAGTTATCAGTCGATCGCCAAGCAATATGAGCGACGATTGCGATGAGCGGAATATGAGTGCCCGTGAAGGCAACCACCATGATCTTTGACCGATAGTTCAGAAACTTAAACCGGGATAAGGCGCTATAGAGCCAAAGTGTCTTCATCAGTTTCCTCAGGATGCTATTTCGTGTGAATATCTGCTGAGAATTATTAAGGAAGGGTATTGTTGGTTTAAGTCCTATTTTTGTGGTTACCCATTCGTGCATCCACTCCTCGGGGTGATTGACAGAAACAATGCTTTTGAATTCTTGGACAAACGTTCCCCTCATCTGGCTCTGATTTGTTACACCAAATTTGAGTTTGCTGTTATCGATCTAGAAAAGACTTTTGATCATGCCGTTGCTCGTCGCTCAGTCTATTCCTTTCTGTAAATATGAAATCCGTCAAAGTCAGCTTTGCCGATTTTCATACCGCCATGACGAAGACCGGCATAGGCGACACCGAAGTGAAACATCATATTGGGCAGCGCGAAACAGGTGACATACTCCGCTGTATCCTGAACCAGGTCAGCGTCGCCAGCCCTGTGTGAGACAGTGGCACCAAAATCGGCGGTGGTGATCGGGGCGATCAGGTCTGATACCTCCTGCAAAAAGCCGAGCAGGCTTTCCGTCGTATGCTGGTCCGGTATATCCGGCACGTCTATCTTTACAGGAGGGCACAAAGCCCGCGCAGCAAATCCGATGGCGATGGCAAAATTGAAACCGGTGTCAAGCATATCCGGGGCAAGGCGAATTGATAAAAGCCGCTCCGCCTCCTCCTCACGATCAAGCCGCAACAAAATCTGGTCAATGCGATCAAGATAATATCTGACTGTATCAGGTACCGATTCAGCTAAATCCGGCTGCGGTCTCGCATTCATGATGGTCTTCTCCTTCTCATCTCAACTCCGGGTCAAACCCACTCAGAGAAAAACACCTTCACCTGCCACCGAATCCAGCACAAGAGTCATGATCTGCGTTGATGCTTTGATATTGTTTTTGACAGTTCAAGCCGGTTTCCCGTTATTTTTCAAACACAGCTTCGTCACACCCATACACAGGATTGTGAGGTGCTCTCGCATTTCTGTGAGATCGCAAAACACCATCGGCAGAGTTCTGCGGTTTCGCTCTGATCGCCTCACGCGTCTGTGAATGTTCAGGTTTTGCGAACGGATTGTTGCCGTTTAAATCCCGAAATCTTTTCCCTAAATCCAACTCATCGAGAGGCCAACACCACTCGCAACAAACACAAGCAAGACGACACTCGAAAATCAACAAGAAGGAAAAACAATCATGACTTTTCGTAAAATCGCAGCTCCCGTTCTGATCCTCTCCTCAATCGTTCTGGGCGCATCCGCTGCCAATGCAGGCGTTTACAACCCTGCCAATGACAGCTCACCAGATGCCATGACCCCAGGTTACACTGGTCTGGCTAAAGACCTGTCCGGCAAATAAGCCAACACACCCTCACCGGAAGCCGATTGTCTCAAGCTGAACCCCTCCCCAACAGTTGAGACGACCGGCAACCGGGACGACGAAAAAACGTCAATCAAGAACAAGGAATAATAAAATGACATTTCGCAAGATCGCAGCTCCAATCCTGATCCTCTCCTCCATTGCACTGGGTGCAACTGCCGCTAATGCCGGCGTGTACAACCCGGCCAATGACAGCTCCCCTGATGCCATGACCCCAGGTTACACTGGTCTGGCCAAAGACCTGTCCGGCAAATAAGTCAGCCGAACAACGCAACAGATACGCTTGTTGCGAGAAGGATCCCGTCGCCTGAAACCCCTAACAGGGCGGCGGGATCTGAGCTTTACCGCTCACACCAACACCACTGACCACATGGCCGCCAAGACCAACAACAAAATGGCCCATGATCCAGTGATGCGAGCCAGATAGCTCCACCTTCAAAGCCTCCCGATCCCCATCGGCGGGCTTTCTTCTTTTCAAAATGCGTCTCAATACAGCAGACGCACCAGAGCCAATGTGATCAACGGAAAGCTGAGCAGAATTCCAACACGCACGATGTCCGTAAGGACGAATGGCAGGACACCGCGATAGGTCGCAGAGATCGGCGTGTCCTTATCCATTGAGTTGATGACAAACAGATTCATGCCCACAGGCGGAGTGATCAGCCCCACCTCCACGACAATCAGCACCAGAATGCCAAACCACAGAGCGAACTCCTCGGTGGTCATGCCAAAATCCAGTCCGGACACAATCGGGAAGAATATCGGGACTGTCAGCAGGATCATCGACAGAGAATCCATCACACATCCAAACAACAGATACAGCAGCAATATGCTCAACAGAACCGTCCAGGCATTGATGTTCTGTTCCAGCACATAATTCGCCAGTTCCTGCGGCACCTGTGACAACGCCAGAAATCCGTTGAACACAGCAGCACCAAGAATGATGAAGAACACCATACCCGTTGTCGAAGCCGTCGCCAGAATTGCCCCTTTGAGCGCCTTGAAGGTCAATCCACCGTTAAACAGGGCAATTAGACCCGTCCCGAAAGCCCCGACGGCAGCCGCCTCCGTTGGCGTGAAAACGCCAAGGTAAATCCCCCCGACCACAGCCAGAAACACCAGCATGGCGGGCCAGACAGGAACGAGAGACTTGAACCGGGCACCATAGGGCATCCGGTCCCGCATCCCACCGGATTCAGGGGCAATGCGCACATAAATCGCAATCGCTATCATGTAGCCCACAGCCGCCAGAATGCCGGGGATAAAAGCGGCAATAAAGAGTTTTGCAATGTTCTGCTCGGTCAGGATGGCATAAATCACCAGAATGACAGAGGGCGGAATGAGAATGCCCAGCGTGCCACCAGCGGCCAATGCACCGGACGACAGCGCAGGTGAGTAGCCGTAGCGTTTGAGTTCCGGCAGGGCCACCTGGCCCATCGTGGCAGCCGTTGCCAGAGATGAGCCACAAATGGCACCAAACCCGGCACAGGCACCGACCGCCGCCATGGCCACGCCACCCTTGCGATGCCCAAGCCAGGCCTCTGCTGCCTTGAACAGGGCTCTGGAAAGCCCCCCCAATGTCGCGAATTGACCCATCAGCAAAAACAGCGGGATAATCGACAGGGAATAGCTGGAAAACGTGCCATAGGTCTGGTTCTTCAACTGGGCAAACGCCATCAGCGTGGTGCCATTGATGGCATAGCTGCCCCCCAGCCCCACCAGCAGCATCGACAGGCCAATCGGCACACGCAGAAAGATCAGCCCCAGCAGCACTGGAAACGACCACAAGCCAATTTCAAAACTGCTCATGCCGTTGCCTCCGGATGCAGCATGAGCCTGAAACTGCGCATCAGACAGAACCCGGCCACTAGCACGACAACAACCGCGCCAGCCAGCGATGCTGCATAGGCCCACCATAGCGGAAACTGAAGAATGAAAGTGGTCTCGCCATAACGCGTCTTGTCGAGCGTTCCAAGAAAGTGCTGGCGGAACAGCAGCACGGCAACGCCGAACATCAACAGCTCAATCGTCACATCCAGCAACCGGTCAATACGCGGTGGTAGAAACTGGGTCAGGATTTCCACACTGGCGTGACCACGATTGAGCTGACACCAGGGCAGAAAGGCGAACACCGCAAAGGCAACGCCCGCTTCCACCAGTTCAAAATCCCCTGGCACTGGGCCAAGGCCAAGCGGAATCAGGGCGCGTCCTGTGACACTGGCCACAGTCAGTAATGTGAGGATGACGAGCACAAAGCCACCCAGCAATGCAAACAGCAAACTCAGGGCATAGGCTGCACGGTTCAGTGCTGAATACATGGTCGGGTCACTTCTGATAGATGCTGACCACCAAAGGCAATCGGAACAGGACGGGCATCACGATACCCGTCCTGTCATGTGCATGGTTACATGGAGTTCTTTTCAATGAGCCCCTTGGCTTTGTCCAGCAAAGCCTGTCCATCAATGCCTTTTGCATCCATTTCCGAAATCCAGCGTGCCGTCACGGCGTCGGCCACCTTGTGCCAATCTGCCAGCGCATCGCCGTCAATCAGCGCCAGCGTGTTGTCCGACTCTTCCGCAATCTTGCGGCCAGGCGCGTCATATTCCTGCATGAACCGACCCGCGAGCGCTGAAAACTCGGCACCGGTATTGGCATCAAGGATCGCCTTCAGATCATCCGGCATGGCATCATAGCGCTGCTTGTTCATGGCCAGAACAAAGGTCGCTGTGTAAAGCGCATGATCGCCGCCAAACTCGGTATGCGTGTCAACGAGTTCGACAATCTTCAGGGCTGGTGCAACCTCCCAGGGAATAACCGCTCCATCAATCACGCCCTTTGACAGCGCTTCGGGAATGGCCGGAACCGGCATGCCCACGGGTGTTGCGCCCGCTTCTTTCAGCAGATCATTGATAACCCGGGTTGGGCCACGCAGTTTCTTGCCATTCATGTCAGCCAGACTGCGCACGCCATCACCCTTGGCATGAATCACACCGGGCCCATGGACCCAGGCACCAAGGATATGAAAATCCTTGAAATCCGCGTCTTTCATTTCATCTTCAAACAATTCCCAATAAGCGCGCGATGCGGCTTCGGCATTTGTCATCATGAACGGCAGTTCAAACACTTCCGTGCGCGGAAAACGACCCGGCGAATACCCCGGCAGAGTCCAGGCGATATCCACCACACCATCCCGCACTTGGTCGATCAATTGTGGTGGCGTGCCGCCCAGCGCCATGGCTGAAAAAATCTCAACCTTGATGCGCCCGTCAGAAGCCTTTTCCACGCGCTCGGCCCAGGGAAACAGAATCTGCTTTGGCACATTGGCCTGTGGCGGCAGGAATTGATGCATCCGCAGGGTAACTTCCTGCGCGAAACTGGCAGATGTAGCGACGCCAAGGCCCGCAACAGCCATTGCGGCAGCACCCAGAGAGTTGATCAGAAATCGGCGATTGAGCATTTGGTATCCTCCTCATTATTGTCACACAGTCGGACAACGCAATCATATCCGGTCAGCCTGAAACTCTGGCATCCGGATCCGTTGGATTGCTTCCCGTTTTCGGCACAGCGTGTTTCACTGTGTTTGTGGCTGCCAACATGGCAGCAGTTTTTGCAACTATCCAGTGTTTTGTCTGCAACCCCGCACTGAGCCTGCATCACAGAGGCAGACCGCCACCTTCCTTGATTGTCTCCAGCACAATTGCAGTTTTGACATTCTGAACCGTTTCATGTGGCAGCAAATGTTCATTTACGAAAGTGGACAGGCTCTTCAGATCTTTGGTGATCACTTTCAGCATATAGTCCATTTCGCCTGTCAGCGCATAGGCATCCATGACCTCTGGCAACCCCCCGATCAATTTGGCAAATTGCCTGGCATTGTCCCGATTGTGGGTCGACAGCGTGACAGAGATCAGATTGACAAGGCCAAAGCCCAGCCGTTCCCGGTCAAGCACCGCATGATAGGCACTGATCCAGCCGCCCTCTTCCAGCCGCACCCGCCGACGCGCGCATTGCGAGGCAGACAGATTCACCCTGTCAGACAAATCAGCATTCGACAGGCGCCCGTCCTTTTGCAGCGCCCGGAGGATTTTCCGGTCAAATTCATCAATGCCACTTTCCTGCATATCTTTCTCTTTGATGCGTTGAATTGATCATATTCAGATAATTTCCTGCATGAAATACGAGGAATACGCAAGCCATATGCGCTAATCTGATCATCTTGAACAGGAGAATATATATGGGACCGTTTCCGCACGATGTTGTCGCAGAAATCAGCGCAGACAATCCAGCTGGCACTGATGGCTTTGAATTCGTTGAATTCGCACATGAAGACCCGGTGGTCCTGAAAGACCTGTTTGCAAAGATGGGCTACAGCGAAGTTGCACGCCACAAAACCAAGGCAATCAGCCTGTGGCGGCAGGGCGACATCAATTACCTGGTGAATGGTGACCCCGGCTCATTTGGTCAGAAATTTGTCGAGAAACATGGTCCCTGCGCGCCCTCCATGGCCTGGCGGGTGGTCGATGCAGCCCACGCACTACAACATGCTCTGGACAATGGCGCGGAAGAATACACTGGCACCGACAAGGTTCTGGAAGCGCCGGCGATCATCGGCATCGGTGGCTCGCTGTTGTATTTCATCGATCGCCATGGCGACAAGGGATCAGCCTATGAGGCTGAATTCAACTGGCTGGGTGCGCCCGATCCAAAACCGGAAGGGGTCGGCTTTTATTACCTCGATCATCTGACACATAATGTGTTTCGCGGAAACATGGATAAATGGTGGGATTTCTACAGGACATTGTTCAATTTCAAGCAAATCCACTTCTTTGACATTGAAGGCAAGCTGACCGGACTGGTCTCGCGGGCGATCACATCACCCTGCGGCAAAATCCGCATTCCCCTGAATGAATCGACCGACGACAGAAGTCAGATCGAGGAGTATCTCAAGAGGTATAATGGCGAAGGCATTCAACACATTGCCGTCGGCACCGAGCGCATTTACGATGGCGTAGATGAACTTGCGGCCAATGGACTGCGCTTCATGCCAAAGCCGCCGGACACCTATTATGATCAGTCGGTAGATCGGGTGCAGGGGCACGCCGAGCCGCTGGATCGCATGCGCAAACATGGCATTCTGATTGATGGCGAAGGCGTCATTGATGGCGGCATGACCAAAATCCTTCTGCAGATCTTCTCGAAAACGGTGATCGGGCCCATTTTTTTCGAATTCATACAACGCAAAGGCGATGAAGGATTCGGCGAAGGTAATTTTCGAGCCCTGTTTGAGTCTATCGAACAGGATCAAATCAAGCGCGGAGTCTTGAAATAAAAACAATAACTTGACCCATCGAACTCTATCGCGCCCTTCGAACAGGATCAGGACGCCGTCCCCAAAACCCCTCTGAAATGGCGGAAACCTTGTGTTTTCGGGCCATTTGTGGCATTTGTTAACTTTCATTAACGAATTTTCAGGGTGGGGAAATGCGAAATTCGATTTTCAGGACCGTGGTTGGCATGGGAATTGCTGCCGCGACTTTAGCGGGTGTTAGTGGCACCGCAGCTTATGCACAGACAGCACCTCCAAGTCAGGCCGAGCTCAATGAATATGCAGATCTTGCGTTCAAGGGTGACCGAACAGCTGCGGAACAAAGTCGGTTCGAAGTCCTTCAGGCAAAGATCAAGGAAAACCCGCCAATTGAAGCGCTTGAGGGAGAACAGGAACCCACCTTCGCCTCAACAACACAATTGTAACGGCCCTATTTAGAAATAGCCCCGGATTTTGGCATTACGCGTTTGAATGCGGGAATTAAATACAGAGATAGCTATTATGTAGATTCCGCTTCAGCCGATGCGGATGGAACCAGCGCGCGCGCTGGTCTTGATGTCAGAGTCAATATTCCAGTCAATGACAATCTGGAATTTTTTGCAGGTGGCTGGAGCTTTGTAAATTTCGCTGGAAATGCCGGGCTTCATAATCAGGAAGAAGAAGAACTTGAGACGACTGACGGATTTACGAGCCACCGCGGTGTTCTGGGTTATTCGGTAAACAATTTCATCACTGCCTACACCGGTATATCCTTACCTTTTTACGAACATTTTTGCGACTGTTTTGGCGCGGTACAATTCTCCCTAAATCCATATGTGGGTGCCCGTGTCGGACAGATTGATCTGGAATTGGACTATACAAATGGGTTTGGCAGCACCAGGGAAAAGGAAACCAAGACCTTTGTCACGCCGTTGGCAGGGATTGAACTCAAAGCCCGGTCAGGCAGATTGTTCCACAGCGGTCTCCAACTCGGAGCAGCCATCGGCTATCAATACCAAGGTGGAACCGACGCTTCCATCAAAGGCGAAGTCGGTGGTGAACACGGTAAATTCGAATTTGATGTCGAAAACCAACAGCACTTTTACGGCAGTCTGAGAGTCGGCTACAGCTTCTGATGAGCGACCCAAACAAACAATAAAAACCCGGCTGTTTCAGCCGGGTTTTTTATTATGCAAACTGCCCGTGGCAATGTTTGAATTTTTTGCCCGAGCCACATGGGCAGGCTTCATTTCGGCCCACCTTGCCCCAGCTGGACGGATCATCCGGATCCACATTTGCCGGATTGTCGGCTGTATTCTCACCCGTCACAGGGTCAGGTCGCGACTCGATCATTTCGCTTTCATCCGGATCTTCCGGCATGCGCGGCAATTCACGCGACAATTCAATATGCGCCAGTTGCATGGTCACAGACTCACGCAGGCTCAGCAACAGGGTCTCGAACAACTCGAAGCTTTCCGCCTTGTACTCATTCAGCGGATCGCGCTGGCCGTAGCCACGGAAACCGACAACCTGACGCAGATGATCCAGCTGCACCAGATGTTCACGCCACAGATGGTCCAGCGTCTGCAGCAACACGGCTTTTTCAACCTGACGCATGATTTCAGGTGAAAAACGCGCGGCCTTGGCAGCAAAAAACTCATCAGCTTTGCGCATCAGACGCTCACGGATTTCCTCATCCGCAATACCGTCTTCTTCGACCCATTCCAGAATCGGCAAATCAAGGTTCAACTTGGTTTTGACATCTTCTTTAAGACCCGCGCCATCCCATTGTTCGGCATAGGCTTTTTCAGGAATGTGCTTGGCAACCAATGCCTCCACCACATCGTGGCGCATATCGGCGGCAGCTTCAGACAGATCCTCGTCACGCATCAATTCAAGCCGTTGCTCGAAAATCACACGGCGCTGATCATTCATCACATCATCAAACTTCAGAATATTCTTACGAATATCAAAGTTTCTGGCTTCAACCTTTTGCTGGGCTTTCTCCAGCGCACGGTTGATCCAGGGATGAACGATGCTTTCGTCTTCCTTAAGGCCCAGCTTTTGCAGCATGCCATCCATGCGGTCAGAGCCGAAAATGCGCATCAGATCATCCTGAAGAGACAGGAAGAATTTCGACCGGCCCGGGTCACCCTGACGGCCAGCACGGCCACGCAACTGATTGTCGATGCGCCGGCTTTCATGGCGCTCGGTGCCAATGACATAGAGGCCGCCTGCAGCCAGTGCCTTCTGCTTCTTGTCTTCAATCTCGGCTTTGATTTTCGCAATCGCAGCGTCGCGCTCTTCACCTTCGGGAAGATCCGACAATTCCTGTTCAATGCGCATATCCAGATTGCCACCAAGCTGAATATCCGTTCCACGACCAGCCATGTTGGTAGCGATGGTAATGGCCCCAGGCACACCGGCCTGCGAAATGATGGCAGCTTCCTGCTCGTGATAACGGGCGTTCAGAACCTGCACATCCTTGATTTTTTCCTTTTTCAGGAACTCGGCGAGCAATTCGGATTTCTCGATGGAGGTGGTGCCGACCAGAACCGGCTGATTCTTCTCACGCGCTTCGATGATATCGCGCACAACGGCCCGATACTTCTCTTCCACGGTCCGGTAAACTTCGTCATCTTCATCAATGCGGGTAACATCCCGATTGGTTGGCATGTCGACCACGCCCAACCCGTAAATATCTCCAAATTCTTCCGCTTCGGTCGAAGCTGTTCCGGTCATCCCGGCCAGTTTTTCATACATGCGGAAATAGTTCTGGAAGGTAATCGACGCCAGCGTCTGGTTTTCCGGCTGGATCGCGACATGTTCCTTGGCTTCCAGTGCCTGATGCAGCCCTTCGGAGAAGCGCCGACCCGGCATCATGCGCCCGGTGAATTCATCAATGATGACAACTTCATTGTTGCGGACAATGTAATCCTTGTCGCGCTGGAACAGCTTGTGGGCCTTGAGCGCCTGATTGAGGTGATGAACCAGCGTGACATTCTCCACATCGTAGAGTGAATCACCCTTCATCATGCCGGCTTCAGTCAGAGTCTTCTCAAGCTTTTCCGTACCCTCTTCGGTGAAAGTTGCACTGCGCGCTTTCTCGTCGAGTTCAAAATCTGCATCGCCAAGATCAGGAATATAGGCATCCATCTGCACATACAGTTCGGATTTGTCTTCCAACGGTCCGGAGATGATCAGTGGTGTCCGCGCTTCATCGATGAGAATGGAATCCACCTCATCGACGATGGCAAAATAATGCCCGCGCTGAACCATATGGTCGATCTGCGATTTCATGTTGTCGCGCAGATAATCGAAGCCAAATTCATTATTGGTGCCATAGGTCACATCGGCAGCGTAGGCGGCCTTGCGGCCCGCATCATCCACACCGTGGACAATGGTCCCGGTGGTCAGACCCAGAAACTCGTAAACTTCACCCATCCAGGCCGCATCACGCGAGGCCAGATAATCATTCACGGTGATGACATGGACGCCGCGCTCGGTCAGGGCGTTGAGATACACCGGCAGGGTGGCGACCAGCGTCTTGCCTTCACCGGTTTTCATTTCCGCGATGGAGTTTTCGTGCAGCACCATACCGCCAATCAACTGCACATCGAAATGCCGCTGACCAAGGGTTCGTTTCGCTGCTTCGCGAACTGTTGCAAAAGCGGGCACCAGCAAATCATCAAGCTTTACGCCATCTTTCAGTTGCTGACGGAATTCATCCGTACGCCCGCGCAATTGTTCATCACTCAGCGCTACCATTTCTGGTTCCAGCGCGTTGATAGCATCCACTTTGGGCTGAAAAGATTTTACGCGTCGATCATTGGCAGAGCCAAACATTTTCCGGGCAAGGGAGCCGAGGCCAACCATGTGCCATTCCTTAAATTTCTATGTGGTCGCAAATTCCGAGAAACATTGCGGCGTGCGATTGTAATAACGGCTGACAGATAAGAGGGGCCATGGGGCATGTCAACGCGCTAAGCCATCTTCATGGGTCCGGAGACGCTGATATCACACAATTCTGATCGGTTTTTCAGCAATTTACGGTCATGATTCCGGAAAATGACGAAATGATAAGGATGCGCCCTGCCGAAAAATGGTCTATGGCTGGCGGCCATTATTGCCCCCAAAGGCAAATCTGACCTCTTCTGAGCTATAAGGAAAACACTATGCTGGCCATCCGCCATTCATTCACAACTCTTGCCCTGACCGGCGTTTTGACCGGACTTCTTGCCGTCGGCATTGGTCATGAAGCACGCGCCCAGGACACCGCCGCCGCTGAAAAGCCAATGGAAACGATGGTTGATCCCGCCTCGGTGGTTCTGACGGTCGGAGAGGCTGAAGTCACCGAACTCGACCTGACCATCGCCGGAGAAGATTTTGCCGAAGTGCTGTCAGACGTGCCAGAGGCACAAAAGCGCGGCAAGCTGATTGAACTGATGATCGATCTGCACACTTTTGCCCAGGAAGCCAGGGCAATGAAGCTGCAAGATACCGAAAAATTCACCCGGCGCCAGAAGCTCATGGAAGCCCGCGCTTTGCGCAATGCGTTCTTTGAGAAGGAAATCATTGACAAGGTGACCGATGAGGACGTGAAGGCCCGCTTTGATGCGGAAATGGCCAAGATCACTCCGGAAACAACTGTCAGCGCCCGTCACATCCTGGTGGCGGAAGAAGATGAAGCGAAAAAGATCATCGAAGAACTGCAGGGCGGTGCAGATTTTGAAACCCTTGCCAAAGAGCGCTCCACCGGCCCCAGTGGCCCCAATGGTGGCGATCTGGGACAGTTCGGAAAAGGCCAGATGGTCCCGGCGTTCGAAGCCGCAGCCTTTGCGCTGGAAGTGGACGGCATCACCACTGAACCGGTTCAGACCCAGTTTGGATGGCATGTCATTCAGGTCTATGAAAAGGGCAGCGCACCTTTGCCGGAACTGGCACAGGTTGAAGAACAGGTGCGCAATCTGGTGATCAGCGACCGTTTTTCCGAGCAATTGCAGGCTTTGCAGGGAAAATACGAAGTCAAAATCCCGGCTGAGTAAACCACCAAATCCTGCACGTGGAGAGTGCCGATTGGTGCTCTCTATGTGCTGGCTTCGGCCCGAATGGCCAATGCGTGTACCGGACCGTCCAGCTCGGTTGCCAGGCACTCATTGATGGCGCGGTGGCGTGCAACCCGGCTCATATCGGCAAAGTCCGGCGCCGTGATTACGACACGAAAATGTGTTTCACCGCTCTCTTTCCATCCTGAATGACCCGCATGAAGATGCGATTCATCTACAACCTGAAGGGCAGTCGGGCGAAATGCTTGTGTGAGTTTTTCTTCAATTATTTCTTTGACGGACATTCCATGCGCTCCCGTAACAACCCATATGATTCATTCTTTATGCGTCAACACTGTCGTAAGGTCTTGAAACACAGGCCGCAAAGCGGCACAACATTGCCTCAGTTTTTTTCAACTCTGAAATCATTCGATTCGCCTTTATCATTCGGTCTGTAAGAGCACTATGAGCGCTAACAATAATTTGTTCGACAAAATACGCATTTCGCCCGCTAAAGCACGCAAGCGGAAGAAAATGGCGGCTGAAGAAAAGCCAGCCAAGGATACGCTGTGCTCGCATCCGGACTGTTCTGAAATCGCGACCCACAAGGCCCCGAAAGGCCGTGGCAAGGACAATGACTATCTGTGGTTCTGTCTGACCCATGTGCGCGATTACAACAAAACCTACAATTATTTTTCCGGCATGGAAGATGGCGATATTGCCAAATACCAGAAGGATGCATCCTTCGGGCATCGTCCAACCTGGAAGATGGGCGTCAATGGCAAGGATGGTCCAAGCCAGGCCAAATCCCATGACCCCTATGCATTCATGGCCCATCGTGCCCGCCAGAAAGCAAAAGCCTCAGAGCAGCAAAGCCCAAATCAACGCGGCCGAAAATTGCTCAATGTGGAAAAAAAGTCGTTGGAAACGCTGGAGTTGGATGGCACTGCGACCAAAGATGACATCAAAAAACGCTTCAAGGAGCTTGCCAAGAAGCACCATCCTGATGTGAATGGGGGTGACAAGGGATCAGAAGATCGCTTGCGCGAGATTATTCAGGCCTATAATTACCTCAAGGCCGCAGGGTTCTGCTAGGTCCTGATACCCATCCACGGGATCTGAACTCAACTGACGACACTAACTTATGAGCCGGCCATACCGGTCGCGCTGGAGACATTCATGACTGAAGCCGCATTTTCCACGTCCCCTGCAACGCCGGATTCCGGCATGCCGGACATTCAGGTTTCCGTGCGCGAAACATTCGGCATCGATAGCGATCTGATGGTTCCCGCCTATAGCGTGGCCAATGAATACGTGCCGGATCTGGACCCCGATTACCTGTTCGACAAAAACACCACCCTGGCGATCCTGGCGGGCTTTGCCCACAATCGCCGCGTCATGGTGACAGGCTATCACGGCACTGGAAAATCAACCCATATCGAACAGGTTGCAGCGCGCATCAACTGGCCGACCGTTCGGGTCAATCTGGACAGCCATGTCAGCCGTATCGATCTCATCGGCAAAGACGCCATCGTGATTCGCGACGGCCAGCAGGTCACCGAATTTCGTGATGGCATTTTGCCATGGGCGCTGAAGCACAATATCGCGCTGGTCTTTGACGAATATGATGCCGGTCGCCCCGATGTGATGTTTGTCATTCAGCGTATTCTGGAACTGCAAGGCAAACTGACCCTGCTGGATCAGAACCAGGTCATTCGCCCGCATCCGTGTTTCCGCCTCTTCTCCACGACCAATACAATCGGTCTGGGAGACACCTCCGGCCTGTATCACGGCACACAACAGATCAATCAGGGCCAGATGGACCGATGGTCGATTGTCACCACGCTGAACTATCTGCCACATGATCAGGAAACCAACATCATTCTTGCCAAGGCACCGCAATACAGGAACGAGGAAGGCCGTGAGACAGTCTCCAACATGGTGCGTCTGGCTGATCTGACCCGTAGCGCCTTCATCAATGGTGATCTGTCCACCGTGATGAGCCCGCGGACGGTCATCACATGGGCCGAAAACGCAGCCATCTTTGATGATCTGGCCTTTGCCTTTCAGGTCACATTCCTCAACAAATGCGACGAATTGGAGCGGCCTCTGGTTGCCGAATTCTATCAGCGCTGCTTTGGCGTGGAGCTGCCTGAATCATCTGCCAATCTGGTTCTGGGCACCAGCTGATAGCGATGGCTCATCCTCAGCGTAAATCTGGTCAGGGTGCTGCCGCGAACAAGGAAGCGGCAGAAGCAACCGAGTTGTTCAAGCGCAGCGTTGCAAACACCATGCGCGCCATGTCTGGCGAAGCTGAGCTGGAAGTCACATTTGCGGCCAACAGGCCCAGCCTGGCGCCAGGGCGTGCACGCTTGCCGGAACCGCCACGCGGTGCCAGATCACAGGACATTGCGACAGCACGCGGCATGGCCGACAGCATGGCGCTGCGCATTGCCGCCCACGATCCCGAATTGCATGCCAGGCGCGCTCCCAATAGTGAAACTGCGCGCCTGATCTTCGACACGCTGGAGCAGGCGAGATGCGAATCTCTGGGAGCAAAACGCATGTCCGGCGTTGCCCAGAATCTGTCTGCCATGCTGGAAGACAAATTCGCCAAGGCGGAATACGGCACCATTGAATCGACTCAGGACGCGCCGCTGGAGCACGCTCTGGCCCTGCTGATGCGGGAAAAGATCACGGGCCAGAAACCACCCAAAAGCGCCAATGATCTTGTCGAAGTGTGGCGCAGCATCATTGACCAGAAAGCCGGTGATCATCTGTCTGAGCTGGGCAATGTTCTCGATGATCAGACCGCTTTTGCCGATGGCGTGCGTGATGTCCTGACAGATTTTGGCATGGGCGATGATTTTGACGGCAGTGCCGACGGCGACGACCAGAATGATGATGACGGCGATGATGGCGACGGCGGCGATGATGCGGCCCAAGGCGAAGCTGATGAAAGCGATGGTGACAACGCTGAAACCGACAGCCAGAGCGAGGCCACTGGCGAAGATCAGGAAGCTGGCGAATCGGAAGCCGGGGAAGCAGACTTTTCAGATGATGACGATGATGCCTCGGCCGAAATGGATGATTCCGGCGAGACCACACGACCCAACACACCGCGCTCCATGCGTCAGGATGATGAAGCCTATAAGGTCTATTCCCGCGAATTTGATGAAACCATTGCGGCAGAAGATTTATGTGATGCTGCCGAACTGGAACGTCTGCGCGCCTTTCTCGACAAACAGCTGAGCAGCATGCAGGGCGTTGTGTCCCGTCTTGCCAACCGTTTGCAGCGCAAATTGATGGCGCAGCAGAACCGCTCCTGGGAGTTTGATCTGGAAGAGGGTGTGCTGGACAGCTCACGCCTCACACGCATCGTCATAGACCCGACAGCGCCGCTCTCCTTCAAGCATGAGCAGGACACTGATTTCCGGGATACTGTTGTCACTTTGCTGCTGGATAATTCCGGCTCCATGCGCGGTCGGCCCATAACGGTTGCCGCCACCTGCGCCGATATTCTGGCGCGCACGCTGGAACGCTGTGGTGTGAAAGTGGAAATTCTCGGTTTCACCACACGCGCCTGGAAAGGTGGTCAGGTTCGGGAAAAATGGCTGAAGGATGGAAAGCCCGCCATGCCGGGACGCCTCAATGATCTGCGCCATATCATCTATAAATCCGCTGATGCCCCCTGGCGTCGTGCCCGCCGCAATTTGGGCCTGATGATGCGCGAAGGCTTGTTGAAGGAAAATATTGACGGTGAAGCTCTGGATTGGGCGCATAAGCGCCTGCTGGGCCGGCCGGAAAGTCGTCGTATTCTGATGGTCATTTCAGATGGGGCTCCGGTTGATGATACAACCTTGTCGGTCAATCCCGGCAATTACCTGGAAAAACACTTCCATCAGGTCATTGAAGAGATTGAAACCCGGTCGCCGGTACAACTGGTGGCCATTGGTATCGGGCATGACGTCACGCGGCATTACCGCCGTGCAGTCACCATTGTCGATGCCGAGGAACTGGCCGGAGCAATGACCGACAAGCTAGTGGAGCTGTTTGACGAAGATGCAAACAAGCGCAGAACAAAAAGCAGATAGGCGAAGCACGCCCGCAATGTTGCGGACTGCCATTCTTGCTCTTGGCAGCCTGCTGTTGTCTGTCGCCTCCCTGCCCGCTCTGGCACAGACGCTTCCATGGTCAGTGGACGGTGGCACAGCCACTGAAGTCAAGAATGACCCCATTGATCAGTTTATTGTCGGCAGTGACAAAATAAATTTTGGTGCATTGCGATTCCTCGGCGGTGTCGTGCTTTCGGGCAAGACAGAGTTTGGCGGATATTCCGGCATCATTGTGACCCAGGATGGCATGGGACTGTTGGCGGTCAGCGATGTCGGCCAGTGGTTCAGCTCTGAAATCAAGCGGGAAAACGGTCGCATTGTCGGTCTTCACAATTCGATTGTCGGCCCAATCCGCGATGCAAAGGGTGCCGTCCTGAACAAGGGTCGGAAATGGTATGCCGATGCTGAAGGTCTGGCCTGGTCCAAAGGGCGGGTCATTATCTCGTTTGAACGACAGAAGGGCAAAGTGCGTTCGGCCGATATGGCAAAATACGGTTTTCTCGCACCAGCTTCCATTCTGGCAGAAAGCGCGCCACTGAATTCAATCAAGGGAAATCGTGGCATTGAAGCCATTGCGGTTCCGCCAGATGGCTCAGCCTTCGAAGGCTCGCTGATTGCAATCGGCGAACGCATTCTGTCGGGAGGCCATCATTCAGGTTGGGTGTTGAGCGGCAACAAGTCCCGTCGGTTCAAGATCCGTCGGCGCGGCGATTTCGATATCACGGATGCGGACTTTCTTCCCAATGGCGATCTGCTGATACTGGAGCGTCGTTTTTCGCTCACCCTCGGCAGTGCCGTGCGGATACGACGTATCTCGGCAGCCGATTTCACACCCGAGGGCCTGGCCACGGGAATGACGCTTGACGGTCTTGATCTGATGACTGCAGATCTCACCCATCAAATCGACAATATGGAAGGCATGGCTGTCCGCGTCGACGCCAATGGAACACCCATCATCCTGTTGATTTCAGACGATAATATGAATTTTTTCCAGCGCACATTGCTGTTGGAATTTGCTCTGCGTCCCGAAGAATTCGGCGTTATACCGCCGCCTCGTCCGGCTGCTGCGACCCTGCCTCGCGGATAACACCGATCAGCAGGCGATAGGGCACCAGCAACAGAACCACAGCTGCCACTTTCACAGTCAGATCACCCAATGCCCAGGACATCCAGCGCGGAGCCTCGACCCCAAGGGCAAACAGCGGTGCCGCTTCAATTGCAAAGTCATCATTCGGCCCAAGAACCACCAGGCTGGCAGCAAAGGCCAGAGTGAAAAACAGCGCCGTATCCAGCACAGAGGCTGTGACCGACGACACCACAGGCGCTGTCCACCAGCTCTTGCTGTGACGCAGACGATTGAACAATGACACATCTAGCAATTGTGCAATCAGGAATGCCGTTCCCGATGCAACGGCAATGCGCGGCGTTGCCAGCCACAGCGACAGCACGACAGCCAGTGCGAAACCGGCGAGCACCACAATGCGCGCCCGGTTTGGTCCAAATCGGCGATTGGTAATATCGGTCACCAGAAACGCAATAGGATAGGTGAAGGCACCCCAGGTGAACAGATCCGCCATGTTGAAACCGGCGACCACCAGATCAACTGGAAACTGGACCAGATAATTTGAAGCCAGAACAACACCGACCATTGCGATGATGGCCAGAACCAGTTTGGACGACATATGTGTTGATGCGGACAAGGGTGAAGCTCTCACATAACTGGACACGACAGAAAACGCGCTGCATCATCCGATGAAGCGCGTCTCATAAACCAACAGCAATCCCCACAGAGCCCTGAAAGGACCCGACGGAGGCAGACAGCCGAATTAAGCGGCTGCAGGCTGTGCAGGCTGTTTCTTGGCGATAAGCTTTTTGACCCGCAGAGCTTCGGATGACAATTCAGCATCCTTCGCCTTGGCCAGAAAGGCATCCAGACCACCGCGGTGCTCTACAGTGCGCAGTGCAGCTGCAGAAACCCGCAGCTTGATCTGCTGGCCAAGCGTATCGCTTGTCAAAGACACATCACACAGATTTGGCAAAAACCGCCGACGTGAACGATTCTTCGCGTGGCTTACATTATTTCCTGTCAGAACCGCTTTACCGGTCAATTCGCAGCGTCGTGCCATGGCACAAACCTTTCGAAATATTTTAAACGACGATCCGCCCTGTTTGGGTAAAACCGGCTTTAATAAAACCAGTTCAGGCAAAGGCTATTGGAAACCACCAATGTGAGGTCCTAACAGACCCCTGCGCAGTGCACCCGAACGTATAGGGAGGTAATTCGCAGCGGTCATAAGGCAGAACGCAGCCATGCGTCAAGGTTTTCCTTGGGAACTCTCTGATTCTCTTCCACACATTGCGGGCAGCCGCCAATGTGTAAAAGCAGCAAACGCTGTTTTATGGATTTTTTGCCGCCTGCACAGATCAACAAATCACGCGCGATCTTCTGTTTCAGTTTGAAACCAAAACCTTAACGAAATTGGGCGGGACTGCTGGCCATTATCATTGGCCCAGTGCACTGGATCTGCATGATGTATAATTCGACCGCGATATCCCATCATATGGTGAGAACAAATCGGAAACCTGATCAGGTCACTGATTCGTCGCCCATCTGTTCTCCAACTGATCCATTTCTTAACATTGCCACGAAATCGTGTGAATTGAACAGGTCGCAGTCCAACCACTTCGTTTCATTTTGAAACGAAAATCTAAACAAACCCGTCGCCATCCAGCCCGGGAAAGCAGTTCAAAACCAAACTCTTGTGTTACCACCAGCCAAAACCACAATGTATTGTGGTGAACAAAGGATGAACCTCAGGCAATCAGCGATTCGGGCACGCTTTGTTCCGCTATGGTTCCTTTTGTTAATGTCGGTCTCAAGCTGGCGGGATTCACAGTTTTCATCAATCATTGGACGGACCCGGACCAGAAGAATCTCACCAGCGGCGTGCATCATTTCACGCCACGGCAAGACTCCGACTAGCAAACAAGCCTTGCGAGTGCTATCAACCCGCCCGATACTGCAGATTAACGCAGCGTCAAACTTACAATCCGGCTGAACGCGCAAACCATCGTTTCAAAGATGTGTGCGTTTGTCCCGCATGAAAGAAAGTGGCACCTCATTGGCCCTGTTTGATGCCTTCCCCAACAACACGGCGATGCCCGAAGCACCAACGCGCTTGCAGAACCGAAATGTAACGGCTGTCCTTGGGCCGACCAACACCGGTAAAACCTATCTCGCCATTGAGCGAATGCTCGGTCATGAAACCGGAATTATTGGCCTGCCGCTGCGCCTGCTTGCCCGGGAGGTTTACACCAAACTGGTCAACCGTGCCGGTGTTGAAAACGTGGCATTGGTCACCGGTGAAGAAAAGATCATGCCCAAGGCGGCGCGGTATTTTGTCTGCACGGTTGAAGCACTGCCGAACTACACCCAATGCGCATTCGCAGCCATTGACGAGATTCAATTGGCGGCGGATCTGGATCGCGGCCACATCTTCACCGACCGCCTGCTGAATCTGCGTGGCACGCAGGAAACACTATTGCTCGGCGCAGAGACCATGCGTCCCATCATCGAAAAGCTGTTGCCGGGTGTGAATGTCATCACACGTCCACGCATGTCGGTGCTGGCCTTCACCGGATCGAAAAAGCTGACGCGACTGCCAACCCGGTCGGCCATCGTCACCTTTTCAGCAAATGAAGTGTATGCAATCGCCGAGTTGATCCGCCGTCAGCGCGGTGGCGCGGCAGTGGTTCTGGGGTCTCTCAGCCCACGAACCCGGAACAAGCAGGTTGAGCTTTACCAGAATGGCGATGTCGATTTTCTCATCGCCACCGATGCCATCGGCATGGGCCTCAATCTGGATGTCGACCATGTCGCCTTTGCCGCAGACAGCAAATATGACGGGTTCCAGTTCCGCAAACTCAACGCTGCTGAAATCGGCCAGATCGCCGGACGCGCCGGGCGTCATTTGAGCGACGGGACCTTTGGCGTATCCCATGCTGTTCCTTCATTTGACGAGGAAATGGTGAATGCCATTGAGAACCATCGTTTTCAGCCAGTCAAGATCTTGCAGTGGCGCAATCGCGCATTGGATTTTTCAACCATTGAGGGCCTGCGCAGAAGTCTGGAAATCACGCCGGATATGCCCGGTCTGACCCGCGCACCGCCATCCCAGGACTGGGAAGCTCTGGACCGACTGTCACGCGACCCCGAAATTGCCAGCCTCGTCACCAGTCCGGACCGGGTTGAATTGTTGTGGAATGCCTGCCGCATTCCTGATTATCAGAACATTTCACCGGCCCAGCATTCAGACTTGATCAATCATATTTTCCGTTTTGTCGCAAAAGATGGCAAAATAGACGAAGACTGGTTTGGCAAACAGGTGGAACGCGCAGATAAACCGGTTGGTGATATTGACACTCTGGCTGGACGCATTGCTGAAATACGCACCTGGACCTTTGTTGCCAACCGTGCCGACTGGCTCGAAGATGCCTGGACATGGCAAGAAGCAACCCGCGCTGTCGAGGACCGTCTGTCAGACGCCCTTCATGATCAGTTGACCCAACGATTTGTTGACCGCCGCACAAGTGTGCTGATGCGGCAATTGAAAGAGAAGACTATGCTTGATGCAGAGATTACAGCAACCGGAGACGTCCTGGTAGAAGGCCATCATGTCGGCCAATTATCCGGCTTCCGTTTTCAGCCCGACCCGTCTGCGGAGGGTGTTGATGCCAAGGCCGTACGGGGTGCAGCAGATAAAACATTGGCTGAAGCCATCAGCAAGAAAGCGGCGAAAGCCGCGCTCAGCCCGAATGAGGATTTCACCCTGACAGCAGACGGCTCGATCCGTTGGCGCGGTGAAATCATTGCCCGCGCACTGGCCACTGAAGAAATGTTGCGTCCCCGCACATTGTTGCTGGCAGATGAGCAATTGAACGGTGCACCCCGTGACCAGATCCAGGCGCGCCTCGATCTCTGGTTGGACACCCACATCAAGACTTTGCTGAAACCGCTTTTCGATCTCAAGGAAGCAGAAAACCTCTCCGGCATTGCCCGCGGCATGGCGTTCCGCCTGTCAGAGAACCACGGCGTTCTGGCGCGTGCTGATGTTGCTGATGATGTGAAGGCACTGGATCAGGAGACCCGTGCCGGTTTGCGGCAACTGGGCGTGCGGTTCGGGGCGTTTCATATTTTCGTTCCGGCATTGTTGAAGCCTGCCCCCAGCAAATTGCTGGTTGATTTGTTTGCGCTTCACAAGGGTGACGATGAGTTGCCGGGACGCGAAGAAATTCCGGCCATGTCAGCGGCCGGGCGCACCTCGGTTCCGGTTGATCCCACCTTTCTGCCAGACATTTATCGCATGGTTGGCTTCAAGATCTGCGGCAAACGTGCTGTCAGGATCGATATTCTGGAGCGGCTGGCCGATCTGATCCGGCCATTGATGGCCTGGAAGCCCGGCGGAGAAAACCAAAAGCCACCAGGCGCTGTTGACGGGCCCGGCTTTACCGTGACCGTCGACATGACATCTTTGCTGGGCTGTGCAGGCGATGATTTCAGCGAAGTCCTGAAGTCTCTTGGCTACCGCATGGAGCGCAAACCGGTTGAAAAACCGGCAGAGCCAGCGCACGCTGCTGAGGCGGCACCGACAGCCGAAGCTGAGTCCGTGCCTGTTGTGGAAGCTGGTACCGAGAACACACCTCCGGCAGAACAAGGTGCCGCAGCAGACCCAGCCCCGGCGGAGACTGCACCAGAAACGCCAGCGGCGGCCGCAGATGCTCTGCCAACAGAAGAACTGCCAGTTGCAGAGGCAGCGCCCGCGCAGACAGAGTCAGAGCAGAGCGAACCAGACCAGGCAACGCCCGCGCAGGCGGAAACAATGTCGGCAGACGCTGAGGTTGAAGAAGAAGAAGCCTTTATTGAAATCTGGCGGCCAAAGTCGCGTTTTCACAATGAGCGTGCTGGTGGCAGACGTGACAACAAGCGCAATCAGAACCAGAAGCCGGGCAACAACAAGGCCGACAAGCAGGGCAAGGGCAAGCGTCCTTCTGGCAAACGCGACAATGATCGCAATGCCGGCAGCAAAACGGCTCAGGGCAACCGACCACCGAGACCGGAAAAGAAGATCGACCCTGATTCGCCATTTGCAGCTCTTGCGGCACTGAAACAGGATTTGGCCAAAAAGAAATAGGTCTGGAGTCAATTGGTGACTGATGTCCGTCAGCGGCTGGATAAATGGCTCTGGTTCACAAGGGTCGTCAAAACGCGCAGCCTTGCCCAAAAACTGATCAAGGGCGGGCATGTCCGGGTCAATCTGCAACGGGTGTCGTCGCCCAGTCATCAACTAAAAACCGACGATGTCCTGACGGTGACCCTGTCAAGACAGGTTAAAGTCCTGAAATTCATTGATGCCGGCACACGGCGTGGCCCTGCTGTGGAAGCAGTTACGCTTTACGAAGATTTGACGCCACCGCCTGTGCCCGCGACGGCCGAAGAACGCGCCACACGAGGACGGGCACCCGCTCCGGAGAAGCGACCCGACAAGCGGGCGAGACGCGATCTGATCCGCCTGAAAGAAACAGATGACTAAAATCTGACCATTCGCCGCATTGCTTTTGCTTGAGCTTTTCCCGAAAACGGGATAGCAAACTGGCAAATCGGAATGCCCGCTTCAGGAGCTGACGCTTGACCTATATCGTGAACGACGCCTGCATCAAATGCAAATACATGGATTGCGTTGAAGTCTGTCCCGTGGATTGTTTTTACGAAGGTGAAAACATGCTCGTGATCCATCCTGATGAATGCATCGATTGTGGCGTGTGTGAACCCGAATGCCCGGCCGAAGCCATCAAGCCGGACACCGAGCCCGGCCTTGAAAAATGGCTGCGGATCAACACCGAATATGCAGACAAATGGCCAAACATCACCATCAAACGCGATCCACCGGAAGACGCCAAGAAGCATGATGGTGAAGAAGGCAAGTTTGAGAAATATTTCTCTGAAGCGCCCGGCGAAGGTGACTGATCAAAACAATTGATCAACTCCTCTCAACCTGCAATCGTGGATGATAATTGGTGGATCGTGCTGTCGTGATTCGACTGTAATTATGTCAGCAATATTTACCCTTAAATGGTGCAGTGCCAGAAACCGTTGATTTTTCCGGTTTTTTTTGCTATATAAAGATTGACATCAAATTTTATCGGGTGGGTCTCAGGTCGATTTTCGAATCTTCCGACGGCAAAGCATCGCATGATGCTTTTACTTCGACTGGCGGCAGCCAGTCTAAATTGCACGATTTGAGTTTGAAATCAGCTTTGCGCCCGTCAGATTTACGGGAGGGTTCGGAAACGGACTTCTTTTGGATAATCCAGAGGGTGTGGGGTTGGTCTTAATCGCGGTCACGCGGGTTTTAGGGATCTTTCGACGTTATGATTTGGTTCACGGACAATTTTAAAAACCCTGGCAAGGCACTCATCGGGAGTGAAGTTGTCTTTACCTCGGTTACCAGAACCAAAGATGACATTGAAACTCCGATAATTCCAAAACGAACCACCTAACAGCAGGCATGGCATTGGCAAAAGACAGACATTCATCTGTCTTGTTGGCCGGTGCATAAAACCGTCCGGTCTGACCGAACTGATCAGGGACCGGACAGAGGAGTATAAAGCGTATGGCAGTCAAAAAAACAACACAGCGTCACGGCTTCAAAGTAAGCGAATATATTGTCTATCCGGCCCATGGTGTTGGCCAGATTACCGCTATTGAAAAGCAGGAAATCGCTGGCATGGAACTGGAGCTCATTGTCATCGAGTTTCTCAATGACAAGATGACCTTGCGGGTTCCCGTTGCAAAAATCGACAGTGTCGGCATGCGCAAACTGGCAGATGAAGCAAACGTTGCCAAAGCGTTGAAGACAGTGGAAGGCCGCGCCCGCATCAAACGGACCATGTGGAGCCGCCGTGCCCAGGAATATGAAGCAAAAATCAATTCAGGCGATCTGATTTCGATTGCGGAAGTTGTGCGTGACCTGTTCCGGTCCGAAAACCAGCCGGAACAATCCTACAGTGAACGCCAATTGTATGAAGCGGCTCTGGAACGCATGTCCCGTGAATTGTCAGCGGTCAACAAGCAGACAGAAACTGAATCTGTTCGCCTGATTGAATCCCATCTGGCAAAAAGCCCACGCCGTGGACCAAAAACCACGGAAGAAGACACCGCTGAAGAAGCCACAACAACGACAACGACAGAAACCAGCGCTGCTGCCGCTGCATGATCTGTCTGCCCGGCATGGCCCCGCTCGGGTCAGGCTAAGCAAAACCTCTAACCGGGACTGTCATCCAGTCCCGGTTTTTTCATGTCCGGATACCTGTGACCGCAGCAAATTAAGTCACCACATGCCTCAGATGTGATCCGATGCCGGTTGCCATGCGTAACGCAGTTAAGAAACCGCCATCGGAGTGTCTTATGAGTGATGACAATTCAGCGCGCAGGAATTTCGTGCGTCGTGCGATGAAAGCGCCCTATCTGGAGCGTGACGAGGAACACCAATTGGCTGTTCGCTGGAAAGAAGCCGGCGACCAGGAGGCGTTGCACCAACTCACCTCTGCTCACATGCGTCTGGTGATCTCGATGGCCGGCAAGTTCCGCTATTATGGTCTTTCGATGAGCGACCTCATTCAGGAAGGCCATGTCGGCCTGCTGGAAGCCGCCGCCCGGTTTGACCCGGATCGGGAAGTGCGCTTCTCCACCTATGCAACATGGTGGATCAGAGCCTCTATCCAGGACCATGTCCTGCGCAACTGGTCGATCGTAAGAGGCGGAACCAGTTCGGCGCAAAAATCATTGTTTTTCAATCTGCGGCGTCTGCGCGCCAAGATGACCCAGGCCAATGGTGGCGTCCCCACCCAGGAAACCTTCACCGAGATTGCCAGCGCCATTGGCGTTTCCGTAAAAGATGTCACCACCATGAATGCCCGGCTTTCGGGTCCGGACATGTCACTCAACGCACCGTTGAGCGAGAGCGAAGGTGAAAGCGCCGACCGCCAGGATTTTCTGGTGGATGAAACACCAAATCAGGGCATCACCGTGCCCGAAGCTCTGGATCGCGAACGCCGCTCCGACTGGCTCAAATCTGCCATGACAGTTCTGACCGAGCGGGAATTGCGCATCGTACGAGAGCGCCGCCTCAGCGAAGACGGTGCCACTTTGGAATCACTCGGTACGGCACTTGGCATATCCAAGGAACGTGTCCGCCAGATCGAGTGCCGCGCTTTGGAAAAGCTGAAAACGGCTTTGGTCGAAAACCAGCCCAGCGGTGCCGCCTTTATCTGATCAGCGCAAGCACGCCTGATCTGACTTACAAAGAAACTTTGAACCAACTGCAAGGCGAGAATATCGCCCTGCAGTTGGTTTTTTCATGCCAGCGTGAAAAACCGAAGTCTCCGTTTATCATGCACCGTGCAACGACCAGACCGTTGCGGAAGGCTGGCGATCGAGCGCTACAATTCCCGCAACACCGGTGCCGCTTTTTGACCCAGCAACCGCCAGGTGCCTGCCAGACCGAAGCCCACCGTCAACACGAGTGCCGTCAACAGGGCCGAGAAGGCAACGGATGGCAGGAACGTGAAGTCGACCCCCATGATGTTCTCCAGCACAAACCAGGCAGCCGCTGAACCGGCGATCAGGCCGAACACCGCCGTCACCGTGCCCAGCAGCAGATATTCAAGGCCAAAGGCGTGAATCAACTGCCGCCGCGTTGCGCCCAGTGTTTTCAGGATCACCGCGTCATAGACCCGATGCCGCTGTCCGGCAGCCAGAGCACCGCCCAGCACCAATATACTGGCCACCAGCGCAATGCTGGCTGCCAGACGCACGGCCAGCGCCAATTGGCCGATCACCTGATTGGCCTGATCCAGCGCATCCTTCACCCGCACACTTGTGACCGCAGGAAAGGCAGCCGTGATGGATTTCAACACTTCGAATTCAGCTTCTTCCGTCGATCCGTCCGGATAGGTCAATGTTGCCAGATGGGTGTGCGGCGCTCCCGCAAACGTGTTGGGCGAAAACACCAGCACGAAATTGATCGCCAGCGACTCCCATTCAACTTCCCGCAAATTGGCAATCTCAGCCGTGATTTCGCGGCCCAGCACATTGACGGAAATCTCGTCACCAATTTTCAAACCAAACTCACCAGCCAGTTCCGAATCAAACGACACCAGCGGTTTGCCCTGATACTCTGCTGGCCACCATTTACCATCGGTCAGCTTTGAATTGTTGGGAACGGTTGCCGAATAGGTGATCCCGCGATCACCGCGCAGCGCCCATGCAGAGCCTGGCGGTGCCTCGATCTCTGCCACCGGAACTCCGGCCAGAGACATCACGCGGCCACGCAGCATCGGCACACTTTGCACATCGCCCGTTGGCGCAACCGCCCGGACACCGTCCTTGAAAGCTTCCAGATCACTGTTCTGAATATCCACAAAGAAAAAGCTCGGTGCCTGCTCTGCCACTGTCGAGCTGAGCTGCCGCCGCAAATTGCTGTCGATCAGCGTCAGACTGACCAGAAGTGCCAGACCAAGACCGAGCGACAACACCACACTTGGCGTCAAGGCACCCTTGCGGTGCAGATTTCCGATGGCCAGCCGCCAGGGTGTGGATTGCGGGCGCGGCACGCGTTTGGCCACCGCCATGATGATTTCGGCAACCACCCGCAACAAAAGGAATGCAGCAGCACAGGCACCCACAAACACGCTTGCAATGAACGGATCATAAGACAGCAGGATCGCCGCACTGGCCAGCGCTGCAGCAGAGGCCAGAAACGCAATCAGATAGGGCCAGCCGGGCAATCTCGCGCCAGCGTCGGCACCATCGCGGAACAGGGCTGTTGGCGAGATGGTCTGAATTTTCCCAAGCGGCCACAGGGCAAACACAAGTGTCGTGAGCACACCATACAGCACGGCCAGAGCCAATTCCTGAGGATAGACACCCATTGCTGTTTCCACTGGCAGCACATTGCGCAAGAACCCGCTCGCCAGAAACGGTATGGCCGCGCCCGCCAAAAGTCCGATGGCAATGCCGATAACAGCCAGCACCATGATCTGAAGCAGATAGACGCGGAACACAAACCCGCCCGATGCTCCCACAGATTTGAAGGTCGCAATGACCTTCTGCTTGGTATCGAGATAGGCCCGCACCGCATTGGCAATCCCGACACCGCCGATCACAAGCGCGGTCAGCCCGACAAGGGTCAGAAACTGGGCAAACCGTTCGATATTGCGGCGCAGGCCGGGTGAGGCGTTGTTGCGTGTATCAATATCCCAACCAGCCAGCGGAAAATCGGCTTCTGCCTCTGTCTCGATGCGCTTCAGATCCGCATCCAGATTGGCACCGGATGGCAGATTGACCCGATAGACCCAGTCCATCAGGCTGCCGGGCTGGATCAACCCGCTGTCGCGCAGCGCAACCTCGGACATCATCAGGCGTGGCCCAAAGCCAAAGCCGGTCGACAGCCGGTCAGGCTCGACGGTCAGCGTGTCGGAGATCAGAACAGTCAGATCGCCGATTTTCAGCGTATCGCCCACGGCCAGATCCAGCCGCGCCAGCAATTCCGGCGCCACCAGAACGCCCCACAGATCATCTGCAGCTGGTTGTTGCGCCAGAAGGCTGGCAAAAGCCGCGCCTGAGGACGTCTCAACCGTCCCGGTCAGGGGATAAAAACCATCCACAGCCTTCAGTTCCACAAGGGTCTGATCAGCGCCGTCCGACCGCCGCGCCATGGCGCGCATTGTTGCAATCCGGGAGACATCGCCCAGCGCCTCTATGTAGGCCAGCTCTTCTGCTGAAGCTTCGCGGTGAACCAGTTCAAAGGAAATATCGCCGCCCAGAATGGTCGAGCCGCCCTGCGAAATGCCCTCACTGAGCGACCGCGACACCGATCCGACACCGGCAATGGCTGTCACACCAAGCGCCAGGCAGGCCAGGAAAATATAAAACCCCTTCAGGCCGCCGCGCAATTCCCGCAGGGCAAATCGCAGCGACAGGCCGAAAGGGCGCGCATGCGCCGCCTCTTGAGGCAATGCAGGCGCACTCATGCGCTTTGCAGCAGCGCGCTGCCCGCCGCCCGATCTTCGAATATCTCGCCGGAGCGAATTGCCACCACACGCTCACAAGAATTGGCAAGCCCACCATCATGGGTCACCAGCACCAGCGTCATGCCGCGCTCTTTCTGGATTTTGAACATCAGTTCAGAAATCTCATGACCCGTTTCATCATCCAGATTTCCGGTCGGCTCATCCGCAATCAGGATTGTCGGCCGGGGCGCCAGCGCCCGGGCAATGGCAACACGCTGCTGCTCCCCGCCGGACAGCTCTGACGGGTAATGCGTCACCCGTTCACCCAGACCAACACTGTCCAACTCGCTGCGCGCGCGCGCAAAGGCATCCGGCACACCAGCCAGTTCCAGCGGTACAGCAACATTTTCCAGCGCCGTCATATTGGCAATCAGATGGAAGGACTGAAATACGATCCCGATATGTCGGCCACGAAACACGGCAAGCCGATCTTCGCTGAGCCCGTCAAAAGTCTGACCTGCAATTTCCACCACCCCGCTATCGGCCCGTTCCAGACCACCAATCACCATCAGAAGGGTCGATTTTCCGGATCCGCTGGGACCAATCAATCCAAGCGACGTTCCACGCTCGACCTCAATTGAAAAGCCTTTCAGGATATGAACCCGACCCGCGCCGGAGCCCAGGCTGAGATGCACATTGTCAAGGCGGATAGCCGGGCCAACCGTTTGGGAAGAAGGTGTTTCGTTCACGAATTAAAGCCCTATATAGTTGAAAAGCGGAAGTTTGCCGAAGGTAGAACCGAAAAACGGCATCAAAAGACTGACTTTCATATGGGATATCTGGAATGCATTGCAAAATAATACCTGTTGCGCTTCTGCTTACGTGGTTGACGGCCATTTGGACCGGTTCGGCCAATGCGCAGGACAAGATTGTCCTGGCAGCATTTGGTGACAGTCTGTCCGCTGGCTATCAATTGCCCCCCGAGGCGGCTTTTCCCGTCCAGCTGCAACAGGCGCTGACAGCCAGGGGTCTGGATGTCGAAGTACTCAATACCGCTGTATCAGGCGACACCACAAGCGGTGGTCTGGCACGTCTGGACTGGTCGATTGGCGAACAGGTGGACGGCGTGATCTATGAACTTGGTGCCAATGATGCGCTGCGCGGTGTTGACCCTGTGCTCACACGCGAAGCCGTGGATGCAGCTCTGGCAAGATTCGCCGAGCGCAATATCCCCGTGCTTGTTGCCGGAATGCTTGCCCCGCCAAATCTTGGCGCCGATTACGGCAAGGCGTTCAACGCCATCTTTCCGGAGCTTGCGCAAAAATACGACACCGGGTTTTATCCGTTCTTTCTCGATGGCGTGGCTGGTGATCCCGCGCTGAACCTGTCAGACCGGTTGCACCCCACCGCCGAAGGCGTTGCAATCATTGTGGAGCGTATTTTGCCGCAGGTGGAAGCCCTGTTGGCCCGAATCCAACTGGACAGAAGTGAAAACCCCTCTTAACATTTCACACGACCCACCAATCCTTTCAAATAATCTCAGGACATTACCCGACATGGACATGCGCAGGCTTGGCCGCACAGACATAACTGTTTCCTCCTTGTGCCTCGGCACCATGACATTTGGGGAGCAGAACACAAAGGCCGAAGGCTTTGCCCAGATGGACCGCGCTTTTGAGGGCGGCATCAATTTCTTCGACACGGCAGAACTCTATGCCGTGCCCCCCAAGGCGGCGACCGCCGGACGCACCGAGGAAATCATCGGCGACTGGTTTGAAGCCCGCAACAACCGCGATCAGGTGATTCTCGCCACCAAGGTGGTCGGCCGCAGCAGCGGCATGGACTGGTTTCGCGATGATGGCTCGCTGCCAAAACTCGATCGCCGCAACATCATGGAAGCCGTCGACAAAAGCCTGGCGCGGCTGAAGACCGACTATATCGATCTGTATCAAATTCACTGGCCCGACCGGAACATGCCCAGCTTTGGTGCCAGCCCGATGCGTTTCAAGACCCCCGATCTGCTGAAGGATGAAATCCCCATCGCTGAAACTCTGGGCGTCATGAGCGAGTTGGTCACAGCCGGAAAAATCCGCGCCATTGGCCTGTCCAATGAAAGCAGTTGGGGTGCCATGAAATATCTCGAGGCCCACCGCAATCAAGGCCTGGAACGGGTTCATTCCATTCAGAACACCTACAACCTCGTCAACCGCACCTTTGAAGTCAATCTGGCTGAACTGGCAATGCGCGAAGATCTGGGTCTGCTGGCCTATTCCAGTCTGGGCCAGGGCTACATCACCGGAAAATACCTCAATGGCGCCCGCCCCAAAGGGGCACGAAGCACACTGTTTGACCGGCAGTCCCGCTATGAAGGCCCAGGCTCCGAAGAGGCTTACACGGCCTATATCAAGCTGGCTAAAGAGTTCGGCCTCGACCCCGCCCAAATGGCCATCGCCTTCGCCGCCTCCCGCCCCTTCACCACCGCCAACATCATCGGCGCAACCTCGCTGCAGCAACTCGACAACGCCCTAGCCGCAGGCGATCTGACCATCACCGAAGAGCTGGAAACCCGCATCAACGAATTGCACATCATCCACGGCAATCCCTGCCCCTGAGGGGAGCCTTGGAAGTGCGGTAGACAAATGGCGTTTCGCCGAAGACACCCGTCCTTCCCCGGTTCATCACAGACCAGGAAAACCTGCATGAACCATGGGTTCTCGGAATAAATCCGAGAACGACGGCAGAGAGTTACCACGATGGGAGCGCAGCCACCCGGCCGGTTATACGCCAACAGACCAAGCCGTCGTCCTTGGATTTATTCCGAGGACCCATGAGGTCAACAGCTGCCCTGAAGCAAATCCAGCACAGCGCCCTTAGAACAACCCACTATCGTTCAGCCACGCGCCAGAGACGGTTTGAAACACAATGGTGGTTCGTTATGGACACCCAAACGGCGCCGGCTCATCAGCACACCAATTGGATCTGCATGACCCATAGGTTCTCGGAATAAATCCGAGAACGACGGCAGAGATTTATGATGATGGGAGCGCAGCCACCCGCCGGTTATACGCCAACAGACCAAGCCGTCGTCCTTGGATTTATTCCGAGGACCCATGAGGTCAACAGCTGCCCTGAAGCAAATCCAGTGCAGTATCCTCAGAACAACCCATTACGGTTCTGCGACGTGCCGGAGATCACCTGTAGCACATCCCAGTGTTCGACAATCTTGCCATCATCATCAAATCGAAAAATATCGATGCCGGCATAATCATCACTGCCGGGCCATGTCTGATGGCAGTGCAGCACGACCAGATTGTCTTCTGCAATCGCGCGTTTGAAAACGGTTTTCTTGCCCGGATAATCCCGCGCCATGCGCTCGAAATAATCGACGAAGGCTTCCTTGCCGTCGGCCACATGTGGATTGTGCTGGATATATTCAGCGCCTGCATAGATCTCGATAGCCTTGCGCGGCTCACACTGATTGAACATGAGATCATAAAATGCCTGCGCATTGATCTTGTTCTGTCCCAGATTTGACGCCATGAACCTGCCTCCCTTTTCGTTGTCTATCAAAACACCCGTTTAGGCATTGCAGCATCAGCGGATCAGACTGACTGTCACCAATTAATCGGGAAGCCTGTAAACATTCCGGTCGATGCCATCGGGAAAGCTCTCACGCGCTATTTTTGTGCCCCCCAAGGACAGAACCAGCGCCTTTGCGGCTTGGTTCTCGTCCTTCATGTAGGTCTGCACAAGATCCCAGCCCAATTGCTGATAGCCGAAGCGAATGGCTGCTTGCGAGGCTTCTTTGGCAAAGCCCTGCCGCCGCGAATCGCTTGCAATCCACCAGGTCAGTTCAGACCGGTGCCACCCATGGGGCCACACCAGACCGCAGACGCCGACACTCTGATTGTCCTTCTGTGTCTCAAGCATCCAAAGCCCGTATCCGCGCAACTGCCAATGCCCCAGGTCGCTTGCCAGCGTAGCCCAGATGTCAGCTTCGCTCTTGGGGCCACCATAAAATTTCGACGCATCTGCATCGCTGTAAAAATCCCGATATGTCGGAAAATCCGACTCGCGCGCTGCGCGCATGATCAATCTGTCGGTTTCCAATGTCGGAATGTCAGTCATACGTGTCTTTCAATTGCTGGTCGATTTCCAGAACCAGTGGACAATGATCGGAAATTTCGGGGTCTCTTACAATCTCGAGCGACCAAACATCAACAGTTGGATTCACAAGCATGAAGTCGCAAACCAGCTCACGCTTGGTGTAATGCGCTGTTCTGGTGCCCTCAAGACCTTATGTCTTTCACAAGCCTGGCAGTGCCCATTCTATCGCATCAAACCTCACATGCCCTCAGCGGTCCAGAAATTCGATCTCGACAAAGGCGCACTCAAAATCATTGCCGTTGATGACATCATGCTCGACACCAAGCGCGCGAAAATAGGGAACGCCATTTTGCATGACAGCAACGGTGCGTTCGCCGCCATCGGTTTCAATCTCCAGATTTCCGTCGAACAGCGGCACAACGACATAATCATGCGCATGCCGGTGCCAGCCCGTATTGTCGCCCCGTTTGGGGAAGCGCCATTCGGTGACCCGGGTTCTGGCGTTGTCAATCCGGATTGTCGGCTTGGCCGTCCCGGCCCTTGTCTCATTGCACATGGCTCAAATCTCCCTCGTGTGATCTGAAAAACCAAATTGACCTGGCGGTGCTTTCCGTGAAAATTCAGCGTTCCGCTTTATTTGTAAATCGCATTGGCGCTACAATAAACAACATCATGATTCGTACATGACATCTTTACAGAAAAGGACTGATTTTTACGGATGGGGAAATCGAAAGCGGCGTTGGCAAGTCCGCTTTGGCCATTAAGACCGGCACATCCCTGTTACTTGCCAAGCCGGGTGGCGTGATACTTTTTTTCGATGCACAGATTTTACGCTGAGCTGACCAGTTACGCGCGCAAATCCGACTTCATTTTTATTCGGGCGAAAATAGTAAAAACTGTTTCCAGCCCTTTCCTGATCAGCCTGTGAACAGGCACCCTCTGACACGAACGAAGACCGCGCCAGCAAGTTTTGCCGCCGGACTTTTGCCGAACCGGGTCAGATATGGTCCAGCTTCGAGAAAGTAATGCCAAATGCGTCAGCCAAAGATTCTCACCACACTCCAGACCTATAGCTGGTCGCTTTTTGTCGCAGACCTGCTGGCAGGCGCTACGGTGGCCATGGTGGCCTTGCCGCTCAGCCTTGCGATTGCGATTGCCTCCGGTGCCGACCCGGCCAAGGGGCTGGTGACGGCGATCGTCGCCGGGTTCCTGATTTCATTGTTTGGCGGAAGCCGTGTTCAGGTCGGCGGCCCGACCGGTGCCTTTATCGTCGTTGTGTTCAGCGTCATTGCCACACATGGCTATGACGGTCTGGTTCTGGCCACCTTCATGGCCGGCATCATCCTGCTCGTGGCCGGTTATTTTCGGGCAGGCAATCTGATTGCCTTCGTTCCCGAAGCTGTGGTCAACGGGTTTACCATCGGCATTGGGGTGATCATCGCCACCAGCCAACTGAAAGACTTTCTCGGCCTTTCCATCGACAAGGTGCCAGCCGATTTTCTGGAAAAGATCCCGACACTTTGGGAAGGGCGCGACTCCTTCAACGTTTCCGCATTCTCCGTTGCGCTTGTCACGCTGATCCTGATTGTGTTTCTGCGCCGCATTGCGCCACGCCTTCCAGGCCTCATTGTGGCTGTTGGCATTGGCTCCGCTCTGGTCGCCTTCATGTCGCTGCCGGTCGATACGCTCGGCTCTCGTTTTGGCGAACTTCCCAGCCAGTTGCCGTGGCCGCAACTGCCCGATCTGTCAGTCTCCAGAATCATCGAGCTGCTTCCCTCGGCCTTCGTCATTGCCTTTCTGGCAGGCGTTGAATCGCTGCTGTCAGCCATGGTCGCCGACAAGATGATCGAAGGCAATCACCGACCCAATGCAGAACTGACGGCCCAGGGCATCGCAAACATTGCCTCTTCCCTGTTTTCCGGCCTGCCGGCCACAGGCGCAATTGCGCGTACCGCCACCAACATCAAGGCCGGTGGCAAGACGCCGGTCGCCGGGATTGTCCACGCTTTGGTTATTTTACTGGTGATGCTACTGGCCGCGCCGCTTGCGGGTTTTCTGGCCATGCCAGCACTGGCCGCTTTGCTGATCATCACCGCCTGGAACATGACCGAACCCCATAAATGGGCGACCTATGCACGCGGCAGAAAGAGCGACATCATGCTGTTGCTGCTCACCCTCGTTCTAACTGTTCTGGTCGATCTGACGGTGGCAATTGGTGTTGGCGTGTCCGTTGGCCTGGCCCTGCGATTGAGCCAACGTAAAAACGTGGACAGCGACTGGACACCGCCCAACAGATGACATGTTGCAAGGCCAACGGTCTTGCAACATTTTCTGTCAGTTCCTACTCTTCGGAAGGCAGACCTGAAACATATTTTGCACTGAACGCTTTCTCACCAAGACGCTCGATCAGGCTGAGCTGAAGTTCAAGCCAGCTCTTGTGGCCTTCTTCCTCAAGCACGATCTTCTCGAACAGGGTGCGCGTTCCGATATCACCCACCCTGGCAGCGTGTTGCGAAGCCATTGTATAGAACGCGATGGCTTCTTCTTCATCTGCCAGATCGGATTTGAACATTTCAACAAGCGAGTTCGCCTGAACCGGTTTCTTGTAAAACTCCAGATTCGGATTGCCATTCAGGAACATGATCCGAGCAATATACAAATTCGAATGGCCCAGTTCTTCCTGCATTTCCACGCGCATCTGGGCCGCCAGTTTATCCAGCCCCCAATCATTCAGCACATGAGCGTGCAACTGATACTGATGCGCCGCCGACAACTCCATTCGCAGTGCCTTTTGCAAATGTTTCATTGTTTTCTTGTTTGGCATTGGATTGTCCTTTTCTTAAAATTCTGCGCGCCCATATGTTTTCTATGTGGGGTGTCGGTTACAGGATTTCCATACCGGATCAACGTTAACAGGCCAGATCAACTGCAACAGGACTGACCCTCCTGAATCGGCGGACAGGCCACCGTTCCATAAGAGCAATAAACGCAACAATCGCCGTCTTTGGGTTTCAGCAAGGTGCCGCAACCCTTGCACTCATAGAACCACTGACAGGCATCTGTCGGCATGGTTTCGGTTTCACGATGGCCGCATTCGGGGCAGGTCAGGGTTGATTCTGCGACACTCATGCGCTGCGCCGCTTCCACAAGGCATAGAGCGTGATGAGAATGAAAATGCCAAGCGCGGGCAACAGAACCACATCAAGATAACCCACCAGCGCAGACAGGCCCAGCGCACCCAACAGCACAACAAGCAGCGGTGTGAAACAGCACAGCGCAGCAATAACCGTTCCAATGATCCCGATGCGCAACAAGCGATTATTTGACACTGACAGCCTCCCCTTTTGGCAACCATAGCGCATGCCGGCGGGAGCCAAAGTCACTTAATGGTGAGGCTCCCAAGATTCATGCCATTGCCGGCAGTGCGCTGGTAGGGGCTTTCCGGTTTCTCTTCGGCGCAACTAGCGGCAGCACTCTGAACAGTCTATGGAGATACAACCAAACGATGTGCCACTGGCTGTCGGCAGGCCAAACTGAGCCGTTCAATCAATCAGCAAACGGGCCTGATGGCCCATCTCTTCAACAAGGAAACAAACATGTCTATTTTGAAACAGGGAATGTCCGGTGCTCCGGTCAAACGTCTCCAGGAAAAGCTTGGCATTGGTGCCGATGGTATTTTCGGTGGCGGCACAAAAAAAGCAGTGATGGATTATCAAAAGGCCAATGGCCTTGCTGCAGACGGCATTGCCGGGCCTGACACATTCACCGCCATGGGCTTGCAGGAACTGGTGCTGTTGCGCGTTGGCTCCCGTGGTGCTGCGGTCAAAAAACTCCAGGAAGCGCTGGGTATCGGTGCTGATGGCATTTTCGGCAAGGGCACTGCTCAGTCGGTCAAGGACTACCAGAAGGCCAACAATTTGTCAGCAGATGGCATGGCCGGTCCCTCGACTCTGGCCAGCATGGAATCCTTCAGCGACTTCACACCTGAAACCGTCGCACGCGCAGAAGTTCAGCCGGATGAAGAGCATTTCGACAGTGAAGACCTGCCCGAAATCAAAGGCAGCGACCCGGTCAAGGGATCTGCTGCAGAATCAGCGCCAGACAAATCACTCTGGGGCAAGGTCACCGGCTGGTTTGGCTAAACCGTTTTAGCTTCATAAAAACTCGCAGAATCGGGTTTGCGCGTTTGCTGACATGGCCCACGCCATCATTCAGCAAGCCTGCAAACCCGGCTTTGTTTTCGCTGCCGAGAGGACTTAATTATCTTACCAATTGGGCGTAGCTTGTGCGTTTGCAACCGCTCTGCGATGTAGAGACATGACATCAGAAAACATCCCATTTACCGATTTGACACCATCCCGCGCTGAGATCGAGCACATCAGCCAAGACGGTGAGCCGGCCACGCTGGTCAATTGCGACCTTGAAGGCCTGGATCTGTCACAACTGGACCTGACCGACTGGTGCTTTGATCGCTGCAATCTCAAACGCGCGTCGTTCAATGGAGCAAGGCTCGAAGCCGCTTCCTTCACGGAATGCAGAGCTGCGGCATCCAGCTTCGTCGGCGCTGACTTGCAGGATGGCAGCATCGAGGGCGGAGATTTCAGCAACACCAATTTCCACGGGGCCACACTGACCGCCGTCTCGATCCTGCGCTGCAAGATGACAGGCACCGATCTGACCGAAGCCAAGGCCATCGGCCTCAAGCTTGAAGACGTTTTGTTGGCGCTCGCCATTTTGCCAAAGCTTTCGTTCCGGAAAATGGCGCTAAAGCGTGTGGATTTCAGCGAATCTGACATGAAGCGTTGCGATTTTCGCGATACTGTCCTCGAAGACTGCTCCCTGCGGGATGCAAATCTGGCAGATTGCCGGTTTGAAAACGCGGATTTGCGCAGTGCCGATCTGGGCGGTGTCGAACTGACCGACGCCCGCCGCTTCAAGGGGGCCGTCATCTCCAAAAGCCAGGCCGCCGACCTGCTGGGGCAATTGGGTCTGCGCGTTCTGTAGGTACAGGTTTCGTAATTCGTTCGTTGCCAGACAAAATCCTGAACTCTGGCAAACGGACAAAAAATCATGAGCAAGAAACGGGTCGCGTCATCGCGCTTGATAGATGTATCGAGGTCTCATGCGTCACTCTTTGAAAACCTTGCCACATGAAAAATAATTCCACACCATCAATGGATTTGAAGGCAGCTTTATTGCTGCTGGCACTGGCTGCGGTTTGGGGCGGCTCGTTCTTCCTCGGGGAAGTCGCGCTGAGCGAAGTTCCGCCAATGACGATCACACTGCACAGGGTTTTCTGGGCTGTGCCAATCCTGATCATAATTGTGCATTTGCAGGGGATCGCCTTTCCGCGCTCATTCCGCATCTGGCGTGCCTATCTGGTCATGGGTGCACTGAACAACGCCATCCCGTTTTCCTTGATTTTTTGGGGCCAGACGCAAATTGAAAGTGGGTTGGCATCCATCCTCAACGGCACTTCCGCCATGTTCGGCGCAGTGGTTGCTGGTCTGTTGCTGGTTGATGAACCCTTGACGAAAAACAAAATTGTCGGAGCGGCTTTGGGTATTGCCGGTGTTGCCTTCATCATGGGGCCTGACGTTCTGACAGAGTTCAATCTCGGCAACCTGGCCCAAATTGCAGTAATCGGCGCGGCTTTGTCCTACGCCTTTGCAAGCGTGTGGGGCAAAACCAATCTGGGCAGCCAACCACCACTCATGAATGCTCTGGGGATGTTGATTGGCAGCACATCGCTGATGCTTCCGATCGTGTTGTTTGTTGACGGACCACCCCAACTCGCGCTCTCGACAAATGTCTGGGCCGCATTATTGAGTCTTGCCAGCCTGTCGACGGCGCTCGCCTATATTCTCTATTTCGCCATTCTTGCCCGCGCTGGCGCTGCCAACCTGATGCTCGTCACGCTGTTGGTCCCACCCTTCGCAATTGGTCTGGGCGCAGTATTCCTTGGCGAACAAATCGGGACGGAAGCGTTCGTCGGCTTCGCAATTATCGCCATAGGCTTCACAGTGACTGACGGACGCTTGTTTTCAATGCTGTTTGGCAGCAGCAGGACCAAAGCAGATAGCGATCCGGCCTGAATATATGAGAGCGATATCGCAGCGTTTGCGCCCGTTCAACAGGCACAACACCCCAGGGACGTATGTCCGAAGGTCAACTGATTTCAAAGAGGACCACTGCACGCAGCAAAATACCGTGCCCAACTGGAATCTCCCCGACTATTTCACGACAAGATTTCGCGACGACGAAGCCATTGATATACAAAGATGATCTAACCGTTGCAAGAACCTCCTTTTTGCAACACCCAATGGCAGCACTGCGGACAAAGTGACCAAGACTGGGTTGTGCTTAGAAGTCTAAAAAGGGGGGAAGCGGCCATTAGCTGCAAGCGCGAGAGATGATGTACCAACTGTCAAAAGCGGACGAACAGAGAACTTTCATAAAGAATAGATAATTCAGTTGATCGGTTGCGTATTTAAGCCAAGATCCACGTGATTTCCCACATGATCATTGCGGGAATCTCCAATATCTCTCGCCGTTTTCCTTCACAACCATTTTTAACGTTGTTGTTCTGAGAGTTGGAGGCCTCTCCCCTCTAAGTATCAGGCGACCTATATATGAGACGACTGAGCGATCATTTGCTGATGCGTAGAGTGTCACTCCAGTCGCAAATCTCGGGAAGGTTGCCGAAAGGCTGATGAAATTGTCGCGATCAAGATCGGGCGCAGCCAACACAATTTGGGAGAAGAGTTTGTCAGTCTCATCAGCTGGTGAAGGTAGGTTTCTGAGAGCTTCGACAAGGGCCAGGTCCCCAAGCTATGGGCTATGATGCTGATGTGGTCGGCACCTTTATCCATCTACGCCCCGGCATCGACTGTGCCCATATCCACACTTAATTTGTCGTGTTTTATTTCGTCTTCACGCTCTTAATACCGTACGCTAAGACCAACAGAACCACCAAACGCGGTGTAAGCACCTGAACCAAGCCCGGAACCATCCACCTGCATGGATAAGCTTGTGCCGTTTTCCAGCCTGGCGACGAAGCCCGCTGACAAACGGGCTGAACTCAAATCACCCAAGTCAGGAAGGCCCAATGTGGGGTCACTGCCTGCATTGCTGAAATCATATTCCCACTTAGCCGCCAGCCATGGCTGCATCATCGCTTCACCAAGCTGATAAGGATGGAAGGTTACTTTGGGCCCAGCAGACAGGCGGCCTGCTGTCACCGTCTGCGATGCATGAGCGTTAGCTGCACTGTCTATCCAGGCACTTTGGCCTTCAGAGGCATAAGTGAAACCAATCATTGGATTGAGGGTAAAATTCTCAAATTCCATCGACCCGGTTAGATTGGCCGCAACTGTAATTCGGTTTGCATCAAAGCTGCCAGAAGTGGTGCCCGATGTGTTGTCATAATCAGAGCGGGTATAGGCCACCAAACCATCAAAGATCAGTGTCTCGCTAAGCAACATCCCACCATAAGCGCCAATGTGGAAACCATCAGCCGCAAAACCACCGGCAACACCGGTGATCAGCGTGTCAAAGTCGGATTTGCCATACCCGGTAAGAATACCAAACACCGCATTTGAACCGAGCTTGCGGTCAACCCCGGCGATGACATCGAATGTATAGCCATCAAAGGAGGAGCCATTGTCATCAAAATTGGTACCCTGACCCCTGATCCAGAAATTCCACTGATTTTGCATTTCTGCCTCTTCATCCAAAAACCCAAAAGGAGAAGCCTCATTTTGCGGACTGTCTGGGTTATTCGCCGACAACGCCAATAGCCCGGCTGTCAATTCGTCCCTGGCTTTGGCCCTTTGTTGCAATGAATAGGCATTGGATTGAAAAAAGAAACTGTTTGGGGAAACGGAATTAGCGCCACCGCCATTCAACCGGCTGAAGACGTTCTGGTTCACCCCATCTATGAGATTGCTCATTTGGTTCTGCATGATGAGGGTCGTGAAAAAATTCTGTTGGGCGGCGAGGATTTCGGCCGCGGTGGGCCCGGTAGCAGGGACAACTAATTCCTGAAATGTCGTACTTAATGTTGGTGCGGCATTAGCAGCGCCCGATATTTTGATCTCAAAGGAAAAGCGTGTCGTTCCATCCCCGGTTACAGATTGCCCATTGAAGGCTACTGTTTCTCCATCGGCGACTATTGCTGTGAAGTACACTGACATCAGTGTCATTGCTGCGTAGGTCGCGGCGTCTTCAAATTTTTGTGTGAGGTCGTCTACGGCGGTGATGTAGGAACAAGCAGATAGCTCTGCCGCAACCAAGGGGCGGCCGTTCGAGATGAGAGTGGGCGCAGGCACCGCGCCGTTGAAGTTGTGCCCGGTTGGGGTATGAGTAGATCCGGGTACGTTTGAGATGGCGAGGAGTGTAGAACCGTCTTCCCAGATACGAATTACAACATAACAATTTACTGTACCGAAGACCGCAGAAGCAACTTTCGTCGTTGTGGAGGTTGGCTTGGTCCATGCTCCGGCGGTCCCCGGTGCCACCGCAAACAGAGCAGCGAACATCAACACCCGCATCAGTTTATAAACCTTTGAGCCGTGCATCTTGCAGTCCTCCAGAAACCCAACCGAAGCAGCGGCCAAAGCATTTAGTTATTGCATAATCGCGCGCGGCAACATTGAGCTGCGCCCTGCCGTTGCGCATCAACTCAAAAACGTCAATTTTAGGAAACGTAGAACCCAAAGTCTCTCAGCGTCAGAGACGATAGAAGCTTATTGCGTCCCACCCCGCCGCAGTAACGCCGTATATCACTCAACAAGCAAGTTTTTTTTTACGTCTTGTTAATAAACGACAATTTCGCCCTGGGAAGTGCTGCCCCATGAACACAGACCATCGGAGATCTTAGCCACTCAGATCACTACACACAGCAATCAATCTGCCCAAGCGGACTTTGGCTGTACGAGCCACGAAGGTCCGCTATGGGCCGGAAGTGACCGAGGCGCTCATCGCCCTAAAGACCTCAAGAGGGCTGAAACCGGTCATTCGATCCGTTTTGCAACGCCTTTTGTGGGTAAGTGAAATCAATCACTTCGCTGTCGCATAACCTCGTCGCAAAATATCCATATGAAAATTGAATGCGCCCGCGTCTCAACCATCGACCAAAACCCAAACGGACAACGCGATGCGCTGAAGGATCGAGTAGTTCGGTTGCGCCCGAACGGCTTTGAGACCAAGTTGAGGACTCTGCAAGCGATCACTGGGAGTCTGTGAGATGAAAGTTGGCCTAAGCGACGAGCAACGCGGCGTCGGATTTGGCATGGCTTTCGGTTGCCTTGCCGTAACCGCCATCTGGATCGCTGCGTGGTTTATACCGGAACAGACTGCCAGCCTCGGGGCACGATGCTGGCTTCTCGCCGCTTCCTTACTTGGACCGGCACTCTCGTTCGCAGCAGGCATCATCTTCATTGCACGACATCGTTTTTTCCACGAGGGTGCAATCAATGGACAGAACCCGGTACAAGACCTGAGCTTGGCGCGGGCTCGTGCTTACCTTGCAAACACCGTCGAGCAGGCGTTGCTTGCGGCATTGGTCTATCCTGCATTGGCATTCGGCCTTTCACCGAATTGTATTGCAGCCCTGCCGCTCTGCTCAATTGCCTTTGTGGTTGGTCGTGTCGGATTTGCTATCGGTGTCGGAAGGCCTGCGCGACATCGCGCCTTCGGCTTCGCGCTTACGTTCTATTCCACAATGTCGGGCCTTTTCGTCACGGTTGCGCTCGTCGCGGCGTCTTTGTTGCAGTAGGTGCTGCTTTCCAGACGAATGCGCTTCAGAGACACGATTGAGCGTGGAGTTATTATCGTTGCACGAGGCTAAGAAAAAACTTTCGAAACAACCCGGTCCTGAATTGAATAATACGCCTCTCCAACCTTGCGGACCAAGCCTCCAAAGTCGATCCGTGACATTGAGCTCGATGCTGCTGTTCTACTGGACCTTGTGAATGGTTGATTAGCGTAGAATGCGGCGGACGAGCCGCAGCATTAGTCGTTGTGGGCTCTAAACGGCCATTCGCTGGTGCCCTCGGTGGCGGTGGGCACACCAAATCTCCACAGGCATTGGCACCTGAGCAGCGTTCAACACGCTCCGCTTGAGCCTTATGAAACCCGCCATCATCGGTCTGATAATGCAAGCCCTGCACGTTTCCCATTGGGGCAACCACCGTGACAACCCTTTCCATAGCGCCACGATATCAATGGAACTTTTTGAAATCCAGATCGTTAAGTGGGTGCAAATTTCAACACAGGAGTGTCACACCCATGAAAACCCTCTCAGACGCATTTGAGCACACACTTCAGGACATTTATTACGCCGAGAATGCACTCGTCAAAGCACTGCCAAAGGTTCAGAAAGCGGCCAATGGCAAGAAGTTGAAGGATGCCATCGAAGAGCATCTCAACGAGACCAAGGAACAGGTGAAGACGTTGGAAAAAGTCTTCAAATCCATTGGCAAGGAAGCATCCGGCGAAAAATGTGATGCCATTGAAGGCCTGATCAAGGAAACCGAAGGCATCATTGATGAAGCCACAGGCGATGCCAAGAACGCGGCGCTGGTGGCAGCCTGTCAGGCCGTCGAACATTACGAGATTGCGCGCTATGGCACGCTGCGCGAATGGGCAAAAATTCTCGGCCATGGTGAAGCCCATGATTTGCTCACCAGCATTCTGGATCAGGAAAAAGCTGCCAACAGCAAGCTGACCAATCTGGCCGTTTCCAGCATCAACGAAGCCTGATGGACTTCGCCAGACCAAATTTCAGCGACAGTGCTTTTGCACTGTCGCTCTAATCTGACAGTTTGCTGGCAAAATCTTCAAACGAGCCGCCACCACCCTTGCGGTGGAAATAGAGGCGCTGTGCCAACGCGCGCAGCGGCGGCCTTCCAATCAATAAATCATACATCCAGTTTGGCGGGCCGTAGCTGAGCGCGCTGCGCAGGGCGGATTTGATGCGGAAACGCGGCAGATCACCGTCGATGACGGTTTCCGGCGGCGGACCGGCATTCAGCAGATGATCGGCAATGGCATGGGCCGAGCAGCGGCCGAATTCAAACGACAGTTTGATGCCCCCAGCTGTCAACGGCGAGACCAGACCGGCGGAATCGCCCATCAGCATCACGCCGTCCGTGGCATAGGGGCGCACCAACCCGCCGCAGGGAATGACACCTGAGCGGCGCTCGACAATCTCGGCCTCGGAATATTTGAACCGCGCTTCGGTCTGATCGATAAAGCGCTGCAAGGCGGGTTTGGCCTCGCCCTTGGTGGCAAGGCCGATCTGGGTAACCTTTGGACCCGGCGCTGCCCAGGCGATGTAGCCCGGTGCAATGCTGGAATCCAGAAAGCAGTGCAGGAAGCGCGGATCAAAACTCTTCAACCCGGCATATTCGGCCTCAACGCCAATCAAAAATTTGGTGTTTTTGGCAAGGCCAAACGCTTCCGCCACCTGAGACTTTGCGCCGTCACAGCCCAGCAGATAACGCGCGGTGATGGCTGGCTGTGCCAGATGCACCAGACCCTTTTCATAACGCGCCGTGGTAAAGCGCGTATCGCACAGGATCTTGACACCGGCCCGGGTCGCCTCATCTGCCAGCCAACGCATCAGGGCTGCAGTATCAGTTGTCAGAAACGCATAGCCCGGCGCAAACAAATCCATATGTTTTAACGATGGCGCATAAAGCCGGATGCCATGGACACGGCGCGTCACGGTATGCGGAATATCCACCGCCTCGGCAGCTTCGCGAACCACGATGCCCGTTGTATGAATGCGCGCTCCCGGGTCTTTCTTGGCTTCAATCACCACCACCTTCAACCCGCGCAAAGCGGCGGAGCGGGCGGCAGTCAGCCCGGCAAAACTGGCACCCACAATGGCCAGATCATAATCGGCAACAACACTCATGAACCTGCTTTCAAAGCTCCGGAATCTTTGGAAAGCGGCGTGATTCTGAGCGAAGTGATGCGGTTTCTTTGCCGGCGTAATATGCGGAAGCGGAAGCCGTAAAATGTAAAGGCCTGCCCGGGTTCGGGAATGGTCTGAACCGCATGAATCACCAGACCGGCAATCGTCGTTGCTTCTTCATCAGGCAGCGACCAGTCCATGGCGCGGTTGAGATCGCGGACCGGCACGGTGCCTTCCACATTGACCGAGCCATCCGGTTGCGGCACCACGCCCTGAATTTCCACATCATGCTCATCGGCAATTTCGCCGACAATTTCTTCCAGAATATCTTCCAGCGTGACCAGGCCCTGCACTTCGCCATACTCATCCACCACAAGTGCAAAATGCATCTTGCGTTTCAAAAAGGCATTGAGCTGCGCCTTCAGACTGGTCGTATCCGGGACAAACCATGGTTTCTGGGCAATTTCATTGATATCCAACTTTGCCAGATTACCCTCTTGTGATTGCAATGAGCGCAGCAGATCCTTAGCGTGCAGCACACCGACAATATTGTCCGGTTCATCACGCCAGATGGGAATGCGCGTATAGGGACTGGCCAGCACCAAATCCACCAGCGCAGAGGGGGATTCATCGGCGTTAAGCACCAGCATACCGGTGCGGTGAACCATGATGTCGGAGACTTCCAGCTCATTCAGATCCAGCAATCCGCCAATACGGTCGCGATCATCCTTGACCAGGCCGCCTTCCGAATGCTGCAAATCAACCGTGCCGCGCAATTCGTCATGGGCAGACAGAATTGCCTGATCGCCGATATTGGCACCAAATCGATTGAGCACCATTTTCACAAATGCCTCGATGGCAATCACCACCGGGCTGAACACAGCAACAATAATCCGGACAGCAGGCGAAACCGTCAGCGCAAAGCGATCCGGATTGGAAATCGCCAGCGTTTTGGGCATCACTTCGGCAAACACCAGCACGACCACTGTCATCACCAATGTGGCATAGACCACACCGGTATCGCCAAACAGATTGATGAACAGGCTGGTGGCCAAAGCCGAGGCCAGAATATTGACCAGATTATTGCCCAGCAGCAGCGCGCCAATCAGCCTTTCCCGTGTCTGAATAAGGCGTTGAACAATCGCAGCCCGTTGATCACCGGCTTTTTCAAACGCATGCATCCGCGCCCGCGAAGCGGCGGTGAGTGCCGTTTCGGAGCCGGAAAAAAACGCCGAAATAATGATCAGCACCAAAATGGCAAGGATCGTCAACCAAAGGGCAGTGGTCATGATATTTCCGGTCTCCAGCAAAAATGCGTGTGAATGTCAGACATATAGACCGTTTCCTGCGCAGATTGAAGATATTCCGCCAGTGATGGTCAGCACCATCCAGAATCAGCCTTCCAGTGTCTGTCGCAGAAAATCCTCAACGGCGCTGGATGGCACATCATTGGAGACGAAGGCTTCACCAATGCCGCGTGTCAGAATAAAGGTCAAAGTGCCTCTCTGGACCTTCTTGTCCTGACCGATAAAGCGCAGAAGCGTTGCTGTATCCGGCGCATCCCCGGCAATATCACCGACAGAGGTCGGCAGGCCAACAGCCTGCAAATGCGCCTTCACCCGCGCGCCATCATCCGGCGAACACAAATTCATATAGGCCGAGAACTGATGGGCCAGCACCATGCCAATTGCCACGCCTTCCCCATGCACCAGCCGGTCCGAATAGCCGGTAGCACCTTCCAGCGCATGGCCGAATGTATGGCCGAGATTCAGCAAGGCGCGTTTGCCATGTTCCTGCTCATCTTCACTGACAATGCGCGCCTTGGCGCGGCAGGATCTGGCAATGGCATGAATCCGGGCCGATACATCGCCCTGTGTCAGCATCGCTGTGTGGTTTTGCTCCAGCCAGACAAAGAAATCCGGATCGTCAATCAGACCGTATTTGGCCACTTCCGCATAGCCCGCACGCAATTCACGCGGTGACAGCGTGCTCAGCGTATCCGTATCCGCCAGCACCAGACCGGGCTGATAAAACGCCCCGATGAGGTTCTTGCCATGAGACGAATTGATGCCGGTCTTGCCGCCAACCGAACTGTCAACCTGCGCCAACAGTGATGTCGGCACTTGAACAAAACCAATGCCCCGGCGCACCGATGCCGCCACATAGCCGGTCAGATCGCCCACCACGCCGCCGCCCAGGGCGATCAGCACATCACCGCGCTCCAGCCTTGCGCCCACCACATCTTCCACCAGCGTTTCAAACACACTCAGGCATTTGGAGGATTCACCGGCAGCAATTTCAAAAAACACCGGCGCGATGCCGGCCTGTGTCAGGCTGGCTTCAATCCGCGCACGGTAGAGTGGCGCAACGGTGCTGTCCGATACGATACCAGCCCGTACTTTTCCATAACGCGCAACAATCTCCGCACCCAGACTGTCGAGCAGCCGGGAGCCGATCAGAATGTCATAAGAGCGCGCACCCAGCTCCACCCGAACCTGTGTCGGGTCAGTGTCGGCAAGTTCACTCATGCTTCGCTCTCCAGGGCTTGTCCGTCTTTGCCGGTCATAAAGTTGCTCAACCCCGTCAAAATATCTTCCACGACCACCTCATGCGGCACATCGCGGGATGTGATTTTGATGTCGGACAGCGCATAGACCGGATTGCGTGCTTCCAGCAAATCCGCCAGCACCTGTTCCGGGTTGGCTTGCTGCAGCAAAGGCCGGGTGGGCTTGCGCTTGACCCGCCCGATCAACACTGACAATTCCGCATTCAGCCAGACGGAAACGCCCTTATCGGCGATATCGGCCCGCGTCTCTTCATTCATGTAAGCGCCGCCGCCAGTGGCCAGAACCTGAGGCCCTTCAGTCAGCAGGCGCTGAATCACACGCTTTTCGCCATCGCGAAAATGGGCTTCGCCATAGGTTTCGAAGATTTCCACGATACTGCGATTGGCAGCTTCTTCGATTTCCTTGTCAGCATCGACAAAGGGCAGGTCCAGAACATGCGCCAATCGGCGACCGACGCTGCTTTTTCCGACGCCCATCATGCCCACAAGCACCAGGCTTCTGGACCCAAGGAACTGCTTCAGTTGAGCGCAATCGAAAGAGGTCTGAGGCTGAGAATCGGCCATAACAGGCAAACATCCACACATAAAAATTTCACACGGACTGGCGCTTGCGCTTGCCAAACCTGCTTTGGGTGATGAATAAACCTGTTTATCAGATCAGTGCAACGCCGTTTGCGGCAAAAATCTGAAGTTTTGGGAGCCAAACCAGCCTATGCGAAGCCTGATTATCCTGTTGATTTGTATCGGCCTCATTGGAGCGGCAGGTTATGGCACGCTGTTCTACCTGGCCAATCTGGAACCACGCACACGGGTCATCGAAGAACCGGTTGATCCCGATCTGCTGAACCGCTGACGCTGCGCCCATGTCGCTGCAGGCTGACCACGTCCTGATCGATTTCTTCCTGGAGATGATGGTCGGTGAGCGCAATGCTGCTGACAACACCATCCAGTCCTACCGCCGTGATCTGGAAAGTGCCGCAGCACATTTGAGGCGCGGCAAGCACACTTTGGGCGGTGCCAGCATCAGCGATATCGAGCACTATCTGGAAAGCCTGTCGCTGGATGGGCTGGCAGCCACCACCATCGCCAGACACTTGTCAGCGCTCAAACAATTCTTCCGCTTTCTCAACACAGAGAGCCTGCGTGAGGACAATCCGACACTCAACATCGAAACACCCAAGACCAGAAAGCCGCTGCCTAAATCTCTGGAAGGTTTTGAAGTGGATCGCATGTTATCCACTGCCCTTGCCGAAGCGCAGCAGGCAGACAGGGCGGCCGAGGCAAATTCAAAGACGGACGAAAAACCGCCGCGCCGCGATGCACCACTCACCGCCTGGCGGCTCTATACCCAACTGGAAGTGCTCTACGCCACCGGCCTGCGCGTGTCCGAACTGGTCTCCCTGCCCAAGACAGCGGCAAATGCCAAGGGTCCCTTCATCATGGTTCGTGGCAAGGGCAACAAGGAAAGGCTGGTGCCGCTCACACCGCAGGCCAAGACGGCAATGACAACCTATCTGCAGCGTCTTGCCGCTTATCAGACAACCATGGGCCGCGATGGCAAAAGCCTGTTTCTGTTCCCCGCCAGCAGCAAGACCGGCCACATGACCCGGCAGAATTTTGCCGTCGATCTGAAACAGTTGGCGCAGCGAGCCGGGATCAAGAATACGGTTTCCCCGCACATCATGCGCCACGCTTTTGCCAGTCATCTTCTGCAGAACGGTGCAGATTTGCGTGCGTTGCAAACACTTTTGGGCCACAGTGATATTTCAACCACGCAGATTTATACCCATATACAAACAGATCATCTGCGCGAAACGCTGGAGGCCCTGCACCCGATGGCGCAGCAGAGCGGGCGAATTGAGCCTGAGACGGAAAATTAAACGACATTGCTTGCAAACCGCCACAGCGGGTGAAATAAGCTGAAAACAACTATTGAGGCACTGATGTACAGCTATCTGGAATTTGAAAAACCGGTTGCGGATCTGGAAGGCAAAATCCAGGAACTGCGCGCAATGTCATCCGAAAAAGACGGCGTTGGCATCAGCGATGAAGTCTCCCGGCTGGAAAAACGTGCATCCGATGCCCTGCGGGAAATCTATGCAGATCTGACGCCGTGGCAGAAAACCCAGGTGGCGCGCCACCCCGACCGGCCGCATTGCCTGCAATATGTCCACCAGCTGATCGATGATTTTACGCCTTTGGCAGGCGACCGGTGCTTTGGTGAAGATCATGCCATCATTGCCGGTCTTGGCCGTTTCAATGGCGAAGCTGTTGCCTTTATCGGTCAGGAAAAGGGTGAAGACACCCAGGACCGCATCAAGCGCAATTTCGGCATGGCCCGCCCGGAAGGCTATCGCAAGGCCGTGCGGATCGTGGAAATGGCCGATCGCTTCGGCCTGCCCATCATCTCTCTGGTCGATACCGCCGGGGCCTATCCCGGCATCGGCGCGGAAGAACGTGGCCAGGCCGAAGCCATTGCCCGCTCAACAGATGCCTTTCTCGGTGTCGGCGTCCCAACCGTTTCAGTGGTCATCGGTGAAGGCGGCTCCGGCGGCGCCATCGCCATCGCCGCCGCCAGCAAGGTATTCATGCTGGAACACGCCATTTACAGCGTGATTTCCCCGGAAGGCGCCGCCTCTATCCTGTGGCGCGATTCCGCCCGCGCCAAGGAAGCCGCCACCGCGATGAAAATCACCGCGCAGGACCTTTTGAAATTCAAGGTCATTGATGGCATCATCAAGGAACCCATGGGCGGCGCACACCGCGCCATCGATGATGTGATCAAGATGACCGGCGAACGCATTGATGCCGCCATGAAAGACATGGCCGGCCAGGACCCCACCACCCTGCGCAACGCCCGCCGCCAAAAATTCCTGGAAATCGGCCGGTCTCTTTAAGACAATTATGTCGTCTCATGCAGCCGGGATGCGGGACATGGCGCCGCGATGATGGGCGTGGCAGATGGCGATGGCGAGGGCGTCGGCGGCATCATCTGAATCGAACACCGCCTTGGGCATCAGAATTTTGACCATCATGCGAATCTGGCCCTTGTCACCATGGCCGGCCCCGACGACGGTTTTCTTCACCTGATTGGGGGCGTACTCGGCCACTTTCAGCCCCGCCAGCGCAGGCACCACCATGGCGATGCCTCTGGCCTGCCCCAGCTTCAACGTGGCCGTGGCGTCCTTGTTGACAAAAGTCGATTCAACGGCGGCTTCGTCGGGCTTGTGTGAACTGATCACGGCATCCAGCCCGCGATAGAGCTGCTCCAACCGTACCGCCAGTTCCGCCTTGTCAGTGGATTTGATGGTGCCGGAGGCGATGAAACGCAGCGAACTGCCTTCACTCTCGATCACACCCCAACCGGTGCGGCGCAAGCCGGGATCAATGCCAATAATGCGAACACAATGAGTCAAGTGGTGGCCTTTGGCGTCGAACAAATGGGAACTGATACAAAACCAAGGACCGGACTTCTAATCAGCTGCCAGTCGCTCCATGATTTCATCATCGATTTCGAAATTGGAATAGACGTTCTGAACGTCATCATCATCTTCCAGAACGCTGATCAGCTTCATCAGTGTCCCGGCCTTGTCTTCCTCAACCGGTGCACCGGTCTGAGGCTTGAAAGTTGGATTGACGGATGCGCCTTCGCCCAGTTCGGCCTCAAGGGCGGTGGAGACCTCGTTGATCTCTTCAAAGGCGCACAAAATGGTGTGGCCGTCCTCATCTGACTGAACATCTTCAGCGCCAGCATCAATGGCCGCTTCCATCACAGTATCTGCATCGCCCACCTCGGCGGGAAAAACGATTTCACCGACCCGGTCAAACATGAAACCAACAGAGCCGGTTTCGCCCAGTGATCCACCGAATTTGGTGAAGGCTGCACGCACATTGCTGGCGGTCCGGTTGCGATTGTCGGTCAGCGCTTCCACGATGATTGCAACACCCCCGGGGCCGTAACCCTCATAGCGGATCTCATCATAGGTTTCCGCATCTCCTCCTTCAGCCTTCTTGATCGCCCGTTCAATATTGTCTTTCGGCATGGACAGCGCTTTGGCGTTCTGAATGGCCAGACGCAAACGTGGATTGCCGTCCACATCGCCTCCACCCATTTTCGCAGCCACGGTGATTTCCTTCGACAATTTGGAAAAAACCTTGGAGCGTTTCTTATCCTGCGCACCCTTGCGGTGCATGATGTTCTTGAATTTGGAATGGCCTGCCATGAGATTACCTGAGTCGGATTTTCTGATTGAAATAATGAAAAATGAAACTGATGCGGGCTTATAAGCTTGATGGAACGGAAAATCCAGCACGCCTTGTCGGCATGCCCTCATCCATCAGTCCTGATCGACCCAGAATGATGGAATATGCTCCTGCAGACGCCCGCCCAGCCGCACCGGTTCAATGCGCGTCGCCAGACCCGTATTATCATCAACCAGCACAGCCACACCGCTCAGGGTTGCTTCCCCCAGCGCCGGTTGAAACCGGCCTGTGGAAATCGCATTGGTCATGCGCTGCAACGGCTCGGCATGATCCATGCCGATAATCGAATTATAATCACCACACATGCCCGCATCGGTCATGAAGCCCGTGCCACCTTCCAGAATCTGGTGATCTGCTGTCGGCGCATGGGTGTGGGTGCCGACCACCAGTGAGGCCTGACCATCAGCAAAATGCCCCATGATCTGCTTTTCACTTGTGGCTTCCGCATGAAAATCAATCAGCACAGCATCGGACACCTTGCCCAGAGGCGCTGCATCAAGCTCACGCTGGACCGCCTGAAACGGATCATCCATCGGGTTCATGAACACGCGGCCCATGGCATTCATCACCAGCACCTGTGCGCCGTTGCGCGCGGTGAACAATCCCGCCCCCTTTCCAGGCGTACCGACAGGATAGTTCAGCGGCCGCAGAAAATTGTCATAGCGGGTGCAAAACACCAATGCTTCGCGCTGGTCCCAGACATGATTGCCCGTTGTCACCACATCGGCTCCGGCATCACACAGATCGATGAAGATTTCTTCGGAAATGCCAAACCCGCCTGCTGCGTTTTCACCATTTACGACAACAAAATCCAGTGCGTAGTCAGACACCAGCCCCGGCAGTCTGTCCTGCACAACCGCACGGCCTGCACGACCCACCACATCTCCGACAAATAAAAGTCTCATAAATTCAATTCCATCGGGAGGATCACTCCCTCCTCTGTGAAAATCACCTCCAGCGGCACATCATGCTGTTCTGCGGGAACCTGTGGCACGGCCTGCACCGCAAACCCGACTCCATAGGTGATTGGCCTCTGACCCTTTTGCAGCAAACGCGCAACGGCCCGGTCATAATGGCCGGCCCCATAGCCAATACGTGCTCCATATTGATCAAAGCCGGCGAGCGGCATCAGCAGGATCGCCGGATCAACAATGTCCGCATCTGGCGCAGGACCGATGGTGCCAAACCCGGCATTCTGCAACAGATCACCGGATCGGAACCGCCGGAATACGATGTCTGTCCGGTTCACAACCACTGGCAGGGAAATACAGGCACCGCACTCTTCCAGCCTTGGTATCAGGTCGGATAAATCCACTTCGGAGCGAATTGGAAGATAGAGAGAAATCTCGACATCCTGAAAAGGTGTCAGGTTTGACAGGAAATCAAACACAAAATCACATATGAATATGGACGCCGTTTCACGGAACAGCGGCGACAGGGCGTCGCGCCGGCCCAGACACAGTTCCCGCAGCGCGGATTTATCAAGAGCCGGTGTCGTTTCCAAAAAGTCCGTCCATAAAAAAAGCGAAGCCGCAACGACCGTAAAGCGGTGAACAGTCCCGGGAACCTACTATGTAGGTGGGCGCCGTATGTCCCGGCCCACGAGCCAGGTCAGGAACAGCTCCCGTTCGGATTGTTAAGGCCCCAAGAGTAAGTCGAGCAATTACGAGAAGCGCAGCTTCTGAACGTATATAGGCGCGAAGCCAGCCAAGATAAAGCCCAGTTGCACAGCAACTCGCATTTGGTTGCACCAACCCCGGAACAATCTACCCAAACTGGTATTTCCGTGAAAACACGCCTAAACTTAGAATTGTTCCAGGCTGGATGATGCAAAATGCGCCCGATTTCACAGCTGATCAGCAAGCCTCTGCCGTTAAAACTGTCCCGGATCGCCAGGATTGCAGGCCGTTTCGTGTTGGACCTTGCCATTCCTCCGGCCTGCCTGTCCTGTGACGAACGGGTACTGGAAACAGGCGCATTGTGCCCGTCTTGCTGGCAACAATTGCGCTTCATCGCCAAACCCTATTGCGCGGTGCTGGGCACACCTTTTGCATTTGATCTGGGTCCGGGCATTGTCAGTGCGCAGGCCATTGCCAGCCCACCCCCATATGAGATGGCACGCGCGGCTGTCCTTTATGACGAAGTTGCCCGCAGGCTGGTGGCCAGGTTGAAATATGAAGACCGCCCGGAGCTTGCAGGCGTGCTGGGACGCTGGATGGCCCGCGCCGCACGGGATGCGGGGCCAGATTTCCTGTCGGGCAACCCGGTGGTTGTGCCTGTGCCCCTGCATCGCTGGCGGCTGCTGCGCCGTCGTTACAATCAGGCAGCCCTTCTGGCGCGTGAAGTGTCTGACCGGCTGGCGCTTGAGTTTCAGCCTCTGGCGCTTGACCGCATTCGCAAGACACATCAACAGGTTGGCCTGAGCCGTCGGGAACGCGCCGACAATGTCCGTGGCGCCTTTCGGGCAAATCCGGGTGGCACCATGCAGATATCCGGACGCCCTGTCCTGTTGATAGATGATGTTCTGACAACAGGTGCTACTTTGGAAGCGGCCACCAGAGCCTGTCTGAGAGCTGGCGCCGCAAACGTACGGGTCCTGACATTCGCTCTTGTGTCCGATCCGCGCGGGTCAGAGGCGGAAGGTCTTTTGTCGGAGACTGGTAAAATCGACCTTTAGGCCCCAACTGCTTGAGGATACGTCTTGTGAAAATGACAGACGCACGCCTATATAAGCTTGGATATCAAGACCCAAAGGACTGTCATGACCGACGTGATCATCTACACCCGCGCTATGTGCGGCTATTGCTCTGCTGCCAAATCCCTGCTGGATCGCAAGGGTGTGTCCTATCAGGAGCATGATGCGACTTTTGATCAGTCGCTGCGCAAGGAAATGATCCAACGCGCCAATGGTGCATCGACATTTCCACAAATTTTCATCGGTGACATCCATATCGGTGGCTTTGATCAGATGAACGCACTCGAGCGTGCCGGGAAGCTCGATCCGCTTTTGAACATGGCATAAAGGCAATAATCGTGTCGCAGAACAGCTTCAAAGCCGCCTGTATCCAGTTGAATTCGGGCACCTCGGTCACGGACAATGTGACTGTGGCAACCCAGTTGATACGCGAAGCGGCGGCCTTGGGCGCGCACTATATCCAGACCCCGGAAATGACGACCATTGTACAGCAGAAGCGCTCTGCCCTTGAAGCGGCCATAGCACCAGAAGTGAATAATCCGGCTGTCAGCGCCTTTGCCGCGCTCGCTGATGAGCTGAAAATCTGGTTGCATATCGGCTCCATGGCCGTCGCCCTGCCGAACACAGATCATGGACCGAGCATCGCCAACCGGGCCTACTTGTTTCAGCCCGATGGGACAGCTGCAGCCAGCTATGACAAGATCCACATGTTTGATGTTGATCTGGACAATGGTGAAAGCTGGCGTGAATCCAACGCCTACCGCGCCGGGTCACAGGCTGTTCTGGTGGACATGACCCCAAACCGGACCGCCACGAAACTCGGTCTTGCGATCTGCTATGATCTGCGCTTTGCAGATTTGTTCCGCACTTACGCACAGGCCGGTGCAACGGTTCTTGGCGCGCCGGCAGCGTTCACACGTCAGACCGGTGCGGCCCACTGGCACGTCTTGCAACGCGCTCGCGCCATCGAAAACGGGGCCTTCATGGTGTCCGCAGCACAGGCTGGCACCCACGATGATGGCCGTGAAACCTTTGGCCATTCCATGATCGTCGATCCATGGGGCATTATTCTGGCCGAAGCCGATGGCGAAACCCCCTCGGTCATTACAGCCGACATCGACCCTGAGCTGGCAAATGCCGCGCGCCGAAATATTCCGTCCCTGAGCAATGATCGGCCAGTCACCTTGCGAACGATCACACAAAGAGCTGCTGCATGATTCGCTTTTCACTCCAATGCAGCGATGCCCACCGTTTTGATGGCTGGTTCCGATCGGGCGAGGATTTTCTGACCCAACAGAAGCGCGGGCTGTTGGCGTGCCCGGAATGCGGAACAACCTCGGTTGAAAAAGCGCTGATGACGCCATCTGTGCCGAAAAAATCCAATCAGACTGCCAGCATGATCGAGCAGGATGCAGCCGAAGCAGAGGCCAAACCGGCGCCTTCCGCACCATCAGCACCAGGGCCGGTATCAGCAACACCCCCCACTCAGGGACATAAGCCGCAAGCGCCCCAGAGCTACCAGCCTCCTGAAAGCTCTCAGAGTCTCCAGAGTCCGCAAGACCCGCAGAATCCGTTCGCTGGTCTGCCTCCGGAATTGCGCGGCAAAGTCATGACAGCTGTCAGGGAATGGCGCGACTCGGTGATTGCAAATTCCGAAAATGTCGGACCACGTTTTGCCGAGGAAGCCCGCAAGATCCACTTCAACGAAACAGAAGAACGGCCGATATATGGCGAAGCGTCTGCCGATGAAGTGCAGGAACTTCTGGAGGAAGGTGTGGCCTGTGCGCCTTTGCCGGTTCTGCCCGAAGACCATAACTGATCCGTTTATGGGTTTTCATTCAATAAATGAGAATGAGTCGCAAATATCGCTGATTTAGCCCTTTATGCCGTCTAAATGATGACAAAATCGAAATCTGCTTTTGCTTGGCCACAAAATCGCGCTATTCCTTGGCGAATGACGAAATTCTGCGAATATGAGATTCGCGAGTTCCGGCTTGAGCCAACAGAACAGACTGATGGCCAGGCGCTGTCTGACGGAGTATGATCGATTTATGGCGCGTGACTACGATCCTTATCGGCTTTCATCGCCGCAGGTATTTCTTTGGCGAATGATCATTTTTCTGATCATCGTCGGTTTTATTGCCCTCATCCTTTATCAGCAAATCATCTCGGCATTTGCCAGCAATCCCGGGCTGAACGGTCTTATTGTGGCGGTTCTGATCATTGGTATTCTGCTGTCATTGCGGCAAGTTCTGATGCTGTTTCGTGAAGTGCGCTGGGTCAACGGGTTCCGGCGATCAGATCCAAATATCGAATATGCCAAGCCGCCAATTCTGCTGGCACCTATGGCTGCAATGCTGGGCGACCGTCTGGGCGCCATGGCCATCAGCCAGCAAACCATGCGATCCGTATTGGAATCCATCGGCGTGCGTCTCGACGAATCGCGCGAAATTTTGAGATACCTCACCGGCCTTTTGGTGTTTCTTGGCCTGCTTGGTACCTTTTGGGGATTGCTGCGCACCGTTGGCTCTGTCGGTGATACGATTCAGTCTCTGAATGTCGGCTCCGGAGATGCCGGTGTCATTTTTGAAGATTTGAAAATTGGCCTGGAAGCGCCCCTGTCTGGCATGGGCACAGCCTTTTCCTCATCCCTGTTTGGCCTTGCCGGCTCCCTTGTTCTCGGCTTTCTGGATTTGCAGGCAGGACAGGCTCAAACCCGGTTCTACACCGATCTGGAAGATTGGCTGTCAACTGTTGCCGATCTGGATGAGCCTTTCGGGGAAAATGATGGAGCCAATTCGCTGGTTCTCGATGATTTGCGCATGGCGATTGACAAGCTGACGCGCTCTGTTGCTCAGGCCAACAGCAGCGGCAACGCAGCGCAGCCAACCAGCGCTGCCATGGCAAGCCTTGCCGAAGGCATTCAGGGTCTGGTGCAGCATATGCGATCTGAGCAACAGGTGGTGCGCAGTTGGGTGGAGTCCCAGTCTGAACAGCAAAATCAGGTCAGGCGCCTGCTCGAAGCACTTGTAAACAGAGACCGCAATGCGGATGGCAATTAGGGTTTAAAGCGGAATGGCGCTGGCACGATCAAGACGGCGGGAAACGCGCGGAGATTATTGGCCAGGCTTTGTGGATGCCATGGCATCGCTTCTGCTTGTCATGATTTTTCTGCTGTCGCTGTTCATGCTGGCGCAATTTTTTCTCAGTCAGGAGATTTCCGGCCGGGATTCATTGCTGAGCCGCCTGCAATCCCAGATTTCCGAACTGACAGAATTACTGGCGCTGGAACGCACCGGACAGTCGGATTTGCGAGAAAGCCTGTCCTTGCTGGAATCCAACCTGTCGGAAGCAGAAGAGGAACGGCGACGCCTGGAACGATTGCTCAATGATCAGTCCGGCGCGACAGCCCAACGGGATACGGCGCTGGATGATGCAAATGCCCAACTGGATGAAGAACGCAGGCTGAATGCGCGGGCCCAGTCCCAGGTCGACCTTCTCAACCAGCAACTATCCGCCCTGCGCCGCCAGATTGCGTCATTGGAAACAGCCCTTGAGGCCTCTGAGGACCGCGACCGCGAAAGCCAGACACGGATTACCGATTTGGGCAGCCGCCTGAATGTCGCACTGGCCCAACGGGTACAGGAATTGTCACGCTACCGGTCCGATTTCTTCGGACGGCTGCGCGAAATTCTCAGCGATCGCTCTGATATCCGTGTGGTTGGTGACCGCTTTGTATTCCAGTCAGAAGTTCTGTTTGCCTCTGGTGCCGATGAATTATCACCGGAAGGCGTTGAGGAGATGAGCAAGCTTGCCGATGCCATTATCCAGTTGCGCGCTCAGATTCCCGATGAAATCAACTGGGTACTGCGGGTGGACGGTCATACCGATGCCCGCCCGGTCAGCGGTGAGCGGTTCAACAGCAACTGGGAGCTGTCATCGGCCCGCGCCATTTCGGTGGTTGAATATCTGGCTTCACAGGGCGTGCCGCCCAACCGCTTGGTCGCTGCAGGCTTTGGTGAATTCCAGCCAATTGATGAGAGCGGTTCGCCGGAAGCTTTTGCAAGAAACCGGCGTATCGAACTGAAACTGACGGAACGCTGATGTGCCTCGATCCCCTGTTTCACCTGATGCCGCGCGCAAAGCCGGTAGCGTAATTTTTCGTTTTATCTTGCTGCTTGCAGTGCTCAGCCCGGCGATGCTGTTCGGCACCGCCAGTTTTGTGCTCTATCAGGCTGAACGCGTCGCCAACGGGCGTCCCTTCTGCGTGCAATATGCAACTCAGAAAGGCGTCAGCCGCTACACGCCGGTTCGGTCCTTGTGGCAGCTCACATTCGTGGCCATGCATGTACGCTATCTGGGACTTGGGGGCAGAATGTCCGACCAATTCTCTCTGCCGGGCGTGCTGGTGGTTGATCAGGCCGAGCGGGCAGATTTATGGCGTTGGTCCTGGAGCGGTCTGAACTGGAAAGTGCTGTCCAACGGACAAAGACAGGGGCTGCGGGTCGAGGCCGTCTGTAACCCGCACGTCAATTTCGGTGACGAACTTCCAATTGTCTGGAACACAGATTATTCAGCCGCACTTCGGTCCTGAAACTGCAATTCTGCCAGCCGCGCATACAGGCCCCCCTGCTTTTGCAATGAACTGTGGGTCCCGCTCTCCACAATCCGTCCGCCATCCATCACCAGAATACGATCTGCCTTCAGGATTGTCGCCAGACGATGGGCAATGACCAGTGTGGTGCGCCCCTTCATCAACTGTTCCAGCGCGTGTTGCACCAGGGTCTCACTTTCAGCGTCCAGCGAACTGGTGGCCTCATCCAGCAGGAGCACAGGCGCATCCTTCAGAATTGCGCGGGCAATCGCGATGCGCTGGCGCTGGCCTCCGGACAGGGTAATGCCGCGCTCGCCCACCACCGCATCATAGCCACCCGCCATCTTGCTGATAAATTCGTCAGCGCGCGCGGCTTTCGCAGCACTGATAATCGCATCGCGTCCGGCTTGCGGATTTCCCACGCCGATGTTTTCGGCAATCGACGCGCCAAATATGACTGTTTCCTGCGGGACAATCGACAGATGGCGTCGCAAGTCCTGCGGAACCAGTTTCCGAATGTCGGTTCCATCAAGCGTGATCTTGCCACCTGTCGTGTCATAGGCGCGGGTAAGCAGGGAAAACAGAGTTGATTTCCCGGCACCTGAGGGCCCCACCAAAGCCACCGTTTCACCCGGCGCAACATCAATCGTAACGGAGTGTAAAATCGGCGCGTCCGGCGCACCGGGATAGATGAAGGACACATCCTGGAACGAGACAGCCCCTGTCACCTTGTCGAGAGTGACGGGATTCGCCGGAGCGGCGATGACCGGATCAATCGCCAGCAATTCGCCCAGCCGTTCGGCGGCCCCCGCAGCCTGCGCGACTTCGCCCCAGACTTGGGATAACGCCCCCAGAGACGCCGCTGCAAAGACCGAATAGAGCACGAATTGTGACAGGGAACCGGGTGTAATCTGCCCTGAGAGCATGTCCAGAGAGCCATACCAAAGCACCGCAATGACACTGGCAAAAGCCATGAAAATTGCGAATGCGGTCAGCGCCGCCCGAGCTCCGACAGCTGCACGGGCCGCATCGAATGCTTCGTCCACGGCAGCAGCAAAGCGGGCAGTGGCACGTTTTTCGGCGGTAAAATTCTGCAGCGTTCGCACTGCCCCGATGGCTTCTGCCGCATAGGCGGTCGCATCCGCCAAAGTGTCCTGCGCAGCACGGGAGCGCCGTCGCACACTGCGACCGAAAGCCACCATTGGCAACACCACCAACGGGATCGCAACCAGCACCAGCAAGGACAGTTTCGGACTTGTGATCACCATCATCACAACCGCTCCAAAAAACAGAGCCAGATTGCGCAGGGCAATGGATATGCTTGATCCGACAACCGACTTGATCTGCGTCGTGTCCGCCGTCAGCCGGGATACGATTTCACCGGATTTGGCGCCGTCAAAAAATGCAGCATGAAGGTGCATGACATGAGCAAACACATCACGGCGTATATCGCTCACCACCCGTTCGCCAAGCCAAGATACAAAATAGTAGCGCGCAGCACTGGCTGCAGCCAGAAACCCGACCAGGACCACCAACATGGTGAAATACTGATCAATCAGCGTGTTGTTATCCGGATCAAACCCGTAATCGATCATGCGCCGTACAGCCATTGGAACAGCCAGAGTTGTCGCGGCAGCAGCCGTCAAGGCAACGACCGCCAAAGCCACACGTTTCCGGTAGATCTTCAGATAGGGCAACACCATGGCCAGTGAGCTGACACGCCCCTTGGCCTCAACGGGTATTTCAAGCGTGCTGGCAGCCTGAATTGGCCCTTCTGTGCTGTTGGCAACTTCATGCTTTGTCTGATCAGTCATCACGTTTCATTCAACAGGTGGAATATGTCATGCCTTTTCCAACGAATGGCCGCCAATGGCAAGCACAACCCACCTGCGATGAAAATTTGGACTGCTTTTGCGCATCAAACGCGGCTATGACAGGATTAAAACAATGAACGAGACAGATTCTCGTCATTTCAGCTTGCGAAAGCCTACCTGATTGGCCTATAGGAACGGCGAGTTTACACGGATCGGGCTTTATGCTCGGTTTTTTGTTTGCGGTATGCTGTATGAACAGCAATGCCTGCCTTTGAGACACGTCCTTGAGACAATTGGAGTTTGACGCTCATGAAAGCTGATATACATCCCGACTACCACAGCATCAATATTGTGATGACTGATGGAACTGAATACACAACCCGCTCAACGTGGGGCGCCGAAGGCGACACAATGCGCCTCGACGTTGATCCAACATCCCATCCGGCCTGGACCGGTGGTGGTCAGCAATTGCTTGACCGTGGCGGACGTCTGTCCCGCTTCAACAACAAATTTGCCGGCTTCATCGGGAAGTAATTTCTTCCTGTACTGGCTTACAGAATTTGAAAACCCGCCCCGAACACAATGTTCTGGCGGGTTTTTCTCGTTTTGAAGAAACACAATTCTACAGTTTGAATTTAGCTGCGCAGCACTGTAACGCTCAGCGATCATCCTGCGTCTTGAATGCAGCGCTGAGGCGTGCCATCTGATCGGCCAGGGCATCTTTGGTATCAGGCTGTCCAACATGCGACTGCCTGCCAAACGACTCTCCACCCATCCCGATATCCAGATGACGCACTCGTTCCTCAAGACGTGCCGAGCGGTCAATCAGATCCTTCAACTCGTCAGGAAGTTCCTCCCAGCCGGATCCTGCGCGTGATGGCTGAAGACCGCCAAGGCGCACCTTGGCTTTCTCTTCGCGGCCCTGGCCATCCGTCATTTCACCATCATTCATCGCCCGTTGCAGCAGCAACCAGGATGCGATTTGCATCAAACGGGTGGTCAGACGCATGGACTCGCTGGCATAGGCAACCGAACCAAGCCGCGACAGGGATTTCGAGGTATCACGCCCGGGACCATCCAGATAAGACGCCGTCTCTTCAATCAGGCGCATGCCATTGCTGAACAGGGCCAGAAAGCCCTCGCGCTCCGCTATCCGCGGCGCAAGGGCAATGGCATTGCCGGATTGAGGCGTCTTGGTGTTGCGCGTCATGTCTGTTCTGGTGCTCACGTCTGGTGGATTCGACCCGCAACCCACTATCATGATTCATGATAGGCAGATAAGTGCCAAAAAACGACTATGAGGTGGCCGTGACCAAGGTGCAAGCAACCGTTCCGATTGAGTAAATTCTTCGTTAATATCAACATGCCCGCCCGGAATCTGCAAGCGCCGGGAATCTGGCCAAAAAAAAGAGCCGCGGGAGGGAGCGGCTCTGTAAGTCTAACAGGGAGGCATTCAAACAGATGGGGGAGTGACCACCTGAAGGTCCGGAACGCACCGAACACACTCTAAGGTAGATATTAAAGGTTAATGCTTACTTAACGATACAAAATTTTTGAAAATTGTCGGTTAGGAATTTGTTAACCAAACGAATCGACTGGTGCGACGCTCTGCCCGGTCTGGCCAATTGTGTGGCGTTGCGACGTTCAATATGGCATCCCGACATAGTTTTCAGCGATGACCGTTTGTTGCGCTTTGGAACGGCTCAAATATTCAAGCAGCGAATCCTCCCAGCGAACATCAAAACTGTCGCCTCCAACGAAATTATGCAGCATCCGTGTCATGAATCCGGAAAAGCGCGAGGCATTCCAGACCCGCGCCAAGGCTTTTTGGGAATAGGTTTCAAGCCCGGTGTTCGAGCCGGATTTGTAAAACTCAATCAACGCATTGCTGAGATAGTAAATATCGGAAGCCGCCAGATTCAGCCCCTTCGCCCCGGTTGGCGGCACGATATGTGCGGCATCACCAGCCAGAAACAGGCGTCCATATTGCATCGGCTCGGAAATGAAGGCACGCAGCGGCGTAACCGATTTCTGCAACGATGGTCCTGTCTCCAACTGTTCTGAAACTGAACGCGGCAGACGGCGCGTCAACTCATTCCAGAACCGATCGTCAGACCACTCCTCGGGCGTATCCGTGGCAGGACATTGAAGATAATGCCGACTGAGTGTTTCGGAGCGCATCGAACAGAGTGCGAACCCTCGTGACGATCTGGAATAGATGATTTCTTCGTCAACAGGTCGGGTTTTTGACAGAACGCCGATCCAGCTAAACGGGTATACTTTTTCATATTCTGTTCGGACATTGGCCGGAACTGCCTGACGGCTGATACCGTGAAACCCGTCACATCCGGCGACATAATCACAGTCAATGCGATGCATTTCCCCATTGTGCAAAAAGGTAACGAAAGGCGAGTCACCAGTCAGACGGTTGATCTCGACATCATCAACTTCATGAAACATCATGCCGTTCAACTTGTCACGCGCTTCATACAGGTCCTGGGTGAGTTCGGTCTGACCATAGATCAGAACCGTCTTTCCGCCTGTCAGTCCTTCCAGATCAATCCGCACGATCTGGTCATTATAGGCCATCGCGAATCCGGAATGCACTTTCCCGTCCCGGTCCATTCGGGCACCCGCTTTCGCTGAGCGCACCAGATCACAAGTGCCCTGTTCCAGCACACCGGCGCGAATCCGCGACAGAACATAAGCCCTGCTCTTGCGTTCAAGAACAATGCTGTCGACACCGGCCAGGTGCAACAGTTGCGATAACAACAGACCGGAAGGCCCACCGCCAATGATGACGACCTGTGTTTTCACATTTCCCCCTGCAGTTTGATGATTCTTGTTTGCTGCAAATCCGGCTGCGACCAGTCAAATCAAGCTGCAAGTCGTGATGTTGAGTATTGCCAATAGCCCCAGGCGGAAAACCCGAAAACCGAGACAATTTATCTCATTACCACATTCTCAGCCTAGAACAAATCTTCGGATTGGGAGAGAAAACAACCGGCATTGAACCCCATCGCCGGGTTGAACACCGCAACTTTGGGTGAATTGTCCAGCAGCATGGCGCGCAGGGTCAATGGTGGTGGACCGGCCTGTGCGCACCAGGCCCGATCGATGCGGCCTTCGGCAATATGGGCGGGCGAGCACACCACCGGATCAATGGAAACGCCGTTCATCAGTGAAAGATTGGGATGATTCTCAAACCGCCGGGCATAGACCGGCAACCAGCCAAACCCGTAGGTGAAGGTGTCAATGACAGCACTGCTCGGGGTCATCGGCGCATCTTCATTTTCGCCGGCATATTTCAGCACATGCTTGCCCCAATTCGACCAGCCGCGCAGCATATAGGTAATGGCCCGATGCAGATCCTGCCCCTTCGGCCATTTCACTTCGTAAAGATCGAAATCCTGGGATTTGGCAATTTCCGCGATGGCAAACAGATAGGACAATTGCAGACCGGAATAATGCAGTGCCAGAGAGCCACGCTTGGTAGCCGTCGGGAAGCTGCCATCTGCTCTTTGACTCAATAAAGCAGCCTCAAACTGGGGAAATCCGCGCTCGAACAATTCAACATCGCCGATAAATGCGCCCAACGTCATACTGGGCAAAACAGCGGCCAGCGCTTCATGCCTGGCAAGTGTATTATCCGTATCTCCGACCAAAGTGTTGCGGTCGGAAATAAAGTAAAACTGGTTGACCCGGTCATAAAGCCAATCGAGAAACGGCCCAAGCTCCGCCATCGGCGGATCCTGAGCCTCAACCACGATAGCAGTCGCAAACACCAATGGCTGCAACACCGAATTGGCAAGATAGGCAGCGTGATTGAAATTTTCCGAGTTTTCAGTCTTCCTTGTGCCAGTGGTAAGACCGTTCGCAACTGGCCATTTCTTCAGATAGGACCACAACACATCACACTGGGCGGTATCACCCGACACACAATTCGCAGTGGCGACCGACAAACCCTCGGCAATGGTCTGGGACCAGTCTTCAGACCCGATGGGCGATGGCCCGGAAAATGAAACGTCAGACTCGGAAAACCGCGTAACCGGTGTCCAGTTTGCGCCCACCGACCGCAAATTCAGCCGATTGTTGCAATGCCGCTCACGCACGACACCACGCAATTGAAGATAGGCGGCACGGTCTTCCATACCTTCCAGAACGCGTCCGGGAAACGGCAGTGTCTGCCCGGCGGCAACGGCCCGATGCAGAAGATACAATGATGATCCGGTGACATCTTCCGTTTCAGGAAGATCAAACGTGGCGCGATATTCGTTCAGCGCCGTTCGCGTGCGCCGACCCCAGGCACCATCTGCAGTGCCCGGATCATATCCCAGTTCCTGCAGAGCTTCCTGAACATAGGCCACTGTTTCATTTGACTGGGCAGCAACGCCCGACACGGACAGACACCACACAACCAGAAAAAGAGAAATTCTACGCAATTTACAACCCTTGCTCATGCACCCCCTGCACTGCGAGTTAACCATAGATTAACACTAACCACTGACGCGTGGTCAACCGGCCGAATGACATATCCAGTGATTTAACTGCTCTGCGCTGCGACATTTGGAATCAGCTCTCCACTCCTGGGCAGCAAATCCCGAATCATCTGGTTTTTCTGGACATTTGTCCCCGACTGATTTCAACATGCACTTGGAGTTGATTCCATCCAGAAACCCGAAAAGATCCGGTACACCAGAGACATTATGTCAGTTGAACAGCACCAACACCCGTCGAGCAAGCAGGAGCCTTGCATCATTTGTGTCGCCATTACCGGCTCGCTCTCCGGCAAACATCACAACCCGGCCGTACCAATTTCCATATCCGAACAAATCGAAAGCACCCACGAGGCTTTTGAAGCTGGCGCGTCAATTGCCCATTGTCATGTACGCAATAATGACGGCACGCCCACTTCCGATCCGGACAAGTTTGCTGTATTGCAGCAGGGGTTGATCAAACATTGTCCCGGCCTCATCCTCCAGTTCTCGACAGGTGGGCGATCAGGTGCCGGGCGCGAACGTGGTGGCATGCTTCCGCTTCAGCCTGACATGGCGTCCCTGACTGTGGGCTCCAACAATTTCCCGACCCGGATCTATGAAAACAGCCCTGACCTGGTAGACTGGCTGAGTCAGGAAATGCAGAGGCTCGACATTCGCCCTGAAATCGAGATCTTTGATCTGTCTCACATATTCAAGGCCGCAGAAATGCAGGCGGCAGGGCGTTTCAACGGCCCGCCCCATGTGCAATTCGTCATGGGCGTAAAAAACGCCATGCCGCTGGACCGGGCGGTGTTCGAGTTTTACCTTGAGACAACCAGACGCCTGTTGCCCGATGCCACATGGTGTGGGGCCGGCATTGGCCGGGACCAGATTGTCATGAATGAATGGTGCGTTGCCGAAGGCGGCCACGCCCGAACCGGACTGGAAGACAATGTGCGTATGGACCGGACGACACTGGCCCCCTCCAATGCAGCGTTGGTGCGCCGCCTTGTGGACATTTGCCATGCTCATGATCGCGAAGCGGCAACACCTGCCCAAGCGCGCGCCTTATTACGTTTGCCGGAGAGAAAAGCTGCATGATCGACCAAACCAAACCGCCTGTATTCGATGGTCATAATGATGTTCTGACAAAACTTCTGCGCAAGGGAGAACCAGATCCCGAGCGGCATTTCATCAATGGTGATGCCGGTCATATCGACCTGCCCAGAGCCAAGCTCGGTGGATTCTCCGGCGGGTTCTTTGCCGTTTGGGTACCTTCCCCGGCTGACAAGGCTTTTCGCTATGAGCAAATGGCAAAGCCAAGCTACGACATTGAATTGCCACCAGCCCTGGAACAGCCGGAAGCCCTGAAGATCGCGCTTTCGGAAGCGGCCAGCCTGTTGCGTCTGGAACGGCTTGGCGCGCTCAAGATTTGCAAGACCGCAGCGGAATTGCGTCAGACGATCGAGGCTGGGCAGATCGCGGCAATCTTTCATCTGGAAGGGGCCGAGGCCATTGATCCGGAGTTTGCTTCGCTCGATGTGTTTTACGCCGCCGGCCTGCGCTCTCTGGGCCCGGTCTGGAGCCGCCCGACAATCTTTGCCGAAGGGGTTCCGTTTCGCTATCCAAGCGATCCCGACATAGGGGATGGACTGACCGACATCGGCAAACAGCTGATCCGCGCCTGCAATGCTCGCAAGATCATGATCGATCTGTCCCACCTCAACGAGAAGGGGTTTTGGGATGTTGCTAAATTGAGCGATGCTCCGTTGGTTGCCACCCATTCCAATGCTCATGCCATCTGTCCCACGGCGCGCAATCTGACCGACCGGCAATTGGCAGCGATTCGTGAAAGCGATGGCATGGTAGGCCTCAATTTCGCCGTCGCGTTTCTGCGTGAAGATGGTCAGATGTTGGCCGATACTCCCATCGACACCATGCTGCGCCATATTGACCACCTGATACAGCATGTGGGGGAAGACCGCGTTGGATTTGGCTCCGACTTCGATGGGGCAATCGTTCCCAAATCCATTGGCGACGTGACCGGACTTCCCGTCTTGCGCAAGGCAATGCGCACCCATGGTTACGGCGAGAAACTGATGGAAAAACTGTGTTACAAAAACTGGCTGCGGGTTCTGGAAAAGACCTGGGGCCAATAGAAAACAGCTCCACTCAGCTGACGAAAAACCATCAATTCGGCCACCTTCCCTCGTGTAATGCGACTTTAGTTTGGTCTTGCATAATAGCAAGAAGTAGCGTGGGATGATCGCTTGGCGGCTATTTGTCCGCTCGCCACAATTCTGTAAGGAGAGTTTTATGAACCTGATAAGAACACTGGTTGCCGGTGTTGCGCTTGGCGCAATTGCCTCAACCACCGTGCTCCCGGCCTTTGCCGAAACACCGCCCAACATGCTGATTATCGCCAACCGGATTGATGATATCACCACGCTGGATCCTCAGGAAAGCTTCGAATTCGCCGGCTCTGATGTGCTGCGCAACATCTATGGTCGCCTTGTAAATTTTGACCCCGCAGATCTGGCCGCAGGCTATCAACCTGATCTGGCCGAAAGCTGGGTCGTCTCTGACGATGGAATGACCATTACCTTCACCATGCGTGACGGTGTTACGTTCCACTCCGGCAATCCGGTCACAGCGAAAGACGCTGAATTCAGCCTGCGCCGCGCTGTCACCCTCAACAAGACACCCAGCTTTATTTTCACTCAGTTTGGTTTCACACCGGAGAACATCAGCGAAACCATCGTTGCAATCGACGACAAGACCCTGTCGATCACCACCGACAAGCGCTATGCAACGTCTTTTGTTCTCAACTGCCTGACCGCTACAATTGGTGGCATTGTTGACAGCGAAACCGTCATGGCAAATGAAGTTGATGGCGATCTGGGCAATGAATGGCTCAAAACCAACACAGCTGGTTCAGGCCCCTACAAGGATGTGATCTGGAAAGCCAATGAATCTGTAACCATGCTGGCTAACCCGGACTATTATGGCGGCGCGCCTGCCATGGACCGCGTCATTGTCCGCCATGTTCAGGAAAGCGCGACCCAGCGTTTGCTGCTGGAACGCGGTGACATTGATGTGGCCCGCAATCTCAACCCGGAAGATGTTGCAGGCATTTCAGATGCCGAGGGCATCACGATCGACAGTGAGTTGCGTGGCCGGTTGATGTATTTCTCGCTCAACCAGAAACACGAAGCACTCTCCAACCCGAAAGTCATCGAAGCCACCAAATATCTTGTAGATTACGAAGGCATGCGTGACAGCTTCCTGAACGGTCAGTACACCATTCAGCAGGCCTTCCTGCCACAGACCTATCTCGGGTCGATTGATGATTTGCCTTACACTTTGGACATCGAAAAAGCCAAGTCCTTGATGATGGATGCTGGCTATGGCGATGGCATCGAAATCGAAGTGGGTGTTCGTGAAGCGCAGGAGCGAATTGAAATCGCTCAGGCTCTGCAGAACAATTTTGCCCAGGCCGGTATCAAGCTCAACATCACTGTGGGAACTGCCAAGCAGATTCTGGCCCGCTACCGTGCGCGTGAACTGGATATGTATCTGGGTGCATGGGGTCCCGATTATCCCGATCCCCACACCAATGCAGCCACATTTGCCATGAACCCGGATAATTCCGACGAAGCCGGCAACACTGGATTCCTTGCATGGCGGAACGCCTGGGATATCCCGGCAATGACTGAGCAGACTGCCGCAGCCGTTGTCGAGAATGACCGCGAAAAACGCGCTGAAATGTATCGCGCCATCCAGCGTGAACATCAGGCCACATCACCTTTTGGCATCATGTTCCAGAAGATCGAACAGACTGCACGCAAAGACAGCGTTCAGGGCTTCTCGATCGGTGCTGCCATCACGGCCGCTGCCTACTGGAAAGTGACCAAGTAAGGGTTCGCCACTATGGCAATGAATGACACCGGAAAAGGGCGCCTTATGGTGCCCTTTTCATCTGTTCTCGTCAGTATCGTCAAAGTTCTGTTGACCATTCTGGTCACCATGCTTGGCCTTATTTTCATCACTTTCATCATTGGCCGGATCATGCCGGTGGACCCGGTGTTGTCGATTGTCGGCGAAAGCGCTACCAGGGATGTCTATGAGGCCGCTTATCGAAAGCTTGGTCTCGACAAGCCTTTGCTGGTCCAGTTCCTGTATTATGTCAGGGATGTCTTCACCGGCGATTTTGGCAAATCCCTGCTCACCGCCAGACCGGTTGTCGATGACATCATCCGCGTTTTCCCCGCCACATTGGAACTGGCCACCATCGGCACCATTTTCGGCGTCGTGCTGGGTGTGCCGCTGGGTGTGGTTGCCGCCGTGCGTCGTGGCAGCTGGATTGACCAGATCGCCCGCGTGGTTGCACTGGTCGGCTATTCCATGCCGATCTTCTGGCTTGGGCTGATGGGTCTTTTGATCTTCTATGGCATCCTGGGTTGGGTTGGCGGACCTGGTCGGCTCGACTTCTTCTATGATGGCGTGGTTCCGACACGAACCGGCATGATCCTGATCGACAGCGCTCTTGCCGGTGATATGACCGTGTTCTGGAATGCAGTCTCACACATTATTTTGCCCGCCTCGCTGCTGGGCTATTATTCGTTGGCCTATATCAGCCGCATGACACGCAGTTTCATGCTGGAACAACTGTCAGCTGAATATGTCACCACCGCGCGGGTCAAGGGCATGTCCGAACGCCAGGTTATCTGGGGCCATGTGTTCAAGAATATCCGTGTACAGCTCATTACGGTCATTGCCCTGTCCTATGCCGGTTTGCTGGAAGGCTCGGTCCTGACAGAAATCATTTTCTCCTGGCCGGGAATCGGGTCCTACATCACCACCGCACTGCTGTCGGCAGATATGAACGCCGTTATTGGCGGAACGGTTGTCGTTGGGCTTGTCTTCGTGCTGTTCAATGTTTTATCGGACCTGCTTTACCAGGTCTTCGATCCAAGAGCGAAATAGAGGCCCGCAATGTCACAAACAGATCTTGCTGCGCCTACGCAAGGCACCGGCTGGCGCGCCTGGCTGCTCAGCGACACACCCACATCCAGACGCCACGCCAAAGTGGCCTCCCTGTATCAAAGCTGGCTGCAATTTCGCGGCAACCCGATGGCCATGTTCGGCTTGATGATCCTGGTAGCACTGGTACTGATTGCAGCCTTTGCATCGTTCATTTCACCATATGATCCCTTTGTGCAGGAATTGGGCAACCGGCTGCAACCACCCGGTGCTGAAGGTCATATACTGGGCACCGATTCCCTTGGGCGGGATCTGCTGAGCCGTATCATCTACGGGTCCAGAATCACACTCTACATTGTCACTTTGGTGGCCATCATCGCACCTCTGATCGGCCTGTTTGTCGGCACTGTGGCCGGCTATGCCGGTGGGTTCCTCGATGTTGTACTGATGCGCATTACAGATATTTTTCTCGCCTTTCCCCGTCTGGTTCTGGCACTGGCCTTTGTCGCCGCCCTAGGTGCCGGAATTGAGAATGCCGTTCTTGCGATTTCACTGACCGCCTGGCCGCCCTATGCACGCATCGCACGTGCCGAAACCCTGACCATCCGCAATTCCGACTATATCCATGCAGTGCGTCTGCAAGGTGCAGGGGCGCTGCGCATCATCACAAAACATATCTGGCCGCTGTGCATTTCATCCCTCATCATCCGCGTGACGCTGGATATGGCAGGCATCATACTTGCCGCCGCCGGTCTCGGCTTTCTCGGTCTTGGTGCACAGCCACCATCTCCCGAATGGGGTGCCATGGTGTCTGACGGGCGCAAATTCATTCTCGATCACTGGTGGGTGGCAACCATCCCCGGTCTCGCCATCTTCATTGTCAGTCTGGCCTTCAACCTTCTGGGTGACGGTCTGCGTGATGTTCTCGATCCCAAGGAGAGCGGCGAATGAGCGACCCGTCCCAGCCCAACCTTCTTGAGGTCGAAGATTTGTGGGTTCGTTTTCCAACCCGCAGCGGCGTGTTTGACGCAGTTCGTGGCATTTCCTTTTCGCTTGGCAAGGAGCGTCTGGGCATTGTTGGCGAAAGTGGCTCCGGCAAATCCATGACAGGGCGCGCAATCTTGCGGCTGATCCGCAAACCGGGACGTGTTGAGGCCAAACGTATTTCGCTGGAAGGCCGGGATCTGATGCCCCTGTCGGAAAAAGAAATGCGCGCCGTGCGCGGCTATCAGATTTCCATGATCATGCAGGACCCCAAATTCTCGCTGAATCCCGTGCTGAAGGTGGGGCAGCAAATCATGGAGGCCTATCAGGTCCACACAAAAGGCAGCAATGCCGAAGCACGGCAGAAGACCCTGGACATGCTGGAAGCAGTTGCCATTCGCGATCCGGAGCGGGTCTTCAACGCCTATCCACACGAAATGTCAGGCGGCATGGGCCAGCGTGTCATGATCGCCATGATGATGATCCCCGATCCCAAAATCCTGATCGCCGATGAACCAACCTCCGCGCTAGATGTATCAGTGCAGACGCAGGTTCTGGACATCATGGACAAGCTGGTGCGCGAGCGTGGCATGGGCCTGATCTTCATCAGTCACGATCTCAATCTGGTCGCCTCCTTCTGTGACCGGGTGCTGATCATGTATGGCGGGCGCATTGTCGAAGTCTGTGACGCTGACAAATTGCATGAAGCCAAACATCCCTATACACGGGGCCTTCTGAATTCCCTGCCCCAGCTCGACAAGCCATGTGACAAACTGGAAGTTTTGAAACGTGACCCGGCCTGGCGGGATGAACCAAGCGTCAGTGGTGTGTTATGAGCGGTATCATTCTGAAAGATCTGGATGTCTGGTTCGGCCAGGGAGCCAACCGCGTTGATGCTGTCAAGAATGCCAATTTTGCAGTGCCACTGGGGGAAAGCTTTGGGCTGGTCGGCGAATCCGGCTCCGGAAAATCCACAATCCTGCGCGCCATTACCGGCCTTGCCGAAACCTGGAGCGGCACCATCATCATCGATGGCAAGACGCTCGGTCACAAACGCGACAGCGAATTCTATAAAACCGTGCAGATGGTGTTTCAGGACCCTTATGCTTCCCTGCATCCCCGCCATACGGTCGATCAGGTTTTGAGCGAAACACTGTCACTGCATGGCTTTGATGACATTGAAAACCGCATCGACAAACTGCTGCTGGATGTCGGGCTCGGCCCCTCGTTCCGCTTCCGCTATCCACACCAATTATCCGGCGGCCAGCGCCAGCGCGTCGCGATTGCCAGAGCCCTTGCTCCAGAGCCCCGCATCCTGCTGCTCGATGAGCCTACCTCGGCGCTGGATGTCTCGGTCCAGGCGGAAATCCTCAATCTGCTGACCGATCTACGTGCCCAGCGTGGTCTGACATTTCTGATGGTCAGCCACGATCTGTCCGTTGTCAGCCACATGTGCAGTCGCATGGCGGTGATGCAGAACGGTTACATCGTGGAAATCCTGTCTGTGGAAGATATGCGTGGGCAAAATGCCAGCCATCCCTACACCCGTCATCTGCTTGCAAGCTCTCTGGGATTCACATCGTCCGAGGCAGCGCAGTAACCATGAAAAAGGCTGAAGTTCTGGTCCTCGGTGCCGGTATTGTCGGCGTATCAACGGCGCTGGAGCTGCAAAAGCGTGGCATTGGCACGATACTGATCGATCGCAACACTCCCGGGCTTGGCGCATCCTTCGGCAATAGCGGTGTCATCCAGCGTGAAGCCGTGCTGCCCTATGCCATGCCCCGCAATATCATCACCCTGCTGAAGACCTTTGCTGGCCAGAGCACCGCAGCGCGTCTGCATCTGCCCTCCATGCCTGCCATGCTGCCATTCCTGATCCGCTATTGGTGGCATTCCTCAAAAACCCGGCACCACGCTCTGGCCACGCCATATGCCAGCCTGATCGAACGCTGCATCATAAGCTATGAACGCGCCATGGAAGGCACCGATGCCAGGGAATTGCTGTCACCGGATGGCATCCTGTCCGGTTTCCGCTCCCAGCGCGCTTTCAATGCGGCCCGCCGTGAAGCCGATCTGATGGCCGAGCGCTTCAATTTGCCACTGACCCATCTGGAGGGAACCGAGGCAATCCGGCAGGTACTGCCGCACATCGCTCCGGAATTCTGCGCCGCCACCCAATATTATCAATCTGTGATCGTCAGTGATCCCCATGCCCTGCTGATGAAATTGTTCAAGAAGTTCAAGAAGCTTGGCGGCCAATTTGTCTCTGCTGATGCCATGACTTTGGTGCAAACCGGAGAAGGCTACACCGTCTCCAGCGACTCCGGCCCCCTGCAAGGCACCCATGTGGTCAATGCACTGGGTGCCCATGCCGCCCTGCTGACAGCGAAGTTTGGCCTGAAACTGCCAATGGGCCTCAAACGCGGTTATCACATCCACTTTGAGCCCGTCCCGGACGCGCCATTAACCGCCACACTGGCCGACGAAGCCAATGGCTATGTCCTGACACCGAAAGCCGCTGGCATACGGCTCACCACCGGCGCTGAATTTGCGTCTCTGACCACGCCACCCTCACCCATTCAGATAGAGCAGACTGAACCAATCGCCCGAAAGCTGCATCCTTTGGGCCGTCGTGTGGAAACCACCCCATGGATGGGCATCCGGCCATGCATGCCCGACATGATGCCTGTCATCGGCGAAATGCCTCGCCAGAAGAACCATTGGTGCGCCTTCGGCCATGGCCATCAGGGCCTGACCCTCGGGCCCGTCACCGCAGACATCATCGCAGACGCCATTGAAGGCAAATCCCCAAAACTTGCTCTGGAACCTTTCGCGCCGGGCCGCTTTTGAACCGCGTCAATGGGCGTGCAGGGTGCCCTTTGCCATCGCAAAATGATGCGATTGGTGGTGCGCCCCAGTCGCCATCAGACCAAAAAAGCCAAGGGCGCTGACTTTCTCCAGATCGCGCCCGTCTTGCGGCTTCACAATCAAAGTTGCGCCATCCGCTGTGGTTTCAGCGGACACGGACCATTGCGCCATCTTGTCAAGTTCCCTTGCATGTGCCGGAACCATGGCCTGAATCGCGCGCAGCGTTTTGCCCTCACCTCGGATAGAAAACACAATCTGGTCAGTTCCCAGAACCTGCGTAGCTTCAGCCCCCAACGTCAGTTCGTTCATATCCACCAGATGCTGGCGCAAGCCGGCAATGTTAACCTTTGACCAGTCCGTCTTCGGATCGGCTTCCAGCAAAGCCACTATTTCGACGAGCGCAGCAAACGCCGATTGTCCACCTTCTGTCGGCAAATCGAGTTCGGCAGCCTCATGGCCTCCATGGCCCGCATGCCCCTGATGCTGATCTATTGATACAGCCAGTCCGGCGCTGGCCAGAATCAGGGCACTGCCTATGGCAACGCCGATAAGTTTCAATCGCATGGCAAAGTCCTTTTGGAGCAAGATCACTCTATGTGCAGCACCATAATATGGATCGATTTGCTTCCATATGATTTCAGTCATATATCTGGCTGATGTTACCTGTCCCCTTCAACACGCTGCCCAATACAGCCCTGAAACCAAGGAAACTTGGCAAGGGCGAGATATTGTTCCGTCAATCGGACCCGCCATCTTTCCTGTATTTTCTGCGATCCGGCCATGTGCAATTGCGGCGTCACACCGAGGCAGGTGAAGCCATCATCATTCACAATGCCCATGGCGGTCAGACATTTGCGGAAGCATCCCTGTTTTCCAGCAACTATCATTGTGATGCTATCGCCTGTGAGCCCAGCGAGTTGGTGGCCATGAACAAGATCCAGATTCTCAAGACAATGCGGCAGAATTCGCTGTTTGCCTTTGCCCTGTCAGCGCGTTTCGCCACAGAGATGCAGGCCCAGCGCCGCAAACTCGAATTATTCTCCATCAAAAGCGCTCCGCAGCGCATTTTTGCAGCCATTGCAGATGGCATGCTGACGGGCAGTGTGACGTCGCTGGCCGCAGATATCGGCCTCACCCATGAAGCCACCTATCGGGCGCTGGCTCAATTGACCCGACAAGGCAAGCTGGTCAAAACCGGGCGGGGCAGATATGAATTGGCCAAAATCGAGTCCCGAACAACAGGATGATATCATGACCGCCAAACGTATTCTTTTCACAGGTGGCTCCGGCAAGGCCGGCAAACATGTGGTGCCCTATCTGCTGGATCAGGGCCACAAGGTGCTCAATGTCGATCTGAAGCCCCTCGATCATCCCGGCGTCGATAATCTGACAGCGGACATCACCCAGTCCGGTGAAATGTTCAATGCCATGACCTCCTACGCCAATTTCGGCGAGTTGGAGCCAGGCACCGGCGTTCCGAAATTTGATGCCGTGGTTCATTTTGCCGCGGTTCCGCGCATCCTCATCAATCCTGACAATGAGACATTCCGCGTCAACACCATCGGCACCTACAACGTTATTGAAGCGGCTGTGAAACTGGGCATCCGCAAGATCATCATCGCCTCGTCGGAAACCACCTATGGCATCTGCTTTGCCGATGGCGAGGTCGATCCGGACTATTTGCCGGTGGATGAGGATTACAAGATCAACCCGATGGACAGCTATGGCCTGTCAAAAGTGGTCAATGAAGAAACTGCCCGCGCCTTTCAGCGCCGCTCCGGTTTCGACATTTATGCCCTGCGCATCGGCAATGTCATCGAGCCACACGAATATGACCGCTTCCCCGGTTTCTTCGAAAATCCGATCCAGCGCCGCCGCAATATCTTCTGCTACATCGACGCCCGCGATTTGGGCCAGATTGTTGATCTGTGCCTTGAGAAAGACGGCCTTGGCTATCAGGTCTTCAATGCTGGCAACAACAATAATTCAGTCAATATTCCAAGCGCCGAAATCGCTAAACGCTTCTTCCCCAACGTTCCCCTGAAGCACACACTGGACGAAGAGGAAGCGCTCTACTCAAACCGCAAGATCCGGGAAATGCTCGGGTTCAAAGAGCAGCACAACTGGCGCAAATATGTCTGACATGGCTATTTAACGTTCTGGGTCCTCGGAATAAATCCAAGGACGACGCGGAGAGGGTGTCACTGAGGTTGGTGAAAGCTGGTTAAACCAGTCAGTTCCGGAGACAACCAATGTAGCCCTACAACAGCCCACGTAACCGTGCAGCAACCAACAGAGCCGTGCAGCAGCCGACAGAGCCTGGAAACTACCCGCCAAACCAGACCACACCGCGCTAAAGCCCAAACCTCACTCGTCGTTCTCGGATTTATTCCGAGAACCCACCGGCGGAAGCGTCTGATACCGGCAACCATCTCAATTCAAATACACCGCCCGCCATCCACTTCCATGCACACACCGGTCACCATGCTGGCCTCATCCGAGCACAGAAAGCACGATACCGCGCCCATATCTTCCGGCGTGGAAAACCGGCCAAGTGGGATTGTTGCGAGGAATTTGGCTCGGATTTCCGGAGTGTCCTCGCCCATGAAGGATTTCAGCAGCGGGGTTTCGCCAGCCACCGGATTGATGGCGTTGACGCGGATGCCGGATGGCGCCAGTTCGACCGCCATGGTGCGTGTGGCGGTGATCATCCAGCCCTTGCTGCAATTGTACCAGTTGAGGTTCGGACGCGGGCTGACACCGGCGGTAGATGCCACATTCAAAATGGCCCCTGAAGACCGGTTTTTCATATGCGGGACAATATATTTAGCCGTCAAATAAACCGATTTGACATTGACCGCCAGAACCCGGTCGAAATCCTCTTCGCTGACATCTTCCATCGGTGCCGGAAGATGGGTGATACCGGCATTATTGACCAGAATATCTAGCCCGCCAAAGGTCTCAAACGCTGTATCAGCCATGGCTTTCACCTGATCACCTTGGGTCAGATCAACGCCAAACGCCACCGCCTGATCGCCCATGTCAGCTGCCATGGCCTGCGCGCCTGCTGCATTGATATCCGCAACCATCACCCGCGCCCCTTCGGCGATGAATTTGCGCACAATACCTGCGCCAAAGCCCGAGGCTCCGCCTGTCACAATGGCTGTCTTGCCGTCTAACCGCATGTTCTGTCTCCCTATCCGTGATAGGCTGCAACGGTTTTCAAGCGTGAAAACCCGTACAGCGCCTCAAATCCCTTTTCCCGGCCATGACCGGACTTTCCGACACCGCCAAAGGGCAGTTCCACACCGCCGCCGGCGCCGTAATTATTGATGAAGACCTGCCCGGAATGAATCGCCTTGGCGACACGCATCTGCCGCGCGCCATCGCGGGTCCACACTGAGGCGACCAGCCCGTAATCCGTGCCATTGGCAATGGCGATGGCCTCAGCCTCATCATCAAACGGAATGATGACCTGCACCGGCCCGAAAATTTCGCTTTGCGCCAGCACATGCTCCGGCGTGACCCCTGCAAACAGAACCGGCGCAACATAATGACCGCTGTCAGGCGCATCCTCGACAATCTGACCGGTGGCCACCCGGTCCAGATCCCCGCCTTCAGCCAGAAACCCGGTGACAATCTGTTTTTGCCGTGCGGAGATCAGCGGTCCGATATCCAGATCAGCCAGAGCCGGCCCGACCTGCAACGCTTCATAGCGCCCCGCCATCGCCGCCACGACTTCATCATAAAGGCCCCGCTGCACCAGTATGCGCGAGGAGGCAGAGCAGGTCTGCCCGGCATTTTGAATACCGGCATTGACCAGGAATGGCAGCGCGGCGTCCAGATCCGCATCATCAAACACCAGCTGCGGCGATTTTCCGCCCAGTTCCAGCGTCACCGGCACACAATTGGGCGCAGCAGCCGCCTGGATCAGCGATCCCACCGCAACAGAGCCCGTAAAGGAGATATGGTGGACGCCCTTATGTGCCGCCAGCGCCGCGCCGGCTTCTTCGCCAAGGCCCGGCACCACATTCAAGGCCCCTGCTGGCAAGCCAGCCTCATCGGCCAGCGCCGCAAAACCGAGAGCCGTCAGACAGGCTTCTTCCGCTGGTTTCAGAACCGCGGCATTGCCCATCGCCAAAGCCGCCCCCACAGAACGCCCGATGATCTGCATCGGATAATTCCACGGCACGATATGGCCGGTCACACCATGGGGTTCGCGCAGGGAATAGACGGTATAGCCATCAAGATAGGGGATTGTGGTTCCGTGTATCTTGTCCGCCGCCCCACCATAGAATTCCATATAGCGCGCCAGCGCCAGCACATCGGCGCGAGCCTGCTTCAGAGGCTTGCCCACATCCAGCGCCTCCAGCTCGGCCAGCTCATCCGTCCGGTCCAGAATGAGATAGCCAAGCCGCGTCAGAACACGCCCGCGCTCCGGTGCGGTCATCCGCCCCCATGCACCAGCGCTGGCATGGCTGGCGGCAGCGACAGCTGCATCAATATCATCGCTCGTGCCACGGGCAATCTGGCAAAGGACCGCGCCATTTGACGGGTTTTCAAGCGGCAGAAACTCACCTTTTACAGGCGGTACCCAGCGCCCACCGATAAAGCACAAGGATGGGTCGAACCAGAGATCTTGCGGAAGTGTCATTGGGAAACCTCTTTCTGTTCCTGTCTGTCAGGAAGGCGCGGTGCGGCCGCGATCAGGGATTGTGTGTAGGCATGTTGCGGATTGTCAAAAACGGCATCTGTCCGGCCTTCTTCCACAATCTGCCCGGCCTTCATGACCAGAACACGGTCGGTGATGGACCGCACCACAGACAAATCATGGGAGATAAACAGATAGGTCAGGCCAAACCGGTCGGACAAATCCGCCAGAAGGTCCAGAATCTGCGCCCGGATGGAGACATCCAGCGCCGACACGGCCTCATCCAGCACAATCAGTTTCGGCTTGATGATCAATGCCCGCGCAATGGCAATGCGCTGGCGCTGACCGCCGGAAAATTCGTGAATATATTTGCGCCCGTCCGCCTCATCCAGGCCCACGCTTTCCAGCGCCTCTGCCACAGCCTCTGCCCGTGCTGCTCCGCGTGGCGGCCTATCCAGCAAATGGAACGGTTCGCACACCAGCCGGGCAACCCGATGACGTGGATTGAAGGAGCCATAAGGGTCCTGAAACACCACCTGCATTTTCTGCCTGATATCACGCCGCACCTGATGGCCGGAAAACACCGGTACGCCGTCAATCAGGATGGTGCCTTCCTGAACTTCTTCCAGCCCTAAAATGGCCCGCGTCAAGGTGGATTTGCCGCAGCCGCTTTCCCCCACCAGACCAAGGCTTTCTCCCTGCTGTATCTGAAAACTGACATCATTGACGGCGCGGAATTTGGGTGGCGGCGCAAACAGCGATGTGCGCGGCAGCGCATAATCCCGCGAGACATGGCTGACCTTCAGCAGCGGCGCCGCAGTCCGGCTCTCCGCTTCCGCCCGGTCCGGCACATGGGACGAGGCTTCAAACAGCTTCTTCGTGTAAGGGTGGGTCATCGATTGAAACAGGGTTTTGGCGGATCCGGTTTCCACCACTGTACCCGATTTCATGATGACAATCTCATCGGCCAGATCAGACACCACTGCCAGATCATGAGAAATCAGCATCAGCGCCATATTGTCTTCGCGCACCAGCCGCCGCAGAAGCTTCAATATCTGTGCCTGTGTCGTCACATCCAGCGCCGTGGTCGGCTCATCGGCAATCAGCACCTTAGGACGCAAGGCAATGGCCATCGCGATCACCACACGCTGGCGCTGGCCGCCGGACAATTCATGGGGAAAACGCGACAGCGGAAAACGGTCAGCCGGCAGTTCCACCCGGTCCAGTGTCTCGCGGGCGATGCGCAATGACTCTGCGCGTGACGCCTTGCGGTGGATACGCACTGTTTCCGCCACCTGATCGCCGATGCTTTTCACCGGATTAAGCGCCGTCATGGGTTCCTGAAACACCATGCCCAACTCATCACCGCGCAGGGCGCACATCTGCTCTTCAGACAGGTCCAGCAGATTGTCGCCATTCAATCGTATCGCCCCGGTCGTGGTGGATCCCTCGGGCAGCAATTGCATCACCGAATAGGCGGTCATGGATTTGCCCGAGCCGGATTCGCCGATAACCCCGACAATCTGGCCCGCATCCAGATGAAACGATACATCCCGCAAGATCGGCGTGCCGTGAATGGCGAGGTTCAACTGATCAATCTGCAACAGGCTCATCGGCGTGCATTCCGCAGCCGCGGGTCCAGAAGATCACGCAATCCGTCTCCCATCAGATTGAGCCCCAGCACCGTCAACAATATGGCAAATCCGGGAAACAGCGCCATATGCGGAGCCAGGGTAATCAGGGTCTGGCTGTCCGCCAGCATGCGTCCCCAGCTCGGGATGGGCGGTTGCGCGCCAAGCCCCACATAGCTCAGGCCCGCCTCGGCCAGAATGCCCAGTGAAAACTGGATCGTGCCCTGGACAATCAGCAGATTGGTGATGTTGGGCAGAATATGCTCGACGGAAATGCGCAACGCGCCTTTTCCCGCCACCCGCGCCGACAAGACATAATCCCGCGTCCATAGTGACAGGGCCGAGCCACGCGTCAGCCGGGCGAAAACCGGAATGTTAAAAATACCAATGGCAATGATGGCGTTCACCGCACTTGGGCCAAACACAGCCGTGATCATGATGGCAATCAGAAGCGCGGGAAAGGCAAACACCAGATCATTGCCACGCATGATCAGCTCATCCAGCCAGCTGCCCCGCCGCGCGGCAGAGGCCAGACCGAGGGGCACACCCAGCAACATGCCAATGCCGACAGCAATCAGTGCAACCGCAATGGATGTGCGCGCCCCGACCATGATCATGGAGAAGATATCGCGGCCAAAATGATCTGTCCCGAACCAGTGCACCAGATTCGGTGGTTTCAGCTTGTTTGGAATATTCATTGTTTCCGCGTCAAACGGTGTCCACACATAGGACACCAGCGCCGCGCCGATAAACAGTGCGCTCAACACAACACCGATGATCAGACTGCGCGATCGCAGAACCTGTCGCAGCAGGCCCGGCTCACTCAGTGATGGATCGGAAACCGCCATCAACTGCGCCTCCGCAAGCGCGGATCAACCAGCGCATAGGCGATGTCGACCGAAAAATTGACGATGACCACGGCAAACACCAGCAGCATCACCACGCTTTCCACCACAATCAGATCGCGCTGCGAGATGCTCTGAAACACCAGACGCCCTAACCCCGGCAGGAAAAACACGTTTTCAATGATGATGGCACCCGCCAGCAGAAACGAGAATTGCAGGCCGATGATGGTCAGAACCGGGATCATCGCATTGCGCAAGGCATGACGCCACAATGCCTGACGGCGGTTGAGCCCTTTGGCACGCGCACTGCGCACAAAATCCTCACCCAGCGTATCCAGCAGTGCCGAGCGCATCACCCGCGCCAGAATGGATGCCTGCGGCAGGGCCAGGGAAACGGCTGGCAGGGTGAGCGCCTTCACAGCCAGCCAGAAGCCGCCATCCCACCCCGGAAAGCCGCCAGCGGAAAACCAGCGCAAATTGATGGCGAAAACCAGAACCATCAACATCGCAAACCAGAAATTCGGTATGGCCACCCCCAGTTGGGTTATCCCCATCACCAGCGTATCGGCCACCGAGCCGCGTTTACTGGCAGCCAGTATGCCGGCTGGAAAGGCAATCAGTGTGGAAAGCAGAAGCGCATACAATGCCAGCGGAAGGGAAATCCACATCCGATCTCCGATCATGTCCACCACCGGGGTGCGATAGGTATAAGATGTGCCGAAATTGCCGGTCAGCATGCCGCTGACCCAATTCACATAGCGCTCGACTGCCGAGACATTCAGCCCAAGCTCTTCCCGCAGAGCGGCAATCGTATCAGGCTGCGCATTGATGCCCAGCATGTAGGAGGCGGGGTCACCTGGAACCACTTCGATCGCCAGAAATATGATGATGCTGGCGACCAAAAGGCTGACGCTCAAAGACAACAACCGTTTCAGCGTATAACGCAGCATCTCATCGGGTTCCGCTCAAAAATGTCGGCGACGGGCATCCCGGACATTGAGCCGGGATGCCAGAAACCATCTAGTCGGTCCAGGAAACGCCGGTCAGATCAACCGCCTGCGTTGGTGCATTGGCCCACAGACCTTCGATCTTGGCATTGGCAACGCCTGTATTGGCCAGCTGAAACAGATACGCGTTGACATAGTCTTCCGATATCATGGTCTGGGCCGCTTGCAGAATCGAGGTCCGTTCGGCCGGGTCGGTCGTGGCATTCAGTTCCGCCATCAACGCCTGAAATTCTGGCTTGCCATATTGGAAATAATAATCCTCACGACCATAAATTCCGATATCCATTGGCTCGGTGTGAGACACAATGCTGAGACCGAAATCCTTGCCGCGGAACACCTGCTCCAGCCACTGCGCCCATTCCAGATTGCTGATTTCAACCGTGATGCCGACAGCTTTCAACTGGGATGCAATGATCTCTCCGCCGCGCCGTGCATAGGATGGCGGTGGCAGTTTCAGGGTGGTGGTGAAACCATCCGCAAAACCGGCTTCTGCCAGCAGAGCCTTTGATTTTTCAGGATCATAGGCGGACAGTGCGGTCAGATCGATATAGGCCGGATTATGTGGCGCAAAATGGGTGCCAATCGGTGTGCCATAGCCAAACATGGCTCCGTCGATAATCGCCTGACGATCAATCGCATGGGCAACTGCTTCGCGTATTTTCACATTGTCGAAGGGTGGCAATTTGTTGTTGATCGCCAGAATGGTCTCACCTTCTGTCGATCCGACCAGAACCTTGAAGCGCGGATCGGCATCAAATTGTGGCAGGTTTTCAGGTGCGGGAAACGCCATGAAGGCATTCACATCTTCCGCCATCACCGCAGCAAACGCCGCTGTCGGATCGGAGATGAATTTGAAAGTGGCTTTATCCAGGCTGATTGCACTGCCCCAGTAATCAGGATTCTTAGCCAGCTCAATACGGTCACCCTGCACCCAGTTCGACAGAACAAACGGCCCGGTTCCAATCGGCTTGGTCTTGATATCGGCGATGCTTTCAGGGGCCACAATAACTGCGTCCCCCCAGGCCATGTTGAACAGGAAACTGCCATTTTGTTTGGACAGGGTCACCTTCACGGTCGCCAGATCCATCGCCTCTACTGAGGCAATATCTGCAAACAGGGCTTTCTGGGCATTTGTGCTGTCTTCAGCGCGGGCACGGTCCAGCGAGAATTTTACATCCTCAGCATCCATGGCGCTGCCATCATGAAAGGTGACGCCTTCATTGAGGTGAAAAATATAGCTCAGCCCATCATCGGAAATCTCCCAGGATTTTGCCAGACCGGGAATAATCGAGCCATCCGATGCGAAGCGGGTCAGCCCTTCAAACACATTGGAATAGACCACCTGATCGATGGCACCTGCGGCAGCGCCAGTGGGGTCGAGATGCGGCGGCTCCAATTGCAAGCCGATCACGATATCGGTCTTGGCAGCCTGGGCAGCCCCGCCAGTCAGTGCAATTGCAACAGCGGCCGCAATTACATAACCCGTTTTCATATTTGTCATGCTCAGTCCCTCTCCTGATCAGCCCTCGTCATCTGTCAGCAGCGCCAAAAGTGTGCGCGCCATAACCTTGGCCGAGTCAATCATATCATCCACACCGACATATTCGTCGGGCTTGTGTGCCAGATCCAGTATCCCGGGACCGTATGCGATGCAGTTCTTAAGCCGTCCGATACGGTCAATATGCTTCTGGTCGTAGGTTCCCGGAGACACCACATATTGCGGCGCTACTCCTAGCACCTCTTCAATCGCCCTTGAAACTGTTTTTACAATTGGCGCGTCGCGGTCTGTCATGGTGGGCAGAACCTGATGCATCTCCTTCAGATCATATCTGAACCTGTCACGCCTGGCTTTCACCCGCTCCAGAACATCATTGACTTCCTGTTTGACGTCCTCGATTTTTTCCTCAACCAGAAAGCGGCGATCAATCACCATGCGACAACTGTCGGGCACACAGGCTGATGGCCAACCGGTGAACTCGGCGGGCAATTCAGCCTGGCCGCCATGAAGGGAGTTGATGTTCAGCGTCGATTGCCGGGCCTGTTCAGGCACCACCGGCATGGCGGTTCGTTTTTCCAGCAGTGCCGGGAACAATGTGGTTTCCATCTCGTCCAGAACTGCACCCATATGGCGCACGGCGCAATCACCGAGAAACGGCATCGACCCATGGGCTATCTCGCCATGGGTCTCGATTTCCGCCCACCAGACCCCGCGATGCCCCAGACAGACCCGATCCTTGTTCAAGGGTTCGGGAATAATCACATGCTGCACGCGCTCCGGCGAAAAAAAACCCTTTTCCGCCAGATAGGCGACACCGCCATAGCCGCCGGTTTCCTCATCCGCCGTACCGGATATTTCAATCGCGCCGGAAAATTCTGGGCACCGCTGCAAGAAGGCCTCGGCGGCAATGATGGAAGCTGCCAGACCGCCCTTCATGTCACACGCCCCGCGCCCGTAGATCTTGCCATCCTCAAGGGTCCCGGCAAACGGGTCGAATGACCAGCCGCGACCGACCTCCACCACATCGGTATGGGAGTTGAAATGAACGCAGTCGCCCTTGCCAGCCCCTTCACGGCGGGCCACCACATTCCAGCGCGGATAGGCATCACTGTCACCAGGCGTGCCGTCTGCACGGATCAATTCCACCTCAAACCCGCTGGCGGTCAGCCGCTGTGACAGGAACTCGCAAATTTCAAGATAATGATCGCCCGGCGGATTGAGCGTCGGAATCCGGATCAGATCCTGCGTCAAGGCAATCAGATCATCGCGGCGCGCATCTACCAAGGCACTCAACTCTTCTGCAATATCGGGCTGCGTTTTCGTCATCTGCATCACTCCATCCAGACAACCACTATCAGCAGATTTCCCTACGGTCTCAATACCGTATAAACACGGATACTCTCTCACGAAGGAGCGCCCTCAATGTCCCATGATCTGGCCATGCTGGCTTTTGACGAAGCGCCCATCGGAATTGTCCTGACAGAGCGCCGTATCATCAAAAGCTGCAACATCAGCTTTGCCGCCTTGTTCGGCTATGACCGAGCCGATTTGATCGACCAGTCCTTCCGAATGCTCTATTCCACGCGCAGGGAATTTGAGGCCATCCGCGATATCGGCCTGAAGCCCTTGCAGGAACAGGGCATCTATTCCGATGAGCGGATCATGAAACGGCGCGATGGCGCGCCCTTCTGGTGCCGCTTCCGCGCCCGTACCCTGACACGTGATGACCCGCTGCAACGCACTGTCCTCAGCTTTGCCAAGATTTCAGACGCGGTTCCAAAGGTTCAACTGACACCAAGAGAACGCCAGATCGTATTGCAACTCAGCAAGGGCCAGACCAGCAAGCAAATCGCTCGCAGTCTGAATCTTTCCCCCCGCACCATCGAAGATGTGCGAAGCCGTCTGCTGAAAAAATTCGGCGTCAGAAACGCAGCCGAACTTCTGGCCCATATGACCGGGCTTGATGTTTAGATTCAGCCTGTGGCTTGGGACGTTGAAGATGGCTGCAAATTCTCTGTGGCGGTCCTGCCGCTATCCCGATGGTGACCGACCGAATTCCAAAAGTTCTTGGGCAGGACTGTGGGAGCGCGATCCAGCCGTACTGATCAACCTGGCCTATGATGATGGCGAAAAATCGTCAGACGAAGGTCTGGAAAAACCCATTGGTTCTTCCCGCCACCAACCCGATTGAGAAAACCCTTAACAGCTATCTGGTATTCTAAGAGCCAAATTAGTCAGTTCTTAATCGACGACACTTATGATTTCCGCCCAATGCGCATTAGGGGCGAAGACGTTGACGGTAGCCCCTCAAATTGAATTCATCCAGCATCCAGTGATCACACTGCGATGAGATCAAATACAAATATTTAGGGGCAATTCTCGGGAATGTGGCTCAAAACCAAGATCAGGAACCATGTGGCGTACAACCGATTTCCCAATGCCGGGGCCTGGCCTCAGGCGATCCTGTTGAAGGCCTGAAACGATGATCAATCTGGATTCCAAGATAAAACAGGACGCGCAGGCAAGAGCAGACCAAAGATCAATCGCCTCCCGTTTTGCCCAAATGGGTGTGGACGATCTACCACAAATTCAGGAAATCCTGGAATTTATCGCCAGCAGACTTGAATGCCCGGGTGTGATGCTTTCGATGAATGAAGGTGACCACCATCGAGTCATCGCGTCGTTTGGATTAACTGCTGCCGATGAGGCTACGATTAAACATTGCGCCAGTCAGGTCGGCGACGACAATCAGCTATTTGCAATTGATGACGCAGAAACTCTCAAGAATCTGGCCGCCGAAGCGGTTGGTGCTGAACCGTCATGCATCAGGTTTTATGTCGGACTGCCTTTGTCGGTAGACGCATCCGGTATGCTGGGAATCCTCTCCATTGTCGACCACAAGGCAAGGACAATTTCGGACCGGATTCGCCACACATTGTCCCATACCCAATTGATCGTCAATTCCCTGCTCGCCAGCTATGAAGCAAAAAAAATTGCGCAAGAAAGCCAGGATGAGTTGCGCATTACGATGGATAATATGGACCAGGGGCTGACGGTGTTCGATGCCGATGCCAAAATGACATTGTGGAACCAGCGCTTCATCGATATTTTCGAAAAATCAGCAGACGATATTTATAGAGGTGTATCGCTTAAAGAACTGATTGAAAAACAAGATCTGAAAAACGGGTTTGAGGGTTTTGAAGGCGGTTTCGAAGAGATGCTTGCCGCCTTGCGGGCGGGTCTTGCAAGAGGTGAAATTGTACCCGGTGGCGTGCGCCTCAACAGTGGGCGCATCATTTCCTCGGTCCACGCGGCCATGCCGAATGGTGGCTGGGTTTCAACCCATTCCGACATCACAGAGCGCATGCGCGCTCAGGAAAAAATCGAGCATGCATCGCTGCATGACAGCCAGACAGGCCTGGGCAATCGGGCCAAGTTTGCATGTCAGTTTGAAAGCATGGCAGCCGACACATCAAAGCGAATGGCAGTCATTCTGATTGACATAGACGAATTCAAGAAGGTCAACGACAATTTTGGCCATGCTGGTGGCGATGCAGTGATCGTCTGTGTTGCCGAACGGCTGACAGAATGCGCGCGCAGTGAGGACGTCGTGATCCGTTTGGGAGGTGACGAGTTTGCCATATTGCTGCAGATCGATGGAAAAACAGACCACGACATCATTCCCTCTATCGCCCGAACTATTGTCAAGCGCATGCGCAACGAGCTGAACTATGGACAGAGCATCATAAATTTCAGTGTCAGCGTGGGATCCTATGAAGCTGACAAACAGACAACCAGTCTGGAAGAGATACTCTCCCGTGCCGACTTTGCACTATACAAGGCCAAGGAAAATGGCCGGTCAAGTTACCAGATGTTCAATCGCAGAATTGAAGCGGAACTGTCCCGAACCAAGCGCATACAAACAACTGTTCGCAACGCGGACTCAACCGACAACCTCGCACTGGTGTATCAACCGATCCTTTGCCTCAACAGCAATCGCGATTGTGGCTTTGAGGCTCTTATCCGCTGGAACGGTGATCCTGACGATCGAATTTCACCACAGGATATCATCCAGGCAACCGAGCGGGATGGGTCCATCGGGCATGTCGGCAACTGGGTTCTCAACAAAGCTTTGGAGGAAGCCTGCCAATGGGACGAATCCATCAGTCTGTCGGTCAATGTCTCTCCAAAACAATTGGGCCAGAGCGATTTTGTAAATCAGGTCCGCAAAGCTTTGAAACGCTGGAAATTCGCACCGGAACGCCTCGAGCTGGAAGTCACTGAAACGGCTCTCTTGCAGGATCAGGCCTCAATCAGTGAATTGCATGAGATCAAGGGCCTTGGAGTCAGCATCGCGCTGGATGATTTCGGCACAGGCTATTCATCGCTTACGCATCTGCAACTGTTCCCTTTTGACAAACTGAAAATCGACCGGTCCTTTGTTGACCTGGCCGATACGGACAAGCTTTCAAATGCGATTGTCCGATCCGTTGCACAGCTTGCTGGCGAATTGGATATCAAAACTGTTGCTGAAGGCATTGAAACCCAGGAGCAGCTCTCGGTCATGACCTCCATTGGCTGCACTCTGGGGCAGGGCTATTTGCTGGGCAGACCCATGTCGGCCGAACTCGCACGACAAAGGATTACTGCAATCAGTCTCGTCGCCTGATTGGATGGCCGTCCCCAGGATGCGTATCGCTGGATATGAATTTCGAATGGGGTGTCCATTTGGTCGGAATTGAAAGGTCATTACGCACCTGTTGATTGCACGTCCGCAAACTCAGGCTCAGCCGGTCATTGCCAAGGGATGTCAAAAAAACACTGCCAATAGGCGAAGCCAATTGGGTTAAAAGCGGCTAGGCAAACGTCGCTATTCATCAGTCATCCTCATCGCAAGCAAGCAGCGTTTAAAACCTGTTAGATACAGCCCTGATTTGTGGGCGCCCTGCCGTTTGGGGGAAAAGGCAGGACGCCTGAAGGCACAATCCATTATGCAGCCATCTTCGGCCTGACTTCGGATTGTGCCAACTCCGCGGATTTGATCTTGTTTCGTCTCGCGTTCCGGCCTTCCTGAAGAAGGCCGTCGACAGCGTGAGTGATTTCACCTCGCGTGATCCCGATGTCGGCCAGAAGACTGTTATCGAACTCAGTCAAGGTCGCGATCATCTTATTGCGCTGCCAGCGCCACTTCACCTTTTGGAACCAGCGTCCGAACCAGCCGTTTGCAACGCCGGTTCTGTACTGTTGCAAAGATGTGGCGGCGGTGATTGGACTGCAATGTTCAGACATATCATCCTCCAGAGTGATCTGAAGCTGAGCAATTGGCGAACGGTGTGGCATGCGCTGTCACAAAACCATTGCGCAACCACTCCACGGAATTCGACCGCACTCGGTTTAAATCTATAAAGCTGTAATCAGGAAGTCCCCCGGAGGAAGGACAGGCCGAAGGCCTGATCCGACCGGGGGCTACTGGCGGTTCAGGAGTGATCCTGCAAAAAGCAAAAATCTTAATATGGGGCTGAACATCATCATGACTAAGACATGGGACTTAGCGCAGCATCTGTCAATTCGGTCCGGCTGGATGCGACCTTTTGTCCAGAACGAGACCTGAAAGCATCAAAGCTGATCAATCCTTTGCTCGGTCAACAAATCGAGTTGACTAAAGTCGGTAGCATTCCTACCTATATAGTTATGATGGCAAGATTTACTTATTTCCGGTTTGTTCCGCAAAACCGCCCGTTTCCCCGGGCGGTCTAGACGCGTTTGCGTCTAACGCACCCCCGGGGCCATCTAAAACCTCTGAATGGCATGAACTATAAGCAATCGCACGAAGACCTGCTACGAATGACAGGTCCATAACCCGTCGATTTTTCAACTCGCAAGGCGTTGCCGCCTATAGAGCTCGATAGTTCAGACTATTCACTTACCCAACAAATTTACAAAGTGCAGTTCCAGGCTCGCATTGCGACCCGGATGCACAATCAAAACCACGATTGGAAATAAATCATGCAAACCCAAACCACACCAATTCCGCGCAAGAAGCGTTCGCGTGCTTCTAAAATAATAATCAACTCTGATCATCTGGCAAAGATCGAAGCGCTGGCCGAAAGTGCCATGAAACGCAATCCGGCGCTTGCGCAACAATTGCTCGACGACCTCGGTCGCGCGCGCATCGTCAAAGCCGCGAAAATGCCAGCAACAACAGCTTCGATTGGCAGTACGGTGACCTATCTTGACGAGGACACCGGGCAACAAAAAACGATTGTTCTGGTGTTTCCTTCAGACGCTGACATCGATCAACAAAAAGTCTCTGTGCTGGCACCAATTGGGGCCGCTCTGCTGGGTCACAGTGAAGGTGCATGCTTCAGTTGGAATACCAGAGATGACCAGTATCGCAGGCTGAAGGTCTTGAGTGTCAGTCAGCCAGATAAACAGCCGAACGAAAACATTTGAAAATGACACCAATGACAAAGGTCTTTTCGGCCGCACTTGAAAAGCCCGGAGGGAGTTCTCCGACACGATAACAAACGTCGTATATCTCACTCCGGGTAAGCTTTGATCAACATGCTCCCCAGCCACTTTCTGTATGAGTGAGTAAGATGACTCTTCCTGTTTTTCACAAACGCTGTACCAATTGCAGCAATTTGATGCCACGCGCAGCCGGATATCGCTGCCCGTTTTGTTTCTTCCCCATCTCGCAGGCGACGGGCATCGCCAATTCATTGTGTTCGCACAATCATCAATCACAAATGCGCACGCACGATGCGCAGTGCCCCTGCAAGACCTCTTTTAGGCGACATTGCACCAATGCAGCAGTGGGGGGAGGTCCTGTGCGATGACTGTTAAACAACATGGCAAGCGTCTGATTTGGCCGACTGCTCTCGTGTTGCCGGGCATGGCTATGTTGATTTACCAAGCCAAACTCACCGAATTCTTCGGTCCCAGCCACAACCTGTCAAGAGCGGTCACTGCGTTGACCTATTTTGCATCGGCATGGCTGCTCAGCCGTGTGCTCTCCTTGACGTTCGACCAGGCGCGGGTGCGGCGGCAGCCCTATCCACGTCTCCTGAAAGATCTGGTCGCAGCAGTACTGTTTCTTATTGCCTCCGCCGCAACAGCAGCACTCTTCATGGGGCAAGGTGCCGTTGGAGCTATTGCCGGATCCGGACTTATCCTCGCGATGCTGGGCTTTGCCATTCGAAACGTCGTGGCCGATACGCTGTCTGGAATAGCACTGGGCATCGAAGGACCGTTTCGCATTGGCGATTGGGTCGATATCGATGGTTTATCTCGAGGCAGGGTGATTGAAATCGGCTGGCGTACAACACGGATACTAACCCGGGATGCGACCTATACGATCTTGCCCAACAGCAAGATTGCACGGCAACGCATCACCAACTATTCGGCACCCAAGCCACTATATCGTGCGCAAATCAACATTACGCTCGATAACTCGATGCCGATTGAACGCGCCAGAAAAATCATGCTTGCCGCGTTGAAGGACGCGAAACTGATACAAAAACATCCAGCCCCGGATGTTCGTGTACAAGCTTACGAAAAGGCAGGCATCACCTACGCGGTGCGGTATTGGCTCGCGCGGTTCGACCGAGATATCGATTGTCGCGACGAGGTTTATACACTTCTGGACAATGGTTTGCGTGTCGCTGGAACGATTTTACCGCACAGAGAATAGGTTCACTTTTGCCTTGCGTGAAATCTCATAGTGCACCGAACGGAATGGTCTCAGATTTTCCCGGTCCGCCAATGCCGCGGCAATCTGATCCCAGCCAAACTTTGCCCCGGAGGAATCAAACCGCTGAACACACCGAATGCTATGCTGACTGAGCGCAGCGATCACCCATTTCCAGCTGCCAGCTTTCCATGGCTCCCGAAAGCCGTTCGCGTGTGGCACGGTGAGCTGGCATAAAGGCAAGATTGATCAGCTCATCAGGGTCACTTTGAAGGTCAAACAGCTGCAACAGGTCTGAACCGGGTGTCGGGCTGTTGCCGGTCGTCGCGCGGGGTCTGGTATCCTTGTAGTAACGGATAAGCTTGTAGCGCTCATCCCGAATCATGCGTTGGGAGTCACGATAAACCGCGCCAAAATACTGGCGGTTGGATCCAATTGTCTGGTCATCACCCTGCCCGATAAGATTGCCGCCACCGCATTCGGGAGCGGCCTCAAGTCCGGCCAGTGACAACACTGTCGCATGGGTGTCTCCATGCCACACCAGATCATCTGATTGCTGTCCTTCCGGAACCTGTGGCCCGGCAAATATCAGCGGAATATGCAGACTGTGCTCATACACATTTTGTTTGCCCATCAGGCCATGATTGCCCAGCCCGATCCCATGATCGGCCGTGTAAACAATGATTGTATTGGCGAGCAAACCCTTGTCTTCGGTCGCTTTGATGATCTGGCCAATAGCGTCATCCATATGTGCAATCATGCCGTAATAATCGGCAATATGTTGCCGAATGGCGTCCGGAGAGCGTGGAAACGCTTCCAGCATTTCATCACGAATGAGCGCTTCGCCATTATCAAATGGATGCACCGGCATATAGGAATTTGGCAAAGAGACACCTGACGGATCAACAGCCCAGCTTTCGGGTGGTGTTCTGGGGTCATGCGGCGCCGTGAACGCAATATAGAGGAAGAACGGTTCATCCTGATCGACCGTTTCAACAAAATTCAGCGCTGCATCCTTGAATATGTCGGTTGAATAGCCGGGTATCTTACGCGCCCGGTCTTCGTCATACACTCCGCTGGGATCATGATCCTGCAGGACCATTTCCTCATGTTCGGACATCCCGTCAAACAGGATTTTGTCTGCTGTTGCAAAACTGCGCGCAAAAGCTGGTTTGTCATTGTGCCATTTGCCGACGGCATGGGTTCGGTAGCCTGCTTCACGTAACATTTGTGGCATTGTGGACATTTGCGGGGGAATGATTGCGCCAACACTGAAGTCATCGGCATCGCGTTCATCAGGCGGAGTCAGATCAAACACGCTTCTGCCGGTCATCACAGTTGCGCGCGACGGCGTACAAACAGCAGGATTGAAGCCACCCTGGCAATGGGCACTGCGAAAATCTGCGCCACGTTTTGCCAGTGCGTCCAGATTGGGAGTTGAGACTTCACCGCAGCCATGCGCACCGATGGAATTGGAGCGATGGTCATCTGCAATAATAAAAATGAAGTTCGGTTTCGTTCCCATCGTCTATCCTTTGTTCGGAGTTTTTGGAGATCGCACGATGCGTTCACCACTGTCAGGTGAAAAGAAGTGAAGCGCATCCACATTTTCAATATCGATGAAAACCCGGTCACCGGTATTGAGCTCGACGCCACCCTTTTCGCGCAGAATGATGGGCGTGCCATCAGCCAGGCGACCATGAATGACGCTCTCATCGCCAAGATATTCGACAATTGAAACTTCGATCTGACCAATGCCCTTGTCGCTGTCTGCAAGCATCAAAGCTTCAGGACGCACACCCAGCGTAATGGCACCGGATGCAGTCTGGCCAAGACCGGGAATCGACAGATCTGTCGATTGAAATACACCCTCATTTATAGTGCCGGAGACAAAATTCATTTTCGGCGAGCCAATAAAGCCTGCCACGAAAGCATTTTTCGGCTCGTTATAGAGCTCCTTGGGGCTGCCCATCTGTTGTATTTGACCGGCATTGAGGATGATAATCTGATCAGCGAGCGTCATCGCTTCGACCTGGTCATGCGTGACGTAAATCATGGTTGCAGCCAGCCGTTGGTGAAGCTCGGCCAATTCGACGCGGGTTTCAGCACGCAGGGCTGCATCAAGGTTTGACAGCGGCTCATCAAACAGAAACACTTTGGGCTTGCGAACAATCGCGCGGCCAATTGCGACGCGCTGTCTCTGCCCGCCGGAGAGTTGCTTGGGCAATCTGTCGAGATAGGCCTCCAATTGCAGGGCGCGGGCGGCCTCTGCGACACGGCTTTCAATCTCCGCTTTGGGCCGTTTTGCAATTTTGAGTGAAAACGCCATGTTTTCGCGGACGGTCTTGTGCGGATAAAGCGCATAGGATTGAAACACCATTGCAAGGCCCCGTTCGCCTGCCGATGCTTCTGTCACGTCTTCATTGTCCAGCCAGATTTCTCCGTCAGATGTTGCCTCCAGGCCTGCGATCAAGCGCAAGAGCGTCGACTTTCCGCAACCTGACGGGCCAACAATTGCAACGAAGGCACCAGGCTCGACAGAAAAACTGAGACCCTGAAGGGCAATAACGTTTTCAAAACGCTTTTCAACGTTTTTCAACTCAAGGGCAGGATATTGGCTGGTCACTATTGTGGTTTCCATTTTTAACCCTTGACCGAACCAGCGGACAGGCCAGCAATAAGGCGTGACTGAACCGGCAGGAACAAGAGCAAGGCGGGCAGGGTTGTGAGTGCAGAGGCGGCCATCACAGCACCCCAATCAACGGTTTCTTCACCAAAGAACAGTGCCAGACCGAGCGGCAGTGTTTTCAGTGACGTTTTTGTCAACAGCGCGATCGCCAGCAGGAATTCGGTCCACATCAGGAGGAACGAATAGGTTGCCGTGGCAACAATGCCCGGAGCGAGCAATGGCAGAATGATGTGGCGCATGGTCTGGAAACGCGAGCACCCATCCATCAAGGCTGCTTCATCAAGGTCAATGGGCAGAGCTTCCAGATAGCCGACCATGAGATAGATTGAAAACGGCAGGGTGATCGTGACGTAACAGAACATCAGTGCGAAATGATTATTGATGAGATCAAATTTCGCAAACATGATGAACAATGGCGTCATCATCACGATCCACGGAAAGATCTGCGTCAGCACCAGAAAGCCGAACAGCCACTTCTTGTGCGCAAAACGATAGCGCGACAGAACGTAGGATGCGCAGACCGCCACACTGGTCGAGATAATGACCGAGATGCCACAGATGAACAGACTGTTGAACATGAAGCGTCCAAAGTCGTTCTTCCAGACATTCTTGTAGTTTTCAAACGTGAAAACAAGGTCTTGCGTGCCCGACCCGATCAGGGAAGCACTGGGCTTGAATGACGCCCAGTAAATCCATACCACGGGCGAGGCAAAGAAGAAAATGAGCAAGACTGACAACACGATTGCTGCTGTGGTTTTAACCGGGCTGTGCTTGCGTGTCAGGCCGCGCTTGCGCCGTTTCACCGCTGGTGGGTTCATTGCAATATCGGTCACATCAGACCTCCAAACCGTTTTGTCACGACATAGCGGAAGTAGATGACGCCAAATACCATCGCCAGAGCTGCCATGAATGTGCCAATTGCTGATGACAGGCCAAGCTTGAAGTTCACGAATGCCTGTAGATAAACTTCGGTCGCCAGAACATTTGAAAACGTGCCGGGTCCTGCACTTGTCGACATCCAGACATAGATGAAATTGTTGAACGTCCAGATGGTTGTAAGGAGCCCAAGCACAGCCAGAGCCGGCAGGGCATGGGGGAAGGTTACATGCCAGAATTTTGTCCAGCTTTTGGCCCCGTCAATATCTGCCGCTTCATACAGATCGCGCGGCACGGTTTGCAGTGCTGCAGCCATCGTCAGGACGATGATGGGCAGGCCATTCCACACGATGATTGTGATGACGGCGGGCCAGACATAGGACGGGTCACCCAGAAAAACGATCGGCTGATCAATGAAGCCCCATTCGAGCAGCTTGTTATTGATGACACCTGTGCGGCCATCGAAAATCTGCTTCCACACTGTAACCGCCACAATGTCGGGTGTGGCCCATGGCAGAAGCGCGGCCATGCGCAGCGGCACCGTCAAACGCAAGCGACGCACAAGCTGGGATTCGATGAAAAGCGCGATCGCAAAGCCCAGAACAAGCCGAATGCTGACCGAGACAAATGTCAGCCAGAACAGCGTGTTGAAGACAACTTTCTTGAAATCGGAATCGTTGAACAATGCGATGTAATTGTCGAGCCCAACCCACTTGCCACCCTCACGCAAACCCAGAAGACTAAGGTCTGTGAAGCTGTTCTTGATGTTGTAGATTGTGGGCCAGAGGAAAAATGCTGCTGTCATGCCAAACGCTGGCAACAGCATCAACAAGACAAATTTTCGCTGATCCTTGGAATAGCTGAGCATAAATTCCTCGTGGGGAAAAAGCAGGCCAGCCAATTGGCTGGCCTGGTTTGGATTAACCGTTCAGCATGTCATTGATCGTATCGATCAGTGACTGAGCAGCTTCTTCGGGTGTTTTATCACCGACCAGAATTGCGCCGAACTCTCGACCCGTTTCACTCCACATGGTTCCGATAGGCGTTTTGCCATTGGCATATGCGCCCCAGGTTCTGGCATTCGGCAATTGCATGCCATAGCCTTCAAGACCTGCCGGATACTCCAAGGCAGCCAGAGCAGACTTGCTGGCCGGGAACTGCGCTGTCAGAAAGTCAGAGAAGAACTCGGTGGAGATCAAAAACTGAATGAACTTGTACGATTCATCAGCATGTTCGGAATTGGCATTGATGCCGAGCATACGCCCGCCCATGTGGCTGACCCCGCCAACGGAACCCGTTGGAAGACTGGTGGATGCAAAAGGTACATCACTCGATCCGCTTTTTTCCTGATAAGCCGCAATCATTGCTTTCGCAACATTTGGCGGCACCAGTGCGAAGGCTTGATCACCTTCGATCATGGGAGCCAGTGAACCGATATCTGCAAGGCCACCCAATGCGATATTGGATTGCGGATTGCCGCCTTCACCCATGAAGTCAGCGAAGAATTTGAAGCTGTCGGCAAGAGATGCAACGTCTACACCAACCTGAAACCCGCCATTTCCGTCTTCTTCCACGAGAGCGTGACCATTAGACCACAGATGATAGTTCAGCAGGAACCAGGGTGTATTGGTCGCACCGCCACCAGCTGGAAAGCCGAACCCGACCTTACCGGTTTTTTCTGTGACCGCGCGACTGGCTGCCTGCAGATCATCCCAGGTCTTTGGCACGTCAACGCCCGCTTCCTCCAGAACTGAAGGCATATAGACCAGCGTCCACGTATCAGCTGTCCAGGGCAGAGCGAAGATGTTGCCATCTGCGTCGCGCGCCAGATCAGTTGCTATGAAATTGTCAAAGCCAGAGCCCGCGCCGTTTTTTTCGATCAGATCATTCAAGGGCAGCAATGCACCGGCGCTGCCCATTTCGAGCGGCCAGACAAAGGCGATATGAACGATATCAGGGCCTGTGCCCACAGCAGCTTCACGCAGGAATTGTGTCCGTGAATCACCCCAGGAGATACGCTCCAATTCGACATTGATGTCGGGGTTTTCCGCCTCAAAGGCATCAATCGCAGCCTCGATGACTTCCGGATCCGGATCATTATATCTGAAGCTGATCGTTGTCTCAGCAAATGCCGGGAGCGCAATAAAGGCACTGCAACCAAGCAGCAGAGCCGTTTTAAACATGTTTTGCATTTCTGTTTCCTCCAATGAAACGCTGGTCGTCAAACCATTTATCGAACCGGTTCGATAATTAAGGTAGCGTATTTACTCTGAATTTGTCAACATAACCGTGATGTCGATTTGTATCCGACAAAATTTTTGATCTAGTATCGAACCGATTTTATAAAGTGTGGGATTTTTGAAAGTGGCTATCATTTCTAGGCGCGCAACAGCAGCTGACATTGCAAAGAGCGCCGGCGTAGCGAAATCGACCGTGTCGCTTGCGTTCAGTGCGCCAGAGCGCGTCTCGCCCAAAACCCGTGAGCGCATTCTCAGCGCGGCAGCGGCAGCCGGCTACACACCAAACCCGCTTGCCCAAAGCCTGAAAACCGGACGCAACAACATTGTTGGCATCATTCTGGCCGATCTGACGAACCCCCATGGTGGCGCCGTGCTCGGACAGGCGCAACAAACCGCCAATGATACTGGCTACATGGTCATGACGACGACCGCGTCACATGATCCCAAGAGAGATCTGGAGTTCGTTAATAAATTTGAGCAATTGAATATCCGCGCTGCCATCATCATGCCCTCTGGCTCGGATGAAAAATATGTCGAGGCACTTGCGGCCAGTTCAATTCGCTTCGTCACCTATGGTCATAAACTCTCAGGCCTGGCCTGCGACCATGTCGGATTGGACAATCGCATGGCCATGGAATTGCTGGTCCGGCATCTGGTCGAACTCGGTCATCGCAAGATTGGACATGTCGCAGGCAACCTGCGCCAGTGGAGCGGCACCGAACGACTCGACGGGCTGCGCGAGAGCCTGTCGGAGGCCGGTTTGACACTGGAAGACAAATATCTCGGATTCGGTGAATATGATGAAGACGCGTCCTATCGCGCAGCGCTCAAATTATTGCGCAAGCAGGATCGGCCAACCGCATTGATAACGGCCAACAATGTAACGGCGATCGGCGCCTTGCGCGCAGCAAGAGACCTGAAGCTCCGCTGCCCGGAAGACATTTCGATTGCGACCATTGATTCAGTACCCTGGAGTGAACTCATCTCACCAACGCTGACCCATGCCGAGCAACCAATTGGAGACATGGCTGCGTGCGCCGCAACCTGGCTTATTGAACGGCTGGAAGGCAAAAACACAACCGAGTTGCCCCGCTTTATTGAATTCGCACCCAAACTGATAGTCGGCCAATCCACTGCCTCAATATCCTGAGCCAGCCAAAACATTTCCAGAGGCTTTATCGTTTATTCAACCGTGCGACCTGCGCCAATTCTACATGTGTGTTCATGTGGTCAAATCGGTGGCGCGCTGAAATGGGTCCTCGGAACAAGTCCGAGAACGACGACGGTGGGTGGCAGAAGGGGACGGAGCGTGTGGCGGTGGGGTGGACAGCGAATGTATCGGGTGAGTGCATATGGCAAAGGCCCGGTATTGAACTACGGGCAGAGCGTTTATCGGAATGCAAATTTTCAAAATCCACGTCTCAATCAATTGTTCATAGAGTGACAACCAACCCCACCGCCGTGAATTTCTCACAGAGTCACACCCAGCTCCACCGCCGTCGTTCTCGGACTTGTTCCGAGAATCCACTCTGTGAACACAACGAGCCCCGCATATCTGAGAAAGAACGATCAGCATTGTCGTCAGGCGACCGGCTCGAATGACCATGAAACGGATGCCTGATGCGCCCCCTCACATAAGCCCATTTCGGCTTTGCCGTTGGTACCGGGGGCATGGGGTTTTGTCCTGCCCTCCAGGAAGTATTGAAGTCTGGTAACGCCAATCTCCACGATCCAGACCGAATGGGTAACCTATTGGAAGGTCACATCTGCTTTACAGAAATGCTGTCGCAGTAAACGGAAACAGGGCAACCACGAGCAGGACAAGCAGCATCACTCCGACAAATGGCAGAGTCGCAGCGAAGATTTGCTCGACCGAGACATTCGGGTCATTGAGCGTGTTGTGGACGGTAAACACCGATATCCCGAAGGGCGGTGTCAGCAGGCCGATCTCGACGGCCAGAACCGTGATGATTCCAAAATGGCTCAAATCAATGCCCATGCCTTGCGCAATCGGCGCGGCAATTGGCACCATGATCAGCAGGATCGATGTGCTGTCCAGGATCATCCCCATCAGCAGAATGATGATCGCATACAGCAGCAGGAACTGCATCGGTCCGAAACCGGACCCCTGCACAAGGCCGGCAATCGCGTTTGGAAGCCCGGCAATCGACAACATGCGTGAATAAAAGCTCGCCGCGATCAGCAGCAACAGAATCGACACGGAGATGATTGCCGTTTGCTTCATCACCTCCCACAACCGCTTGCGATCCAGTGTCCTGCGCGACAACGCCACAATCAGCGCACCAAATGCGCCGATACCGCCGGCCTCGGTTGGTGTGAAATAGCCGGTATACAGCCCGCCCAACACCAGAACGACCAGCAGGATAATCGGTATCAGCTTGCTGAACATCGTCGACAGCGGCATTTTCTTGGCGTCATTATCCTGCCTCCGTGCCTTGGAGGCATCAGGATCTGACAACACAAAACGTGGAAAGACGATGGTGATGCCGATCAGCATCGCAACAAATCCGCCTGCCAGCATCAGCCCCGGCAGAATACCTGCCAGGAACATGCCACCAATCGAGACCTCGGCCAGCACGCCATAAATGATCAGCAGCAGGCTTGGAGGGATCAGCATGCCCAGAACCGAGGACCCGGCCACAGTCCCTGCGGAAAACGCCGGGCGATAGCCGTGGCGCGTCATTTCCGGCACGGCAACTTGTGTAAACACCGCCGCCGACGCAATGGACACGCCTGTCACCGCCGCAAAAATCGTATTGGCCGCAACAGTGGCAACTCCAAGCCCACAGACCATGCGACGCAACAACTCTTCGGCAACCTCGAATGTGTCGCGCCCCACATTGGAGACACTGACGAGGAGGCCCATCAGCACAAACAGTGGAATTGTCGCAAAAAGATAATCCGCAATCCCGCTATACGCGGTCAATTCCAGCATCTTGAATGCCAGATCCATATTGTCGCGAATCACCCAGATGCCGACAAACGCCACTGAAATCAGCGCGTAGGCAATCTGCATTCCCACCAGGACCAGCCCGACAAGAACAGCGATCAAAATGAAGCCGATGGTCAGTGTGGTCATGTCGCTTTGCTCCGAAGGCTGCGCACTTCATCAGCCATGCGATACAGCGCCGAAAGCGACGCCACAGCGGAACCGAGCACGGTGATTGCCCGGAAAGGAAAGGTGGGAATGGTGAAAACGCCCTGAACACCAAAGAATTCAGCGCCGGTCCAGGCATCCATCATCTTGGGCCATGAGGCCCAGAATATCAGGGCAAACACGACGGCCCCGGACAGCGCAAAAAACGCCTCCAGCCAATACACCAGACGGGGCGACGCCCGCTCGAGCCTGCGCACAAGAAAATCCGCCCGTGTCAGCCGCTTCTGCTGAATGGCCGCTGCCACCTGCAGAAACACGATGGCGACGACTGTGCGCGCTGCAATCTCGGACACACCTGTAATGGGCGCATTGAAAAAGTTGCGGCCAAGAACGTCAGCCACAACCAGTGCCATCAGCCCGCCAATACACAGGGTCCCAACCGAAAACATCACTGCCGCAACGCTGCCAAGAATGGCTCCAACTGGAGCCTCGGCAAAGCTGGGGACGAACCGGTCCGGTTCATCGATGGGATAGTCCTTGCTCATATTGATGGGCTCATATCAGCGGCTCATATATTCGTAAAAATGCGAAAGGCTCTGGCCGGACTTTGAACGACCAGAGCCTGTTGTTCAAGATCGGGATTTAGCGACCTTCATCCCAGTTGCGCAATGGCGTAGCGCCGCGTTCACGCAGCGCATCGAAATACGCCTTGAGAACCACTTTGCCTGCATCGCCTGTTTGCTCAAGCCATGGCGCAACGATGTCTGGAAGACCATCAACCCACGCTGTCTTTTCTGACTCTGGAAGGTCGTGAACTGTCAGACCTGCTGCCTGCATTTCGACCATCGCACGCTTGGCCAGATCAGCCACATAATCACCATGTGCGGCCGAAGTCGCCTTGGCTGCGCCGCGGAACGCCTGCTGGACGGGCTCTGGCAATCCGTTGAAGAAGTCTTCATTGGCAGCGATACCGCCAAAATACATCGAACCGATCCCGACACGGGTCAATTCAGGTGCAACTTCATAAACGCGCGTCGGCAGGATGCCCGAGGCGAAGGACAACGTGCCTTCGGTAACACCGGTCTGAATGTTGGTGTAATAGGTGGTCAGCGCACCATCAACAGGCGTCGCGCCGGTTTTCTGCAGCCAGTTTGCTGATGTCCCTGGTGCATTCAGCTTGCGGTTTTGCAGATCAGCCATCGTCTTCACCGGGAAGGTGGCATAGATGTCATAGCTATCTGTGATCAGCGATGACAGATGAACCATGCCGTTTTCAGACCAGCTATTGGCCAACTCTGGCAGGTTCTGGCTCAAATCATCAAAAATTTCGATGATCATCTTGTGATCGGATGTCGCGAAAGGCGTGAAATAGGTGACGTTCTGGAGCGGCATATTGGCCCCTTCCCAAACCGTGCCCACCATGCCGACATCGACGATTCCGTCCATCACCGCTTCGCGGGTGTCAGTGAACTTGTACAGCGTTCCGGCATAGGCTTCGTTCCAGTTGACCTGGTACTCGCCGGCTTCCGCCAGAATGCGGTTCACTTCCGGTTGGAAAGTGTTCTTCATGGCGTAGACCCAGATATTGGCCTCCGGATGTGAAGAGCCGATATTGACCGTGATCTGCTCCTGAGCCGAGGCCAATCCTGCGGCACCGATCCCAAATGCGGCAACTGCACTCAATAGTGTATATTTCATGGTTGTTCCTCCCTGAACAAAGATGCTGTTTTGCATCCCTTAGTGGTTTCAATCTTCGATAGAACCAAGCGCGCGTAGGATGCGCTCTGGCGTGAAGGGCATTTCCGTCACCTGCGCACCCAAAGGCCGCAAGGCGTCATTAATCGCGTTCATCACAGCGGCTGGTGCGCCAGCAGTGCCGGCCTCACCCGCTCCTTTGGCGCCCAGCGCGCTTTCCTTGGTCGGCGTTTCCACATGGCCGACAATCATGTCGGGCATCTCGCCTGCCATCGGCACCAGATAGTCAGCCATTGAGCCGTTGAGCAGCTGGCCTTCGCTGTCATAATGAATTTCTTCAAACAGCGCGCCACCGAGCCCCTGCACGATGCCGCCCCTGATTTGTTCATCGACCAATTGCGGATTGATGATGCGTCCGCAATCCTCAACGCACCAATGCTTCAGAAGGGTCACGATGCCGGTCTCGGTATCGACCTCCAGATAGCTGGCCTGCACACCATTGGTGAACGCAAACGGGTATTCGGATGTGATGTAATGTCTGGTCTGCACCAATTCGCGCGGCAGACCATCGGGCAGTGTATCGCCCCGGAAATAGACGATGCGCCCCAGTTCTTCGAGCGGCATGCGCTGCGCGCCGGTATCCGTGTCCACGACCTGACCATCCCGAATATCCAAAGACGCCTGATCGGCCTGCAGCATGGCGGCTGCAACTTCCAGAATTGAGTCCCGCAGAGCCTGCGCCGAGCGCAGCGCCGCTTCTCCGCCAATGCCCGCTCCGCGCGAAGCCCAGGTGCCTCCGCCATAGGGGGTAACCTGTGTATCGCCAGTGATGACCCGCACATTCTCCGGATGCACGCCCACGCCTTCAGCGACGATCTGCGACAGCATCGCTTCGGTGCCCTGTCCCTGTTCCGTTACCCCGGACAGCGCCACGATGGATCCGTCCGGATCCATCCGCACAGTACAGCCGTCCTGCGCCGAAATGCGTGCGCCACCAATGCCGTACATAAAGGGTGACGGATTGGTCAATTCGATGAAACTTGCAATGCCGATGCCGCGATGAACACCGCGCGCACGGGCCTCGGCCTGATCCGCGCGCAGCGCATCGTAATCCATCAGCGCCACCAGCTTGTCCATGCTCTGGTGATGCGACAGCCCTTCAAACCGCATCTTTGCGGGCGAAGTGACGGGATAGACATCATCGGCATACATGTTCCGGCGGCGTATCTCGACCGGGTCCATGCCAAGTGCGGCCGCGGCCATATCAACCAGACCCTCGGTCACAGTCACTGCAATAGGATGCCCGACTGCGCGATATTGGCAGGTTGGCGTCTTGTTCTGGAAAACCACAGTCGTCTTGGCACGGTAATTGGCAAAATCATAAGGACCACCGCATAGATTCACGACCTGATTGCCCTCGATGGCCGATGTTCGCGGATAGACTGAATACGCGCCGATGGCCGTCCAGTCATCCACATCGATTGCCAGGATCTTACCCTCGGCATCCACCGCGATCCTGGCCTCGATCTCATGGTCGCGGGCATGAATATCAGTGGTAAAGCTTTCCAGACGGTCGGCGATGAATTTGACCGGACGCGCCATGATCTTGGCAATCGCAGCAGTTGCAACTTCATCCGGATAGACATGCACCTTGATCCCGTAGGACCCACCGACATCGCCGCAAATAACCCGTACACGGGATTCGGGAATGTCCAGATGTTCAGCCAGAGCGGTCTGCATCATGTGCGGCGCTTGCGTTGCGTGATAGGCCGTCATCTGTCGTTCAGCAGGATTCCAGTCGACCAGAATGGAACGCGGCTCCGGCGTAACGCCAGTATGTCGGCCTGTCTTGAAATGCGCCGACACAACCTTGTGCGCGGTCTGGAACACGCTGTCGACGTCACCCTCTTCATGCAGCCGTTGAAACGCCAGATTGTCACCCAACTCGGTATGCAGCACGGGCGTTGTTGCATCCAGCGCACTCATCATATCCGTGACGATCGGCAGCGGGTCATAATCCACCTCAACCAACGCCGCGCCGTCTTCCGCCGCAGAGCGGGACGTTGCAACCACGGCCACCACCGGTTCACCAACCCAGCAGGCGCGGTCCAGAGCCATCGGATACTCCGGAGGCGATTTGAGCCCCTTCAGATGTTCCAGAACAGCAACCCAGGGCGTACAGATTTCAGCCAGATCGGCTCCGGTGAAAATCCGCAGCACGCCCTTGACCGATTTGGCCTCTTCCGCATCAATGCCAAGAATTTTGGCATGCGCAAATGGCGAGCGCACAAAGGCAACATGAAGCATCCGTGGCAAGGTGATGTCGTCAACATATTTGCCCCGTCCCTCAACCAGTCGACCGGCATTCGGGCGCGGCACAGTCTTGCCGATGTAGGAATTTGGGCGGTCGGGATTGCCAAATTGAATGGTCATGCCCGCACCTTCCCGGACTGTACCTGTCCAGCCCGTTGCCGCGCCACCGTTTCCACCGCATCGACAATGGCTTCATAGCCCGTACAGCGACAGTAATTGCCCGACAGATGTTCGCGAATTGCCGTGCGTTCGGGCACCCCGCCCTGGGCCAAAAGTTCTTCTGCCGCGACCAGCATTCCGGGCGTACAGAAACCGCATTGCAGTGCATTGCGTGCAATGAACGCCTCTTGCAAATCGCGGATAGAGTCGCTGTCCGACAATCCTTCGATGGTCCAGACATCCGCGCCATCCAATTGTGCGGCCAGCATAAGGCAACCACGCACTGATGAGCCATCAACCCGGATGGTACAGGCACCACAAACCCCATGTTCACAACTGGCATGCGCTCCGGTCAGGCCCAGATTCTGGCGCAGAAAATCAATAACGTGTTGTCCGACCGGCACACGCGCCTCAACCGGCTCGCCATTGACCGTCAGCTCAACATCAATCTGGTCAGCAAAAATCCTGGTCATGCGATCTCTCCCTTGGCCTGCGCAACGGCACGGCGCAGCAGAATGCCCGCGATATGGCGGCGATAACCCGCGCTGGCCTGTGTATCCGACGGTGGGTCAATTTCAGCGCGAAGCGCCACCACGGCACCGTCAACATCGCCCTGATCAAGTAGCGTCATGGCGTTGTGGGCCAGAACCGGCGTTGAACCGACCGACAATAATGAAACCCAATGCCCGGTGCTGCGCGCCACCAGGCACAAGCCTACAAGGGCATAATCTCCGGAACGGCGCGCGATCTCCTGCAAGACCTGCCGCTCGCCCGCTTCCGCCTTTGGAACGGTGATCGCAGTTAGAATCTCATCTTCTTCGAGCGAGGTTTCGAAAAGATCTTCAAAGAAATCTTCAGCGGCAACACTGCGCTCGCCATTCGATCCCTGAATGTGAATAATTGCGTCCAGAGCCAGCATGCAAGCCGGAAATTCTGCGGCCGGATCGGCATGAGCCAGTGCCCCGCCAATAGTTCCGCGATTGCGAATTGCCGCATGTGCAATGCAAGTGACAGCCTCGGCCAGCAATGGCGCGTGCGCACGGATGAGCGGATCGGCGCCAATCTCGACATGTTTGGTAAGCGCACCGATGCGCAGGGTGTCGGCTTCCTCGGTCACGCCGGAAAGTTCTGAAAGACGCGAAATATCAACGAGCATGTCACCGGTCGACAACCGCATGTTCATTGCCGCGATCAGGCTTTGACCACCAGCAAGCACGCGTCCAGAGCCATCAGATGACGCCAGAAGCTCCATTGCATGCGACAGATCATTGGCCCGGGCATAGCCGCCCGCAGATGCTTTCATCAGCTGTCCTCCCTTCAGAATCAATGCTCCCCGCATTGACTGGATGTTACGATTATCCTTATTGATCATATGATCAACAAATAGATTGTGATTGCAAGAAGAATCTTTTTTGATCACAAACGGGGTCATGGATATGAACAAAACCGACATCATCGACCCGAAGTCCAAACGACGACGACTGCCACCGGATGAGCGCCGTCAGCAGATTGTTGATGGGGCTGTGGCATTTTTTGCTGAAGTCGGTCTTGAGGGCAAAACCCGTCATTTGGCCAAGCGTCTGGGAATCACGCAATCTCTGCTTTTCAACTATTTTGAAAGCAAGGAATCCCTGATCGAAGCCGTCTATGCTCAGGTCTATATTGACCGGCTGTCGCCGGATTGGAGCCAGCGTCTGGTGGATCGCAGTGTCCCGTTAAGAGATCGGATGCTGGCTTTCTATACAGACTACAGCAAGCTGATTTTCGAATATGAATGGATGCGGATTTTCATGTTTTCGGGCCTTGCCGGAGCCGAACTGAACCGCCGCTATCTGGACCACATGAACAAGATGATTTTACAGCCTCTGCTCGGCGAGGTGCACGCATTATCAGCCAATTCAAAAACGGCAGACATGGAAGATCTGTGGAATCTGCACGGCGGAATCGTCTATATCGGCATTCGCCAGCACATTTACAGAATGCCGTGTCCCGACGATCCCAGCCTCGCCATCGAACATGCCGTTGACCGTTTCTTGCAGGCTTTCGCGGTCGAACAGGATTGAAACAAGATCCGTGTGTGGCCGATGTTTCAGACATCAGCTGTCAGCGCGACGATGCCACCGCCGGTATCATGGCGCGGTTTGGACGCTCAGGACACCCAATGTGTCAAATCCAACCAGCACGGCATCGACCGCAATGGTCGCCAATATGATCCCCATCACCCGGCTGATAACGCTGACACCCGTTTTGCCGATAAGGCGATAAATCAGTGAAGCTCCCAACAGGCAGAGCAATGTTATCAGAAGCACGATGATAAGCAGACCACCTGTCACGGCCTGCTCGGATACAGACTGGCTGCGATTATCCGTCAACACCACAATCGCCAACATCGCACCGGGCGATGCAATCGACGGCATTGCCAGCGGAAACACTGCCCCGGCAAGCGGCTCATTGCCCGCATCGGCGATCTCCCGGGTCGGCTTTGAATCACCGAAAATCATCGTCATGGCGAACAGGAACAGGATGATTCCGCCGGCAATCTGAAAGGACCCGAACCGCAGTCCAAGCACGTCCAGCATGAATTGGCCGCCAATCAGAAAGGCGAACAAAACCAGTCCGGCAATTGCGACAGCACGAATTGCGAACCTGCGATACAAATTGGTAGGGATACCTGATGCGGCAAACAGAAACACGGGAATGGAACCCACGGGATCAATGACGACAAACAGCGTTATGAATTCACGTGCGAGACCAACCCAATCCAAAATTTTTCCTCATTCTCAGTTAGTTGCGGCATCAACCGCTTATCACAACACCCCGCCTGTGTGTCAGAGGGATTATTTGTCGATCCAGACACAGGCTGATCTGTATTTGGGCAATTGATCCACCAGACATGCAACCATTCTTCGACGCCACGAGCTTTTGGTGTCGTGACACGACAAGCGACAAATTCGATCAGCCAACCAAAGGATTGCGAAAACCGGAAAACACCTGAACATCGCTGAAGAACGCCAGTTTGATGTCATAAATTGATATCGAAATCAGTGTTGTCCATCAAGCGATACTATTGAATGACCTCTCATATCTGTGTTCCCGTCATCCTGCATCATTCTGGCACAAAGCCTGTGAGCTATCAGCGCACCAGATTTCGCCTGGAGCCACACCTCGTGACAGGCCTGACGGAAGGCCCACCTACCTTTCAGTTTGATTTTTCCAGCCCAAGCGCTTCCGGGCCTTCTTGCGGTGTGTTTTTTCTGTCCAAATCCATGGATACTGCTACAGTGCAACCACTGCGTAAGCCGCAGAAATGATAGACTTTCGAGGATCACGCATGCGCATTCTGATTGTTGAAGACGACACCCCAACCGCTGAATTCATCGAACGGGGATTGCAGGAACTTGGCCACGTTGTGGATCGCGTCAACAATGGTAAGGACGGTGTCATCTATGCGCTTGAGGAGACCTATGATCTGGCGGTGATTGACCGCATGCTGCCCGGACTGGACGGCGTCTCAATCGTCAAATCCCTGCGCGGATCAGGCTCCGGTCTACCCATCATTCTGCTGACAGCCATGAGCGGTGTCGATGATCGGGTTGAAGGCCTGGAAGCCGGTGCGGATGATTATCTGGTCAAGCCCTTTGCCTTTTCCGAACTGATGGCCCGGATCAATGCCCTGGCACGGCGCCCTTCGCTGAAAGCCCAGATCACCGAATTGCAGGTAGCGGATCTGACGCTTGATCTGATCCGGCGCACCACCCGGCGTTCGGGCCAGACGATTAATCTGAAACCACGAGAATTTGCCGTCCTGGAAGTGCTGATGCGCAACGAGGGCCGAATCGTCACGCGCACCATGCTGCTGGAGCAGGTCTGGGATTTCACTTTCCTGCCCCAGACCAGCGTGGTCGAAACCCTGATTTCCCGCCTGCGGACCAAAATCGACAAGCCGTTTGATACGCCATTGCTGCACACCGTCCGCAATACAGGATATTCAATCCATGTTCCTCGATAGGCTGTATCGCAGCACCGCGGTAAAACTGGCCGCTGTCTTTTTCGGATTCTTTCTGTTCCTGTTTCTGATCGCAACATCAGCAACTTATCTGCTGGTAAGCCACGAACTGACCAAGACTGTCGATGACAGGATACGGGCTGAATACCGGATCATTGCAGCGCAACTGGATCCCGAGGCATCAGATGACTTTGTCCAGAATGTTCAGAATCTGGCAGATCTGCGGGATCCTCAACTCGGTATATTGCTGCTGACCAACAAGGCCGGCGACCGGCTTGCCGGCAATGTCGAACCCTTCCAGGTTGAAGAAGGCGGCTCCACACACGCACTGCCCCAGATCAAACGCGGCGATGATTACGCCTATCGGCTCTATTCACGACCCGTAGGCGACATGCAGCTGATTGTGGGTCAGAGCCTGGAAGATTCCCATGAATTGCTGGAAATCACACTGGTCAATCTGGCGTGGACGGCCGGACTGGCCATTTGTCTGGCGATCCTGGGTGCGATCTTGCTCAGCCGGAAAGTCCAGCAGCGGCTGCGCCCTGTTGCGGAGACAATGGATCTGGTGGCAGACGGAAACCTGACCGCACGCATTCCCCGACAAAACCCAAATGATGATCTCGACAGATTGTCCGGCACCATCAATGACGCGCTGGATCGGCTGAAACTGCTCGTTGATGGCATGCGGCAAGTAACGACCGATATTGCCCATGATCTGAAAACACCCTTGAACCGATTGTCGATCATCATCGAAGACGCATCCAGGGAGCAAGACAACAACGAAGCGGTATCAGGCAAACTCGAAGCTGCACGGCTGGAATGCGAAAACATCAATCAAACCTTTGAAGCCCTGCTGCGCATTGCCCAGATAGAGGCCAGCGCCCACAATAATGCACATTTCGCAACGATCGATGTCGCCAGCCTGATTGAAACAGTCGCAGATATTTACTCCGACGTTGCAATCGATGCTGGCATGACTCTCAGCGTCCAGCCAACCAGTGAATCGGTATCCATCAAGGGAGATGAACGATTGCTGATGCAGATGCTGGTCAATCTGGTTGAAAACGCCATCCGACACTGCCCTGAGGACACTGCCATCACCATCGACACACACAGGAAACGGGGCAAACCGATCATCAGCGTGGCGGATAATGGTCCGGGAATTCCTGCATCAGAACGCAAAAATGTGCTGCGCCGGCTGTACCGCCTGGAGCAGAGTCGCACCACATCGGGCAATGGTCTGGGTCTCGCCCTGGTCAAGGCAGTGGCAGATTTCCATGATGCCGAAATTCAGTTGATGGACAGCGATCCGGACAATCGGGAGCGGCCCGGACTTACGATCGAAATCACATTTCCATCCAAAGCAGATCAACAATAACGTAAGCGGCGTAAACGCCATTGGCCGCCAACAAACACAACACCGCAAACGATCCCAGATCCTTCGCGTCCCGGGCAGCGGAAGACCAGTGTGGTGAAATTTGATCGACGATAATCTCGATGGCGGTGTTCAGAGCTTCAGCAGCGGCCAGCATGAAAAACAGACTGGCGGCCACCAGATAATTGCCGATCCCGGCACCGGTCAGACCAAATCCCACCAAAATGGCAGTAAACAGAACACATTCATGGCGAAAGGCTGTTTCGCCGAACAATCGGCCTGCGCCGCCAGCAGAGTATCTTGTCGCCGCCACAACATGGGAAAACCCATGTTGGCGTTGTGGCACGGCTGTGGGCATCTTCAAATTTTTCATTGAAGAGCCTTGGACGCTGGGTCCAGCTGGAGATCATGGGACATGACCATCTGCGGATCATCATGCACAGCACAGCTGCCAAACAGATCAAGCGCGGAATTGTGGACGCTGGTCTCGATGTCCATCAAGCCGAGCATCGAGTGAAACAGCGCGTCATGTGTCACCGGATCATCCTGCTTTGCGCGCACGCAATCCGTGTTCAAGTGCATCTGGTCGGAGAATTGATCCGAAAACCACGCCACAAAGGGAACTTTGGTCTGCACGTCTGGCGCAATGAAATAGGGCGCACCGTGCAGATAAAGGCCAGATTCGCCCAGAGACTCACCATGGTCGGACATATAGATCACGGCGCTCGCCAGCCGATCATTATTCTGGGCTGCCAGATCAATGATATCGGACACATTCTTGTCGGTATACAGAATGGTATTGTCATAGGCGGCTACGATTTCTTCCTGGCTGCAATCAGCAAACTGAGCGGTCCGGCACGCCGGAGCAAACACTTCCATTTCCTCCGGGTAGCGTAGGTAATAGGTCGGTCCGTGACTGCCAATCTGATGCAGGACCAGCAACGTATTGCTGTTGGCTTTTTCAATGAAAGTGCGAAGCTTGTCGGTCAAAATTCCGTCATCACACTCACCTTCACGACAGAAGTTCGGATCTGTCCCGCTGGAAAATTTCTGGTTAGCAACACGTTTGGCGATGCCCTTGTGGCCTGTATTATTATCCCACCACTCAACCTGAAAACCGGCGCGCTGCGCAATATCAAGCAGGTTCTCAGAGGCTTTTGCCTTGCGATTGCTGAAATTCGCTCTGGTAAAATGGGAAAACATGCAGGGCATTGAAACAGCCGTTGCCGTGCCACAACTGGATGTGTCGGTAAAATTGATCACATCGTGCCGCGCCAGTTGCGGCGTGGTGTTGCGGGCATAACCGTTCAATCCAAAATTCTGCGCGCGTGCTGTTTCGCCCACAATCAGAACCACAAACAGCGGCTTTTCTGCCGCACGCAAGGCAGCTCCCGGGCTGGCATCTGTGCCATAAGGCGCAGCCACCACATTGGTTTCACGCATTGCCCTGCGGATATATTTGATCGCACCGGCGACCGGGGCGGCAGGATTGACGACACCCATGAAATCCTGGCGCTCGCGAAAGACAGACGAATAGGACGGGTAATTGACATACAAGATTGCTGTTCCCACCAGCAGGCAGACGGCAATATTGGCGCTGGTCCGCACCATTTGTTTGCGGAACGGAGCGCGCTTCACCAAAACCGCCATCACCGCCAGGCTCGGCAGCAGGGCGTAAATCACTATATGCAACAAGAAGTCAGCAGTCAGAAGGTGTCTGGCTTCATTGACCGTGGTGGTAATGGTGTTCCGGATCATGTCGTGATCGATGATGACACCAAACTCATCAACGAAATATGCTGCGCTTGCAGCCACAACAATCAGCGACATCAGAACCGGCTTGAATATATATTTGTTGGAAAACAACAGCAAGCCGGCAATATGCGCGAGCAAGAGGGCAATCGCCAGCAGGCTCAATTGACCTCCATGCCCGGAAAACACCTCTGCACCTCTGGCCCAGAAAGCGCTGTTCAGCACCACCAGAAGATAAAGCGATACAACAAGACTTAGTTTGGCAGGCGTAAGAGATGGACGGTTTTGACCGAAAAAACGCAACATTACAAACCTCTGACTGAACCATACGAAGCGCCATATTTTGCGCTGTGTGTGTTCTGTCTAGAACCTTGCGTTTTCCCCTTTATGACATCTGGTTTACATCTGTGTAAGAAAGCGGCTTTTCAGCCAATTTTGCACCCTGGTTCACGCAAACACCGATTTCAGATCAGCCGGCATGCCTGTATCCCGGCGTGGCATGATATGGCTGACAATCAGGATCAGCAGAACCACAAGGTAAGGCACCGCTGCCAACAGATGTGGCGATACTGCGAACCCAGCAGACTGAACGCGCAGCGTAGCCACTTCCGCCAACCCGAAAACCAGGCAGATCGGCAGCACCAATATCGGCTTCCAGCGCGCAACAATGACAAGTCCGACTGCAATCAGACCACGGCCTTTCGTCATCTCCTGAGCCCAGGTCTGTGTGTAATCAACCGATAGGATTGCGCCTCCGAACCCGGCCAGCAATCCGCCGACCACAATGGCATGCAGCCGCACCAGACGAGGCCTGATACCATTTTCTGCTGCAACCACTGCGGATTCGCCCACCGCTCGCCATTGCATGCCAGGTCGAGTATTGGCCAGCCACCAGGCTGCAAACAAAACAGCCGCAATGGCCAATGGCACGGCCATCGTCATCTGGTCGAACAACACACCCAGAAAGGGAATATCATCCATCCAGTCAGATCCAAGGTTCGGCAAGGGCGTGACCTGCTGCCCCACAAGCGCACGACCGAAATAGGATGTGGTCCCCAGCGCGATCATCCAGACTGCCAGACCAGACCCAATCTGATTAGCGTGTGTGACCAGCACCAGAAATGCATAGACAAGTGACAGCAGAGCCCCTGCAAATGCACCGGCCATCAGACCCAGCCAAGGATTGTTGGTGGCAACGCCCACCGCAAACCCGACACAAGCACCCATCAGCATTTCACCTTCAATACCCAGATTGATGACACCCACACGCTGTGTCAGTGTTTCACCGAGGGTTGCGAAAATCAGCGGCGTTGCGCTGCGCAAGGTCGCGACACTCCAAGCGGCCAGAATGGCAAACAGTTCAGCGTCCAAAACCCAACCTCATCTGTTTCATTAATCCTGGCACGGCCAATGCGGTGGCAAACAGCAATCCCTGTAATATGACGGCACTGGATGCCGGAACCTTGGCGAAAAGCTGTAAGGCGTCACTGGCCGCCACAAGACCACCAACCAGAAACGCGACCGGAACGATGACCAATGGTTGATGCCGCGACAACCACGCCACCAGAAACCCTGTCAGCCCGTATCCGAGCGAAATATTCGGCTGCAGACGGCCCTGTATCGCCGAAACCTCTGCAATCCCGGCAATGCCCGCAATCGCGCCACCAAGTGACATCATCGCCACCACCCAGAACCCGAAATTCAACCCGAACATTTCACCCACCTTTCGGTTGCCTGCCAGGATTCGGATTTTCTGCGAAGAAGGTCCGCGCGTGAAAAACGCATGCAGGCCTATGGCGAAGACAATCGCCAGCAACAGGCCCAGATGAATGCGTGTGCCAGGCAGGGATGGCAGAATTGCCTCCTGCGGAAAGAACGCTGTCGCGGGCCAACCCTGGCTTTCAGGATCTTTCCAGGGCCCGAATACCAGCGCATTCACGAGCAGAACTGAAACATAATTCAACACCAGAGTGGTAATGGTCTCGTTGATCTGCAAACGGGCACGCAGCAAGCCAGGCACACAACCGTATGCGGCGCCACCCAGCGCTGCGCTTGCCAGCATGAAGGGTACCAGCAGGACCGCGGGCAAAGCAGGCGCAAGAAGCACCGCCCCGGTTCCAGCAATGGCTCCCGCATAAAGCTGCCCTTCAGCACCCACGGAAATCAGGCCAAGCCGTCCGGGTACGGCTGCCGCCAGCGCACAGAGCAGAATTGGCGTTGTCTTGGCAAAGGTCTGGGAGATGGAATAGGTGTCACCAACAGCATAGATCACCAGATTTGAGACCATGACGAAAGGCGGTTTTCCGAGCAGTGCAAAAAACACCAGAATCAACACGGCAAACGCCAACGCCGTCACCAGGCCGGTCGTAAAAGCCGATCGACTCATGCCGCGACCTCATCTATACGCAAGCCGGTCATGAGGGCGCCTATCTCGTCACGGCTGAGCGTACCGTCATTGTCTTTGACCGCCACCACCTCGCCTTCTCGCAAAATGGCAATACGATGAGCCGCGAGCATGAGGTCATCCAGATCTTCAGAAATCCAGATCACGGCAGCTCCTGCTTCTGCCTGTGCAAACAATTCCTGATAGACCATCTCAATCGCTGCCAGATCCAGACCCATAGTTGGATAACAGGCCAGAACGCCCGACCGGGGCGTCCCTAGCTCCCGTGCACTGACAAGTTTCTGCAAATTTCCACCAGACAAGGACCCCGCCAACCGACCTGGTTCCGGCGGATTTACGTTGAAGCGCGACAGCAGATCGAGAGCTTCATCATCGACTCTGCTTCCGGCCGCCAGGGCGCGCAGATTGAGATTGCGCAGCAGGGTCATATCTTCAACGACTGCATTTTCGCGAGGCTGTTCCGGGATATATCCAAGCGGCGTTGCCAGCGTTTGTCTGACATCGCGACGGGCAATACTCTGCCCCTCCAGAACAACGTCACCGCTGGTGATCGGATGGAGGCCCGCAATCACATCGGCCAACAATGACTGGCCATTCCCCGCAACACCGGCAATCCCCAAAACTTCGCCCTTCGCAATCCGCAACGAAATATTCCTCAGCTCCATGCCTGGTGCCTTTGCACAGACATTGTTGAGGAACAGTTGTTCAACCCGCTGCTTTATGGGTTTGGGTGCAGTCAAGGTCCTCTTGATCTCCTTTCCCATCATCAGCGAAACAATACTGGAGATCGGCTTTTCGCCGCTTGCTGACACATCCACGATGGCACCACGCCGCATGACTGCGATTCGGTCTGCGCAGGCTGTGACGTCCGCCAGCTTGTGGGTAATCAGAATCACGGCCATGCCATCATCCGCCAGTCGACGAATGAAGCCATGGAGATTATGCGCTTCGGCGGGGGTCAGAACCGATGTAGGCTCATCAAAAATCACGATACGGGCTGAAATGTTGAGCACTTTGGACAATTCAACCAATTGTTGCTCACCAACCGACAGATCGGCGACTCTGACATCCGGATCGATATGCGGTGCCAATTCTGCCAGCGTTGCCAATGCTGGCGCGATGCCCGCATTCCTGCGTCCGGTCCAGAACGGCGTTTTCGGCCAGGCCAGAAGAAGATTGTCGCGCACCGACAGCGCAGGAAATTGCGAGAAGTGCTGAAACACCATGCCAATACCATTGCGCATGGCATCTGCCGGCCCCTGTACGGCGCTTGGCTTGCCATCAATCAGAATGTGGCCTTCACTGGGTGGGTGAATACCATACAGCATTTTCATCAGGGTGGATTTACCGGCGCCATTTTCACCCAGCACCGCCAGAACCTCGCCAGAACGAATGTCGAGCGTGGCTGTGTCAACCGCTACCGTTGCACCAAATCGCTTTGTCGCTGCCTTGAATTCCACAACCGGACCGGACACGCTCAGCTCACCGCAAAAATGGCGTCGACTTCGACACTCGCACCACGCGGCAATTGGGCAACGCCCACAGCCGTCCGGGCATGAGCACCGATAGTCGGACCGAACAAGTCATGAAACAGGTCAGAAGCGCCATTTATGACATGGGGAACTGACAGGAAGTCCGGCGCGCAATGGACAAAACCACCCAGCCGCAGACAGGAGCTTACCCGGTTCAGATCATGCCCCAACGCTTCGCGTAAGGCGGCCAGCAGATTGAGAGCACAGATACGCGCACCGTCCTGAGCCGCAGCCAGATCAACCACATCTCCGACCCTGCCCTTGTAGACTGCATCTCCATTCAACTCACACACCTGACCAGCCAGATATATGATGTCCCCATGGCGTTGCCAGGGCACGAAATTTGCAATAGGCCGTGGAACCGCAGGCAGTTCTATCTGCAAATCAATCAAACGCTGCTCGATGTCCAAAGTGGCGAACCTCTCGCTCATGGCGCCGCCTCTTCAGCGACATCGAGGGCCGAGACGATGGTGTCGGACTGCGTTACAAACCCGAACAGCAATTTGACATTGTAGAGCACTGATTGCACACAAAATGCAGGCGAAGTGGTGGCCGTGCAATCTTCCACGAGAACCGTATCATAGCCAAGAAAGCTGGCGTCCTCGAGCGTAGTCATGACACATTGATCCATATTGACGCCGCCAATCAGAAGGGTTTTTACCCCCAGATTGCGCAACACCGCATCTGTCTCACAGTCCCAGAATGCGCTGAAGCGATGTTTTGTGATCTGATGATCAGCGTCACCCGGATTGATTTCATCGACAACTTTAGCTCCCCAACTGCCTGCAGCAATGACTTCTGAGCGGGTTCCGGGAACCGGCTGGGCAAGATTGGTTTCATCGCCATGTGGATTATGGGCGTGTTGCAGGGAAGGTGCGATGTTCAGCAGATCCTTGCGCACACCCCAATTGACCCAGACCACCGGCACATCATGAGCGCGGCAGGCTTCGATGCAGGCTTTCAACGGTTCGATTGGCTTTCTGTTCGGGCTGATATCGATACCCCGTGAATGCAGCCAGCCGCCTTCAGTGCAAAAATCATTCTGCATGTCGACAATCAGCAACGCTGTCTTGTTGGCATCGATGGTGATTGATTGTGGTTCAGCATCCAGATGCATTGCGCGGATCGGTTGTGCAGGACGGGTCATATCCACGTGATCGGATGTCACGATCCAGCCTTCACTTTCGGACTGGCCCATCAGCTGACCGGAAAGCTGAAGTAATTTGGGGGCGATAGGCATGAAATATCTCCAGACAGGTGAAAGGGAAGCGGGACCGGATTCCAAGCTGCTCCGGCCCCGCAGATACAAGGACAAGCCCGGATCAGTTGGTCGATCCAACGACGCCTTTCACAAGGAAGTCCATGGTTTCCACCGCATCCATATCCAGAGCTACTCCAGCTGCTGCAACTTCTGTACCATCCTGGCTCAGGATAGGACCTTCCCAGATGTTTTTGGATCCGCTGATGATGTCATCCTTGAGAGCCAGCACCTTGGTTTGGGTTGCTTCAGCGACAGCTTCACCAAACGGATCAAACACCGCAGCACCGCCAGCAAGATCACTGCGCACATGAGATGATTCCCATGTACCGGCGTGAATTTCGTCAACCATCTGTTTCATCATCGGGCCCCAGTTCCAGGAAACACCTGTCAGCCAGGCTGCGGGGGCACGGTCCATGATGTTGACATCCTTGCCAATGACAAAGACGCCGCGTTTTTCAGCCGTTTGGGCAATGGTGATCGGACTGTCGACCTGCTCGGCAATCACATCGATACCTTCATCGGCAAATGCATTGACCGCTTCAGCTTCTTTCTGTGGCTCCCACCAGCCACCGGTCCAGACAACCGTCACAGTGGCGTCGGGATTGACAGATTGTGCACCCAGAGTGAAAGCGTTGATGGACCGGAACAATTGCGGAATCTGAAAGGCCCCGACGAATCCAAGCTTGCCGGACTCCGATTTGGATCCGGCAACCACACCGGCCAGATACATGCCATCATCACTGTCGGCCCAGTAGGTTCCGACATTTTCGGAAGTTTTCAGACCGCCGGCATGCAAAAAGGTCACATCAGGATATTTCTTGCCAAGCGAGATGGCATAATCAAGATAGCCATAGCTTGTCGCAAAAATGATGCCATGACCACTTTGCACAAGTCGTTCCATGACCTGCTCGACTTCAGCGGATTCAGGGATATTCTCAAAAGAGGATGTTTCGATACCCTCAATTTGCTCTTCAAGGTAGATGCGACCCAGATCCATCGACATGTTGTAGCCGAAATCTGCAACGGGGCCGACATACACGAAACCGATTTTATTCTGATCGGCGGATGCAGGGGTGAGGACAGGAGCAGTTATCATCGCTGAGATAGCGAGCGATGCTGCAAGTATGTGACGTAGCTTCATAATGCGCTCCAGATGAGAGAGAAATAGTAATTACAAATTTACTAATGCAATCTGCGTGCCAGAACATAAAGCTTCCCATGCCAGCGTCTGCGACAATTAGTAAAAAATCATATACTAAAAGCACTTGGCAGGCCGAGAGCCCCAGAATTTCAGGAAATGAAAGCCGGAATTGACAGGAATGCGAACAGACGCGCAGAAATTTCTGCGCAATAATGCAGCAGATATGCCCATAATTTCAGCGAATTAGAAGTGTGACCAATTTAGAGGCATGGCCTCAGAAAAGTCTTCAGCATATCGCGCGCAATGCGCTTGTGCTCATTCTGCCAAGCCTCCGATGTCATCAAACTGCCCCAGATGATGGACAGCGTATGGGCATTGGATTTGTGAAAATAGGATAGCCCCACCATCACAACATAGAGGTGCAAAGGGTCAAGACCGGTGCGGATCACTCCGTCAGCCTCGCCACGCTTTAACAACGTATCAATATGCTCAACCACCGGAGAAGCCACTGATGGCGTAGCATCGGAGTTTTTCAAAAACGCGCCTTCCAGAAGGTTTTCGGAGGACAGCAATCTGATCAGTTCAGGATGACTGGCGAAATGCCCGTGAATAAAGTCGAACATTGTCAGGAGCCCCTCCAGGGGCTCGCTTTGGGACACATCGAGTTTCAGTTCTTCAGTGCGCAACTGACCCAATACATGCTCCAGCACCGCAACATACAGCCCGGCCTTGTCTCCGAAATAATGATAGATCATACGCGGATTGACATCCGCATGTTTGCAGATCACCTCAATCCGCGCACCGGAAAAACCACCTTGCGCAAATTGCTCGATGGCAGCCTTCAAAATACGCTCGCGTGTTTCCGCAATATTGACCGCGCGCGGACCGAAGGGTGCGCCGATCCGCTTGGTTTTGGGGGCCATCAATCGCTCCTAAGCTTGACGCCCTGAGTTAACCCGCCATCCAGCCAACCGCAAGGCTGGAATGACAATCAGCAAAAATGCATCCTGCGCAGCTTCATACTTTGATTTCCTGTCAGCCTTTGCTAACAAGGGCTCGTAAAGGTGCTGGGGTCCCGTAGCTCAGCAGGATAGAGCATCAGATTCCTAATCTGAGGGTCACTGGTTCGAATCCAGTCGGGATCACCATTCCAAAATCCGTGCCGAAGGACACTGCATCAATGGCCGAGCCAAGCCGACGGCATTTGCTGAATTACATTGTCCTTGCGGGGCTTGTGCCCACAACTCTGACACTGACCGGATGCGTCGGCACCGGCATTGATCTGGGCGTAACGGAAAAAAGCAAACCGGATGGTGTTGATCCTGCACAAGGTCGCATCATCACCACGTCAAACCATATTTCCAGAGGCGCGTCCCTGACATCGGCCTATCGCCGCCGCCACGGACAAAGCGCTGTCACGCCCAATGCCAAATTGCAGCGACTGGCGGAACGCCATGCTCTGGTGATGGCCAGAACCGGTAAAGTGCAGCATTCGATCGGGTTTGGAGACAGTTTTGTCCGCCGCCTGCACGCGTCGGGCTATGTGGCCCAGGAAGCTGCGGAGAACATTTCCGGCGGCTTTGATACAATTGAACAGGCCATGGTGGGCTGGCAGGAATCTCCCGGCCACCGCAAGAACATGCTCAAACCTGCCGTCCGTGAAATCGGGCTTGGCGTCTCCAACAACCCGACCACCGGTCTGAAAACTTTCTGGGTTATGGTCCTGGGCGTCCAGGTTCAGGTGTAACCGAACGTCCACAAGGCCAGCAATAAGTCCACATGCTCAAATCCGCTACCAGCTATGACAATTTGATCCGGGATTTCCAATGGAACATTCCCAAGCAATTCAACATAGCCCATGCCTGTTGTGAGGCCTGGCAAAGCCAGGATGGAAATCGCCTTGCCCTGACTCACATCACCCCGCAAGGCGCGGTCGAGAACTGGACATTTAGCCAACTAAGCAAAAATTCCAGTAAGCTGGCTAATTACCTTGTCGCATCCGGCCATAGCGACCGTGATCGGATCGCAATCCTCCTGCCCCAGGGTCCGGAAACGCTGATTTCCCATCTGGCAACCTACAAGGCAGGAATGATCGCAGTGCCACTGGCTTTGCTGTTTGGAACCGATGCCCTGACCTATCGATTGGCGGATTCCGGCGCTTCATGCGTTATCACAAACAGTCAGGGCTATGAAAAACTTACAGCTATAAAAGCGCTATTGCCGGAACTGCGCAGCATTATCGTGACCGACCTGCCAACCGGTATACCGGTTCCACCACATGTCACCCATTTCCGTGATATTCTGGACAAAGCCTGTGATACTTTCCACACCCGGATGACATCACCGGATGATCCGGCGATGATGATTTACACATCCGGCACCACAGGGCCACCGAAGGGTGCGCTGCACGGCCATCGTGTGCTGCTGGGTCATCTGCCGGGCATGCAGATGTCGCATAATTTCCTGCCACAGACCGGTGACCGCATCTGGACGCCGGCAGACTGGGCCTGGGCGGGCGGTCTGCTGAATGTGTTGTTGCCATCCCTGATGCTCGGCGTCCCGATTGTCTCCAGTGCCACCCAGAAATTCGATCCTGAAGAAGCGTTTCATCTGATGCAGACCCACGGGATCGTGAATGCGTTCGTGCCACCAACTGCGCTGAAAATGCTGCGCGCCGTGCCTGATCCGGCAGGGCGTTTTGATCTGCATTTGCGTTCCCTTGCATCGGCCGGAGAAGCACTGGACGCGGCAACCTTTCACTGGTCTGAATCGGCATTTGGCATCCCCGCCAATGATGCCTATGGCCAGACCGAGTGCAATCTGGTGCTTGGATCTTGCGCCGCGCTGGATATGAACCGCGCTGGCGCCATCGGCCGCGTTGTCCCCGGCCACAATGTTGCAATACTGGGTCCGGACGGCCTGGCGTTGCCCCCCGGCCTGCAGGGGGAAATCGCCATTCATGCACCGGATCCGGTGATGATGCTGTCCTATTGGAACCGACCCGAAGAGACCGCAGCCAAATTCAAGGGCCCGCACAAGGATTGGTTTGCCACCGGCGATCAGGCCGTCATGGATGAGGATGGCTTCGTCAGCTTTATTGGGCGGGATGATGATATCATAACATCTGCCGGCTACCGGATAGGGCCCACCGAAGTCGAAGACTGTTTGCTCAGCCATGAAGCGGTGACTCTGGCGGCGGTTGTCGGCAAGCCGGATGCCCTGCGCACGCAAATCGTCAAAGCCTATGTGGTAACCGCGCCCGGCTTTACGCCCTCACCTGATTTGGCAATTCAAATCCAGGCCTATGTGCGTCAACGCCTGTCCGCCCATGCTTTTCCACGTGAGATCAGCTTTCGCGCAGACCTGCCACTCACCACATCGGGAAAAATCATCCGCCGTGAATTGCGCGACGAAGCTAACCGCGAAGCCGCTGACGCACCGCCCGCGCCACTGTTCTGAGGCGGTGTTCCAACGCGTAAGTCCGGGACAGGAGTCTGGCCTGAACTGTTGAACCGCCAAGCGGAATAACCAGCGTACCGATGGTCAGTCGCCCGGGCCACAACCAGCCAACCATTGGATGATCGGGACCTGCCAGTGAATCAATGGCGATGTCGCTGTCACCGGCGACAAAACGTTCAGAGGCTGCCAGAATCAGCTGATAACCGGGCGACACCGCATCATAATCCGTATGATGTCCGATTTTCCAGATCACGCCGCGTCCAGCCTGTTCAAAGCTGATCGTCATGGCGACAGACTGATCACCGCTGCGTTGCGGATCATCCAGACTGTCAATCACCAGCGTATCGCGGGCGGCATGACCGGCCAGCAATTCCCGTGCAAAGTGCAGCGATGTCTCTCGCTGCTTCAAAGCTGATCCGGCCTCGCCTTTCCAGCCCATGGCTTCCAGGTCACAGAATTGACGAAACCCATCGTCACGCGCGGCTTCTCCGCGCAGCGCCCGATGAGTCAAATTCACTTGTCGCCGCATTTTGCGTAGTTTTTTCTGGCGCTGCTTGGACAGAGATGAATCCAATGTCCAATCCGACGTCAGAAAGACACGGTCAGCCTGACATGACCAGAATCCATCCTGCAATGACGTGTCATCCGCAATGGCTTTTGCCAGAACGCTGTCTGTTTCCAGCCAGGGACAGACCAGAGCCGAAAAGCCCTGCTGCACCAATTCTGCAAGAAATGGCTGCGCCTGAAACGGCTCTGTGATCAGCGGCGTGCCCAACGGCGCATAGGTGTGGGTCCAGATTTTCAGAAATGAAACCCCGCCAAGCTTCCGGACAATAACGGGTGCCGCAAAACAAAGCCGTCCCTGATGAGACCACAGCAGCCAATGAATCGGTTGTTTTGACAACGGACTGGAGGCCAGAACCGCACGCGGTTCAAAGAAGACATTGCCGGATCGTTGCTCGCCTGCGCGGGTGATGAGATCATCAAGCGCCATCAGATCCTCATGATCCAGCGCATCCGCACGTTTCATCCGCAGCGTCCACACCTCTGGCATGGCAACAGTTTCCGCGACACTGTCATCTTCAAAATTTGCTAGGATTGCCGTTGATGGCATGGCTACACCGCAGTCTTTTCAATCAAGAGGTAAACATCACCCAGCGCTGTAAACTGCGCGTTAATTGCATCTCTCTAAGCGATACTATGGTTAAAAGGGTGTGATTCCTGTGCTGGCCCGGTGAGCGGGAATGCAGTTTCAGCAACTCACCGCTTCACAAACGCCCAAAGCTGGGCTAAACCGGCGCGCAATCAATGTAGGGAATACAAAATGGACAAGTTCGACAAATTGACCGCTGTTGCAGCACCAATGCCGTTCATCAATATCGACACGGACATGATCATCCCCAAGCAATATCTAAAGACCATCAAGCGCACCGGTCTGGGAACGGCTCTGTTCTCTGAAATGCGCTACAATGATGATGGTTCGGAAAATGAAAATTTTGTGCTGAACAAGCCAGCCTACCGCAATGCCAATATTCTGGTCGCAGGCGATAATTTCGGCTGCGGTTCCAGCCGCGAGCACGCGCCTTGGGCCTTGAAGGATTTCGGCATCACCTGCGTGATTTCCACCAGTTTTGCCGATATTTTCTACAATAATTGCTTCAAGAACGGCATTCTTCCCATTGTAGTGACGCCGGGAGAGCTCGACAAATTGATGGATGATGCAGAGCGCGGCGCAAATGCTACACTGAGCATTGATCTGGAAACCCAGCAGATTCACGGTCCAGATGGCGGAGTCATCAAATTCGAGATTGATGCCTTCAAGAAGCATTGCCTGCTGAACGGTCTTGATGACATTGGCCTGACCATGGAAAAAGTTGCCAGCATCGATGCTTACGAAGCCAGCCAGTCCGAAACCCATCCCTGGGCCTGAACACCCATAGCGCTGCCCCATGAAACGACAATTGGTTTCAACCGGCTCTCCTTTTGAGGACAAAGCCGGTTATTCCCGGGCGGTCGTTCAGGACAATTGGTGTTTTGTCGCCGGTACCACCGGCTTCGACTATTCCACCATGGAACTGCCTGACGCATTGGATGCGCAGGTCGCAAACATCTTTGCCACCATTGATACCACATTTGCAGAGGCTGGATTTCAGCGGGCAGACATTGTCCGTGCGGTCTATTATGTGCCGGACCGCAATGATGTCAGCACCATCTTCAAGCTGGTTGGCGCTTATTTCCAGGACATCCGCCCTGCGGCCACTATGCTGATTTGCGATCTAATCGACCCCGCCATGAAAATCGAAATCGAAGTCACTGCAATGAAAGCACTTGGCTGAGACAGCCATTTGATCGACTGATTGGCGATTTCCTGCGAGATTTCGAGGTTTTTCTCGGGCTTCCACCCCGCGCCCTCTTGCCAGCGCTTTCAAGCCGCTTTATCCACCCTTAACTGATCATTCGACCAAGGATTTTAACATGACCACTCATAAACTGCTTCTTCTTCCCGGTGACGGCATTGGCCCTGAAGTTATGGCTGAAGTCAGAAATGTTTTGACCTGGATTGAAAAGGCAGGGCTGGCGTCGTTTGAAATCGAGGAGGATCTGGTCGGTGGGTCCGCCTATGACACACATGGCGCTGCGGTTTCCGATCGCGCCGTTGATCTAGCACAGGAATCTGATGCCGTTCTGTTCGGCGCTGTGGGCGGCCCAAAATGGGATGATGTGGCTTACGAAGTCCGCCCTGAGGCCGGATTGCTGCGGCTCCGCAAGGATCTGGAATTATTTGCCAATCTGCGCCCCGCCATCTGCTACGGCGCGCTGGCGGATTCATCGTCTCTGAAACGCGAAATCGTTGAAGACCTTGATATTCTCATCGTGCGTGAGCTGACAGGTGGGGTTTATTTTGGTGAACCGAAAGAAATCATCGATCTGGGCAACGGCCAGCAACGCGGCATTGATACGCAAATTTACGACACTTATGAAATTGAGCGCATTACCCGCGTTGCCTTCGACCTGGCCAGGACCCGCAATAACAAGGTCACATCCATGGAGAAGCGCAATGTGATGAAGTCTGGCGTTTTGTGGAACCAGGTCGTCACCAAGGTTCACGCAGAAGAATTTTCTGATGTTGAACTGGATCATATGCTGGCAGATGCCGGCGCCATGCAACTGGTCCGTCAGCCAAAACAGTTCGACGTGATCGTAACCGACAATCTGTTTGGCGATGTGTTGTCTGACATTGCAGCGATGCTGACCGGCTCGCTTGGCATGTTGCCATCAGCATCGCTTGGCGCACCGGATGCCAAGACCGGCAGGCGCAAATCAATGTATGAGCCGGTTCATGGGTCAGCACCGGATATTGCCGGCACCGGTCAAGCCAACCCCATCGCCATGATTTCCAGCCTGTCGATGGCCCTGCGCTATTCGCTGGACATGGGTGATACGGCTGATCTGGTTGAAAAAGCCATTTCCAGCGTATTGGACAAAGGCTTCCGCACAGGGGATATCTATACTGATGGCATGACCAAGGTCGGAACCACAGGCATGGGTGAAGCCATTCTGGCCGAACTTGATATATTGTCTGAGGGAACGGGGGCCTGATCGATGGCAATTGATGGGCTCAGCATGCGACTTTTGGCCGATGGCGACGCGCATATACTCGCGCCGCTTATCGCTTCATACGCCCAAATGCTGCGCCGGGGCGCGCCACGTCGGCCAGATGAATATTATGCCGAAATCCTTCTGCAGGACAAGACAGCGGAAGTTCTGGGTGCTTTCCGGGATGATCAACTTGTGGGTTTCACGATCTTTTTTGACCTACCGGAAGCAATCAGCGGTCGCCGAACTGGCCAGTTGGATGATTTGTATATTGATCATCCGCACAGAGGGCTTGGCATCAGTTCTGAGCTTGTGAAACAACTGGTCGTGATTGGAACCACCCGCAACTGGACCTATCTGCGCTGGCTTGTGTCAGAGAAGAACGAAATTGCGATGCGGATCTATTCGAGTCTTGCTGAACCGGCCGCTTTCAACAGTTTTGTCATTCCGGTAAATCCATCATTGGAATTGAGCGCCTGAAGTGGCATCGGCAATGACCCTGATTGGAGCCTATCAGGACACTTCGGATTGTAGAGCAGACGCGATGCTTTTCAACTCACTGGCATATTCGGAGGCGGCCTCGATCCCTTTCGGAGTGAGGCCGTAAACGCCGACTGAGACGCGTTCAAACCATCCGTAGTGATCATCAGCCATGATGCGCCTAGCGCGCTCCACGCGTGTCTCTGCGGCAACCTTGGCCGCTTTCAGAGGGCCGCTGGAGGATAGAACCGCGACGCAGCGCAGCGCATCCTGTCGATAGGCCGTTATCAAACCCTTTCGGGTTGCCCCGCCTTCATTCGGATCGCCAACGCGCTTTTCAAACTCTCGCAACAGGCGTGCCTTGCGAGACTTTGACCCCCGTGGTTTGTAGGGCGCTGGATCCAGATGAATTTCGACAAATGAATCGGCCAGTCGCACCGTCATCAGGCCCAGTCCCAGGCGCCGGCACAGGGATGTGTTGTTCTTCAACATTTTTGAAAACAGACGCCCCGTGCTGCGCGGCACTGCCACATAGACAACATCACTCATGGACTGGCGATCAATCGCCTGATGAAACAGGGACAGGGAAAAACCTGTCTTCAGCTCGATGATAACCGGGTCTTCTGTGCCGCGAACCGCAACCACATCAGCGGCACCGATTTCACCCTTCACTGCATAACCCTGTTTTTCAAGCAGGGCTTTGATCGGAAGATAAAGGTCCGTTTCTTTAGGCTTTGAGGCGGCCATGAAATTGGTTCCGGTCAATCATTCAGTTCAATGGTGGCACCAGGCCGCAAGCTCAGCCTTGCCGAAGTTCCTTGCGGATCATCAGCTTCAGGCCTGACCAGATATCATCAACGGCACAGACCTTCACATCAACAAGACCGGAGGGAAGGCATATGCTTCGGATCGTGTCTTCAACAATATCTGTCGCAACTTTTGAGGGTTTTTTCGGCCAGGAGACCCAGATCATGCCATCTGGCTTGATCGATGCCTGACATTTCGGAAGCGAATCTTCCAGTTCGGCCCTCGATTTCGTAAACAGATGCACGAAATCACAGGAGTCACTCAACTGGTACTCCAACAACAGTTCAGGCACCTCCGGCCCCAGCAGGCTTTGATAATTCTCCACCGGGTTCAGGCATACCACCTTCATGTATGGTTTCAGGCCAAGCTTTCTGTAAAGCAGTGTCTTCGAATACCCGGCCACACGCGCTCCAGTCACAGTTCAGCAGGCGTCTGCGCACCAGAGCCAAGGGATTTTTGCATCAACACGCTGTCCAGCCATCTGTTCTGCTTCCAGCCAATATCGTGAAACACCCCAATATGGGTAAATCCCAGCCGCTCATGCAAGGCAATTGAAGCTCTATGCTGACTGTCACCAATGACAGCGATCATCTGGCGAAAGCCCTTTTTGGTGGCATCCTCAACCAGTTTTGACAGCAGCACCCGACCAACGCCAAGGCCTTGCGCATCAGGTACGATATAGATCGAATCTTCAACCGTGAACCGGTAAGCCAAGCGTGGTCTGTACGGACCAGCATAGGCATATCCGAGCAGTTTCCCGACCGCGTTCTTGGCCACAAAATAGGGGAAATTCTGATCCACCAGCGCATGATAACGCCGTGTGAACTCGGCAAGATCTGGCGGTTCCAGCTCGAATGATGCTGTGCCGGTCAAGACGGCGTCCGAGTAGATGGCCTGAAGGAAAGGCAGATCTGCCTTTGTCGGTGCTAATATTTCAACATTGGACGAAATATCTTTCATGCGCTCGGGTTTCGTATCCGAATCAAAAAGCGCGGTCCGTTGGACCGCGCTTGATATTATGCAATTTATGCCAGATTACTATTCGCGGTTTCCGAACAGATGCAGCAGCATGATGAACAGGTTGATGAAGTCGAGATAGAGCTTCAGGGCGCCCATGATAGCCTTGCGACCTGAAACGGTTCCGTCATCATTGACATCATACATTTGTTTGATCTGTTGCGTGTCGTAGGCGGTGAGGCCGGCAAACACCAGAACACCGATGACCGAGATAGCGAATTGCAATGCGCTCGATCCAAGGAAAATGTTCACAACAGATGCGATGATAATGCCGATCAGGCCCATCATCAGGAACGAACCCCAACCGGACAAATCCTTTTTGGTCGTGTAACCATAAAGGCTCAGCCCCAGAAAGGATGCGGAGGTGATGAAGAACACCTGCGTGACGCTTTCAGGCGTGTAGATCAGGAAGATCGACGACAGAGAGACACCAACCATGGCTGCATAGACCCAAAATGTTGTCTGGGCCGCGGCCACACTCATTGTCTGCACTTTGAAGGCCAGAAAGAAGACCATGCCCAAAGGCGCCAGCATCACAACCCAGCGCAAAGGTGATGTGAATAACAAAACACCGAATTCGGTCAGCATTTTACCATTTGGCAATTGCGCTGCAGCGGCAGTCGCATCACCCGTTGTCGCCAGACTGGCGAACAACAGAGCGGCGACGCCCGTCAGCGCAAGGCCAATGGCCATGTAATTATAAACTTTGAGCATGTAGGCGCGAAGGCCTTCATCAATATCTGCCTGCGATTGAACGCCTGCCTGCCCAAATGTACGACGATTTAGATCAGCCATAATATCCTCTTAAGATCGGATCAAGGATGGGAGGAGCAACCCCGTTAAAAACTCTCATCCAATATGGTGTCAATTGACAACAAGGACAAGTGGTTAGCTACGGAATCATGATTCAATTTCACAAGTCCGTCTTTCAGGGTGAAAAAAGCCTTCAGGAAGAGGAAACCGAACTGTCGTCGCGGCAGAGGTAGAAAATCAGTTCCTCAGCTTTGCCGTAATGAAATCCAGCTGATCAAGCGTTTTGTACGTGATGCGCAATTCACCGGATCCATTTGCCTTGTGCCGAAGATCAACCAACAGCCCCAGCACCTCGGACAGGCTGTTTTCGAGCGCTTGCGTGTCTGCATCCTTGGCTTGAGCCGCAGCAGCGGATTTTCCTGGTTCAGAGCCCTTTTGGCCTTCACCTGCACTGCGCGCCAAAGTTTCAGCAGCACGCACACTCATATTGCCATCAATGATCTGGCTTGCAAGCGCAGCCGGATCGTCAGCGGCCACCAATATCTTGGCATGTCCAGCCGTCAGATCGCCGTCCTGAAGCAATTTTTGCACATCATCGGGCAATTTCAGAAGACGCAGCGTGTTGGCAACATGGCTTCGGCTTTTGCCAATCACAGTGGCAAGGTCTTGCTGGGTATAGTCGAACCCGTCCAGCAATTGCTGATAGCCACGGGCTTCCTCAATCGGGTTGAGATCCGAACGTTGAACGTTTTCAACAATCGCCAGTTCCAGCGCTTCTCTGTCACTAACCGCTTGAATTAAAACAGGTATTTCGTGCAGACCGGCCTGTTGTGCAGCGCGCCAACGGCGCTCACCGGCGATGATTTCGTACCGGTTATCGCTGATCGGCTGACCGGGTTGCGGCCGCACCAGAATGGGTTGAACAATACCCTTTTCCCGCACGGACCGGGTCAGATCCTCCAGATCCTCAACAGAAAAACTGCGCCTGGGATTGTTCGGGTTGGGACTGACAAATTCTATCGGCACCCGGCGCTGAGAACGCGCCCGTTCAACCGCTTCGGCATCTGTGTCCACATCACCCAGCAGCGCGGCTAGGCCACGACCCAGCCGCTTTTTGGAAATATCGTCCGCCATAATCAGGGCTCTTCTGTTTTTAGGCCGCACGCAGGGTGCGCTCGCGTTGAATTATTTCTGAAGCAAGCTTCATATAAGCCTGACTGCCCCGACATTTCAGGTCATATAACAGGACCGGCTTGCCATAGGAAGGTGCCTCGGACACACGCACATTGCGGGGAATAACCGTATTATACACCTTGCTGCCCATATGGGCGCGCACATCCTGTGCAACCTGATGCGACAGATTGTTGCGATCATCAACCATCGTCAGCACGACACCATGGATCGACAAATCCGGATTCAGGGTCTTGCGCACCTGCTCGACAGTTGTCAGCAACTGACTCAGACCTTCCAGCGCAAAGAACTCGCATTGCAGCGGCACCAGGATGGCATCAGCCGCTGTCATGGCATTGATGGTCAACAGGTTCAGGGATGGCGGACAATCAACCAGAACATAGGTGTAAGGCTCGCCGGAACCGTCAATCGCAAACTTTAAATCATCAATGGCTGCACGGAGCCTGTGAGTTCGATCCGACATTTGCGCAATTTCTAGCTCAAGCCCCAACAAATCCAGAGTGGAGGGCGCCACATCCAGACGCGGGACGGATGTGTGCATGGCCGCCTCTGCCATTGTGACATCACCGCACAGAACATCATAGGTTGAGCATTTACGGGTCTTGCGATCAATGCCGAGGCCGGTGCTGGCATTGCCCTGAGGATCTAGATCGACAATCAGCACCCGCTCGCCAATGGCGGCTAGTGCCGTACCCAGATTGATCGCGGTGGTGGTTTTACCCACACCGCCCTTCTGATTGGCGAGGGCGAGCACCCGTGGGCGCTTGTGTGGCGCGACGGGCGTCATCACGGCGGAGTCGTCTTTTGCGGTTTGTTGGTCCATCAACACGATTATATCATCCAAAATAGAAGCAGATTCGCGTCACCTGTATCAGGCCAATCGGTCGGTTCAAGAACGTAAACGCAACTTCGAAAGGGCAAGAATCACACTGCGATCATCCAGTTGACTTTTGTGTTGTATCACATCGAAATCACAATATTTAGATGCTTTTTCAATTTCAGACGCAAAATCTTGTCCTTTGTGGACAAGTGCGACAGTTTCCGGCGCCATCAGTGGCACCATCAATTCGGTCAATTTATCCAGTGGCGCGAGCGCTCTTGCCGTGATGATATCCGGAGAATGAGGCAAATCCGGAATCGATACGGACTCGATTCGATTATTCAGGATCGTGACCGGCACTTTTGTTTCACGTGAAACAGCGCGCAGGAAGGCGCATTTGCGCCCGTTTGCTTCAATCAATGTGACCGAACCGGACGTCATTTTTTCTGTGGATACTGTGCGCCCGAGGGCCACCACCAGTCCTGGCAGGCCGGCACCGCTGCCCAAATCGACCCAATTAGCATCAGGTCGACCCAATTCCAGCAGCTGATAACTGTCAAACACATGCCGCGACCAGAACTGATCCAAAGTTGTATTCGACACCATGTTCTTGGCGCGCTGCCAATGTCGCAACAAATCGGCATAGACATCCAGTCGCTCCATCGTGAGTGCAGGAACATCATATTGGCGCTCAAAACGCGCGCGGTCGGAGTCCAGATTTGACACTACTATTCTTCACCAATCATGGAGGGGTTCAAGCCGCGTTACCGCGTCGCTTGATATAAGCCAACAACAATGTCAACGCAGCAGGTGTCACGCCTTCGATGCGGGACGCCTGCCCCAATGTGGCGGGCCTGGCCGCTTTCAGCTTCTGACACACCTCGTTGGATATCCCGGACAATTGGCTGAAATCCAAATCCAGCGGCAAGGCGATTTTTTCATCGCGCTTGAACGCTTGAATGTCAGCACGCTGCCGATCCAGATAGACGGCATATTGAGCTTCGGTTTCAATCTGCTGTTTCAGGCGAGCACTGAATTCAGGAATTTGCGGCCAGAAAGGCGTCAACGCTTCCAGTGATACCGTTGGATAGGACAGCAATCCGAACAGATCACGGCGCCGACCATCCTGGTTCACCTTGATGCCAGCACCCGCGAGAGCCGACGGCAAAACCTCGACCGACTTTGCATGGGTCACGACGTCGGAAAATTCGGCTTGCCAGGCACTGAAACGCTGCCAACGATCTTCCCCAACAATACCGCAATCATGACCTTTCTTGGTCAAACGCAGATCAGCATTGTCAGCGCGCAGCGAAAGTCGGTACTCCGCCCGCGAGGTAAACATCCGATAGGGTTCGGTGACACCCTTGGTCGTCAAATCATCCGTCATGACGCCAAGATAGGCCTCTGACCGGTCAAAGATGATTTCGTCGGACGCCCCAGCGCGACGCGCTGCGTTCATTCCGGCAATCAGGCCCTGGCCGCCAGCTTCTTCATAGCCGGTCGTTCCGTTGATTTGCCCAGCCAGATAGAGCCCAGGCAAGGCAATGGTTTCTAATGTCGGCTTCAATTCGCGCGGATCAACGTGATCATATTCAATGGCATACCCCGATTGCAGGATCTCTACTCGCTCAAGACCCGGAATAGAACGCACGAAAAGATCCTGTACATCCCGGGGGAGACTGGTGGAAATACCATTTGGATAAATCGTATGATCATTCAACCCTTCAGGCTCAAGGAAGATCTGATGATTATCCCGATCACCAAACCGGACAATCTTATCTTCAATTGACGGACAATAGCGCGGCCCAATTCCGGAAATATTGCCGGAATACATCGCAGAACGAGACAGATTATCCGCAATGATCTTATGCGTCTCAGGCGTTGTCCGGGTCAGGTGACAAGGAATCTGAGGAGTTGTGATAGAATCATTCAGAAATGAAAATGGCACCGGTATATCATCACCAGGCTGTTCCTGGACCTGATCCCAATCGATTGTCCGGCCATCCAGCCGCGGAGGCGTGCCTGTCTTTAGGCGACCGAGTTTGAACCCATGGGCCAGAAACGAATGCGCCAGACCCACAGACGGTGCCTCACCAACACGTCCGGCCTCTATGCGCTCATCACCCATATGGATGAGCCCACGCAAAAAGGTGCCCGTTGTAATGACCAACGCACCACATTGCAGTGTTTCGCCAGACGCCAATTGCAGGCCACAAATCCCGGATTCGTCGGTCAGAATGGCTTCAGCAGATCCTTCCACCACAGTGAGATTGTTTTGAGCTGAAATTTCCCGCTGCATGCCCACCTTATAGAGCGCACGATCAATCTGGGCCCTTGGTCCTTGCACAGCCGGGCCTTTGCGCTGGTTCAGCATTCGGAACTGAATTCCAGCTTCATCGGCGACGCGGCCCATCAACCCGTCAAGAGCATCAATCTCCCGAACCAGATGGCCTTTGCCCAAACCACCAATGGCCGGATTACAGGACATAGCGCCAATTGTGTCATATGAATGTGTCACCAAGGCCGTATCGGCACCGAATCGAGCAGACGCCGCCGCTGCTTCACAGCCGGCATGGCCCCCACCAATTACGATTACATCATAGCGCATATTCAGGATCACTCTTGCAAGCCAGCTCCCAACTTCAATCAAACATCACAGCAATGATTGAGCCAGAGGCGGTGCCCGTCCATAAACGGGACTATTTGCCAATACAGAATTCAGAAAAGATATGGCCGAGAATATCTTCAACGTCAATGCGACCGAGAATCTGACCCAGGGAATCTGAGGCTGTTCGCAAAAACTCAACTCTGATCTCCAGTGGCAACAGATTGTCTCCTGCGGACTCCAACGATTCAACGCAGCTTTGAAGTGCAAGTCTATGCCGCGTGCGGGTGATCAGGGGATTATCACCAGTATCACTTTGCTCCGCATTAGACACGGAACCGAATCGAACCAGTTCAGACATCAACTCATCCAGACCGGTACCAGACTTGACCGAGACATCGATCTCATCGTTGATCTGCCCAAGTTCCCCAGTGACAGTTTCCAACAAAAGATCTGACTTGGTCCGAACTTTCAATATTGGAGGAAGTTCATCTGAGTCCAGATTGCGAAACGCAATATGGAAACCAGGTTGATCGGCAGGGCACAAGGACAATATCAGATCAGCAGAACGAGCTGCCGCTTCAGCCCGGCGCATGCCTTCCAACTCAATGGCATCATCGCTGTCACGCATGCCGGCCGTATCCGACAGAATCACCAGTTGATCCCGCAAATTTAAAGAGACGGTCAGCACATCACGGGTTGTGCCGGGAACATCCGTGACAATAGCGACATCCTTTTGCGCCAGAGCGTTCAGGAGGCTGCTCTTGCCCGCATTGGGAAGGCCGACCAGTACGACGCGAAGACCGCTCCGGATGATCTCACCACGACGACCATCATTCAGATGGGCTTGGATTTGCCGTGCAAGAGACAATGCGTCATCGGATACGAATTCGGCAACGGAGCCCGGCACATCGTCCTCGTCAGAAAAATCAAAATCCGCTTCAACGGCAGCTCTGAGCGACAACAATGCCTGCCGCCAACCATCATAGAGCATGCTCAAGGCGCCGGTATATTGATTCAAGGCCTGTCTGCGCTGAGCCTCGGTCTGTGCTGCCAACAAGTCTCCAAGGCCCTCAACTTCCGTCAGGTCCATGCGTCCGTTTTCAAAAGCACGCCGGGTGAATTCCCCGGGCTCAGCCATACGCCAGTTTCGCAGAGTCCCGAGAGTCTGGAAGACAGCATCCAAAACGGCCGCACTGCCATGAAGGTGGAATTCAACAACATCTTCGCCGGTAAAACTGGCTGGCCCGGGAAACCAGAACACCAGGCCCTGGTCGAGAGGGAGGCCTTCTGAGCCTGTCAAAAGGGATAGTTGCGCTCGGCGGGGTTCCGGTTGTTTCACGTGAAACACGTCGAGCGCGGAGCGTGCATCGCGGCCGCTGACACGAACAACGGCCACACCACTTGGAGTGCGACCGCTGGCCAGTGCAAAAATTGTCTCCGGATACCAACTAGATGTGTTCATCGGGACAACCAGACATACATCATACTCGCAAGATCATTAATTACGGATACGAATCGAACCCGATCTAGCATGATCTCACTTGATTCCAGATCAGGTATTCATGGAGTCGAAGAATTCTTCATTCGACTTGGTTTGCTTCAATTTATCCAGCAGGAACTCAATCGCATCCACGGTACCCATCGAAGACAGAATACGGCGCAGAACAAATACCTTCTGCAATTCCGCCTTGCTCATCAACAAATCTTCCTTCCTTGTACCGGATTTCAGAATATCGATTGATGGGAACGTACGCTTGTCAGCAACCTTGCGATCAAGCACAATTTCAGAGTTACCAGTGCCTTTGAACTCCTCAAAGATGACTTCGTCCATGCGACTGCCTGTATCGATCAGGGCAGTGGCAATGATACTCAAAGAGCCACCTTCTTCTATATTACGGGCAGCACCAAAGAAACGTTTTGGACGCTGCAGAGCGTTGGCATCAACACCACCGGTCAGAACCTTGCCGGAACTAGGCACCACAGTGTTGTAGGCTCGGCCCAGACGCGTAACCGAATCCAGCAGGATCACAACATCGCGTCCATGCTCAACCAGACGTTTGGCTTTTTCGATCACCATTTCAGCAACCTGGACGTGACGCGAAGCGGGCTCATCAAATGTAGAAGAAATCACTTCGCCATTCACCGAGCGCTGCATATCGGTCACCTCCTCCGGCCGCTCATCAATCAGCAACACAATGAGATAACATTCCGGATGATTGGCCGCGATGGAGTTTGCGATGTTCTGCAACAGAACCGTCTTACCAGTCCGTGGCGGCGCGACGATCAAAGCACGTTGACCTTTACCCAAGGGCGCCACCAAATCGATCACGCGACCGGACAAATCCTTACGCGTGGGATCATCGATCTCCATACGGAACCGCTCATCAGGATAGAGCGGTGTCAGATTATCAAAATGGGTCTTGTGACGGGCCTGGTCAGGATCAGCAAAGTTGATCGTGTTGACACGCAACAACGCAAAATAACGCTCGCCGTCTTTTGGACTTCTGATATGACCTTCAACGGTATCGCCAGTCCGCAATGAAAAGCGGCGTATCTGGGACGGTGATATGTAGATGTCATCAGGTCCTGGAAGATAATTCGATTGCGGGGAGCGAAGAAAGCCAAAGCCATCCTGCAACAGCTCGACCACACCTTCGCCAATAATCTCGACTTCTTCTTCAGCAAGCTGTTTCAAAATGGCAAACATCAATTCCTGTTTGCGCATCGTGCTTGCATTCTCGATGTCATGCTGTTCAGCAAGCATCAGCAATGCGGTCGGGCTTTTCAGTTTAAGATCAGAAAGCTTCATTTCGGCCATATGTTTGTTTAAATCCCTGTACGCATTGCGCACATATGTCTGTTAATTGAATAAATGTTGAAAGTTACAAGCGGACTCAGCGAACCAGAAACATACGCAAACAGGCTGCATAATATCTGTTTCAGCTAATTAAGTCGCTTTTTGTCCGACGATAAGATCCACGTAGAACATTTTGTTGTGTTTTTGAAAGCGCCCTAACTGGGCTAAAGGCAGGTTTTCTCTCAGATAGCGATAAATGCAAAGAATCACAAGGTATTTTTATCAATCCAGCTACAACGCATGACCGCATCGGTCAAACAAATCAGAACGGACGGACGACAACCAAAATCACAATAGCCACCATCACCACGGCAGGGGCTTCATTCATGATCCGGAAATACCGTTCTGAATGACTATTCTCATCCGCTGCAAACCGCTTCACATGCCAGGCAAGCCGCATATGAAGCGCCGACATGACAACGACCAACAACAATTTGATATGCGCCCACAAAGTGCCATCAGACAGATACCCGGCAGAAATCAACAAATAGAGCCCAAAAACCCAAGTCAAAAGCATCGTAGGTGTTCCGATAAAACGCAACAGACGCTTTTCCATAATCTTGAAAGTCTCTGATTGCCGTCCACCGATTTCCGCCGAACAATGATAAACCATAAGCCGCGGCAGATAGAGCAGCATTGCCATCCAGGATATGACCGCAAGAATATGAAACGCTTTCATCCAGAGATACATCTATCGTCCTAACCTGCGCGAACCTGAGCAATCATCTCGGCCACATGATCAATGGGAGTCTCAGGGGTAATGCCATGACCAAGATTGAAGATAAAGCGCGATCCCTTGGCTTCTGACAAGATCGTTGCAACGCCTTCGCGAAGCGCATCACCACCGGCCACAAGACGGGTTGGATCAAGATTTCCCTGAAGTACCGCATGTCCCCCCAACCGTTCACGGGCCAGTTTCATAGGATACGTCCAGTCAAGACCGACACAATCAATACCGGTTTCGCGGACATATCGCTCATAATGTAAGGATGCGCCTTTGGGAAACCCGATAATTGGGGTGTCCGGATGACGTTGTTTCACACCAGCCACAATCCGCTTCATCGGATCAAGACAAAAATCATTGAAGTCCGATTCTCCAAGAATTCCAGACCAACTGTCAAAAACCTGAACCGCATCCGCTCCGGCCTCAATTTGAGCACATAGATAATCAATCGAAATTTCGGTCAAAATGCCAATCAGATTCAAAAAAGCAGTGCGGTGTTGATGTGCAAACACCCGGGTCGGTGCCTGATCAGGCGTACCACGACCGGCAACCATATAAGTAGCAACAGTCCAGGGAGCACCACAAAATCCCAACAAGGTCACTTCCGGTGGAAGTGCTGCACGAATATCGTTCACAGCCTGAAAGACAGGCTTCAAATGATCCAGTGCGCCTGCTATTGTGAGCTCTGAAATTTCTGAAACCTTGATCGGATCGAGCCTTGGGCCAACACCTGGTTCAAAAGTTACCTTTCGTCCAAGCGCATCAGGAACCACAAGAATATCGGAAAACAGAATAGCGGCATCAAAGCCAAAGCGTCGAATTGGCTGCAACGTGACTTCAGTCGCAAGTTTTGGAGAATAACACAGATCAAGAAATGAGCCTGCTTCTGCCCTGGTTGCCTTGTATTCCGGCAAATATCGTCCAGCCTGACGCATCATCCAGATCGGTGGCGGCCAAAGGACTTCATCCTCCGGACCACTGCGTAAAACTTGTAACAAGCGTTTGTTCATAAACCACCGGAGATCAAAATTACGAAATTCATAGTCTGACGAGACTCACTTATCTGTCTTTCATTGCCACTGTAACTAGCACAGAGCGCAGCGATTTTACTCCCCAAAAATTCCCTAATAATTTCTTAATTTCTTAGTATTTCTATTATTAGGCTGTGGGAAACGGTAATTCATTTTTCTCAACACGAACCTAAAAATTATCCACATTCCAAAATTCGCCCAAACAGCGTTGAGAATTCAAACAATCAATGTCTCAAATCTGGGCATACAAGAAAAATCAGATTGTAAACAAAAGGTTAAGACGGTAACTTTTGGATATCGTCTGTGTGTCAATTGGGGATAAGTTTTCATGAAATTTTATCCACTTTGTTCAGACAACAGTATCAAATTCCCTCCCCACAGGCCAGATTGTTAAGTTTTCATTAACCAATGGCGATAAGTAGCCCCGCTGGACATTTGGACAAGAGTTCTCCAAAACTCATTCATGATTCGTCAACAGGCGTCACCCACAGTTTGTGGATAACCAATCGTGAAAAAATCTACCTTTTTCCATCTTCATCTGGTCTCAGATGCAACTGGTGAAACCCTCATCAATATTGGCCGCGCTGCTGCGGCCCAGTATGATTCCGCGCAGGCGCGTGAACATATCTACACGATGGTCCGAAGCGAGAAGGATATCGCTCAGGTCGTCCATGATATTGAAGCCGCGCCTGGCATCGTCCTCTACACCTTGATAGAACCGAAACATGCAGAATTGCTCGAAGAACGCTGTCGCGACCTCGGCGTGCCGGCGCTTTCGGTGCTGGATCCCATCCTCTCCCTGTTTCAGACCTATCTCGGTGCTAAATCTTCACAGAAAGCTGGTGCGCAACATGCCCTCGATACCGCCTATTTCCGGCGGATTGATGCACTGAATTTTACCCTGTCTCATGATGACGGCCAAATGAGCGATGATCTTGAAGAAGCGGATGTTGTGCTTCTGGGGATCAGTCGTACCTCAAAAACCCCGACATCCATCTACCTGGCGAACCGAGGTGTGAAGGCTGCAAATATTCCATTGGTCCCGAATGTCCCACTGCCAGATGCTATTGAGAAAACCACCAGCGTGCTTGTTGTCGGTCTGATAGCGAGCCCGGATCGGATCGTACAGATCCGACAGCACCGACTGCTCTCGATTAACGCTGAAAGCCGAGACACCGCCTATATCGACAAACATGCAGTGGCCGAAGAAATTGCCCAGACCCGCCGTCTGTGTGCCCGCCGTGGCTGGCCGATCATTGATGTCACCCGTCGATCTATCGAAGAAACCGCAGCTGCAATTCTGACCCTCTACAGTGCCCACAAGGCACGACAGGAAACCGAATGACCGAATTACCTTACGGAGAATTCCAGACGGCCCCTCTGGTCCTGGCATCTCAAAGTCCTGTGCGCGCCAGCTTGCTGCGCGATGCAGGTTTGAAGATTACCACCACATCCGCCGACATTGACGAAAGGGCCGTCGAGGCGGCGATGGGATCAGATGTGAATGGCGAAGATCTGGCACAGGTTCTGGCTGAGGCCAAGGCCGGTGATGTGTCACCGCGTTTTGCCGATACGATGATCATTGGCGCTGACCAGACACTGACCTGTGAGGGACAAACCCTGCACAAGGCTGACAGTGACGAAGATCTGCGCAGAAAATTGCTTTGGCTGAGCGGTCGAACCCACACCCTCCACGCTGCAATTGCCGTGGTCCGCAATGGAGAAACCATCTGGCGGCACACAGATCAGGCTCAGATGCGGATGCGCAAACTCTCTCCGGAGTTTATCGGGCGTTATGTGGCAGAAACCTTGCCTGAATCCCTCAGCAGTGTTGGCGGCTATCAGCTTGAGGGTATCGGATCCCAGCTGTTCGATCAGATAGAAGGCGACTATTTCACCATTCTTGGTCTTCCGCTGTTGCCGCTATTGGCCTGGCTGAGGGCCGAAAATGTTCTGATGTCCTAGGGAACGGGTCCGAATCGATGGTTGAGTCCACTGGCAAAAATGCATGTGTAATCGGATACCCGATCAAGCACTCCCGCTCCCCACGCCTTCATGGTTTCTGGCTGAAGCAGTACGATATTGCAGGGCGTTACGTTGCCGAATCGATTGCGCCGGAAGATTTGCCCGCTTTCATGACATCTCTCAAACAGGGCGCGCTGGATTATTGCGGTGGCAATGCCACCATCCCGCACAAGGAAGCGGTTCTGGCTTTGGCCGATCATGCTGATGAGACGGCCCGGATACTGGGCGCGGCCAACACTTATTGGGTGGAAGATGGTATGCTCCATGTCAGCAACACCGACACTTACGGGTTTCTGGCAAATCTCGATGATCAGGCACCTGGCTGGGACGCGCCCAAAACCACGGGCGCGAAAACCGCGATTGTGTTGGGGGCGGGCGGTGCCTCGCGGGCAATCCTTTATGGTCTGATGATGCGTGGTTTCAAATCTATCATCCTGGCCAATCGCACGGTCGAACGGGCTCAGGCATTGGCCGCACATTTTTCAGACATTGCACTGACTCAATCATGCAACATCAGTCCCCAGAGCATGGCACAGGCACAAACACAGGTGTCCCATGCCGATCTGCTGGTCAACACCACCAGCCTTGGAATGGTCGGGCAGGATGAATTGGTGTTTTCCTTGAAAGACATTCCCGCAACAGCTGTTGTCACCGATATTGTCTACACGCCGCTTGAAACATCCTTGCTGAAAGAGGCGAGGGCCAATGGCAATCGAACCGTTGACGGGCTGGGCATGCTGCTGCACCAGGCCGTTCCCGGTTTCGAGAAATGGTTTGGAATCCGCCCGGAAGTAACAGATCAATTGCGCAATCATCTGCTGCAGGACCTATGAGCGGCACCAGCCCCAAAATGACTGTCCTTGGCCTGACCGGCTCCATCGGCATGGGCAAATCGACAACGGCCCAGTTGTTTCGCGACGCGGGCATAGCACTGTTTGATGCAGATGCTGCCGTCCACATGCTCTATCGGGGCGCAGCGGTGCCACATATCCAAAAACGCTTTCCCGATGTTATCGTGCACGGTGTGGTGGACAGGGCAGAACTTGCGCAAGCGGTCATAGGCAATACCGAAGCAATGGCGGATTTGGAGCGCATCATTCATCCGCTGGTGCGCAACGCCGAACTGGATTTCATTGAAAGCCAGAGGGAAGCCGGTTCGAAGCTTATTGTTCTGGACATTCCCCTGTTGTTTGAAAGCGGCGCTGACACTTTGTGTGACAAGGTGTTGGTTGTCACGGCTCCTGAGAAAATCCAACGTGATCGCGTGCTGGCCCGTCCGGGAATGACGCCAGACAAATTTGAAGACCTGCTTGGACGACAGATGAGCGACGCTGAAAAACGCGCCAAAGCGGATTTCATCATCGTGACAGACAAGGGTATTGAAGATGCGCGGCAGCAGCTTTCAAAAATTCTGCAGAAATTGAACGCGTGATTCACGTGAAACATTCTGTGTGGTAGACATCGAGCAATTGGATTCGATGAGAATAAATCCTGACAAAACTGCCGTGAGACGGAGAAAATCCTGCCATGCGTGAAATCGTATTTGATACAGAGACCACCGGACTTGATGCGCGCAAGGGTGACAAGCTGATAGAGATCGGCTGTGTGGAACTGGTCAACCGCTTTCCCACTGGAAAGACCTATCACCAATATATCAACCCCGAGCGCGACGTCAGTCAGGGTGCCTTTGATGTGCATGGTATGTCCTGGGACAGTCTCAAGGAAAATCCGGTCTTCAAAGACATAGCCTCACATTTTCTCGACTTCGTTGGCGATGACGGAATTCTGGTGGCGCACAATGCCAGTTTCGATATGGGCTTCATCAATACGGAACTGAAGGCCATTGGCCGACCTGTATATTCTGAGGAGCGCGTTGTTGATACGCTGGTGCTGGCCCGGCGGAAAAATCCGGCCGGCCCGAACTCCCTGGATGCGCTTTGCTCGCGTTTCGGTGTCAACAATGAACACCGCACCTTTCATGGCGCATTGCTGGATGCGGAGTTGCTGGCAAAAGTCTATCTGGAACTTCTCGGCGGTGCGCAGGCTGATCTGGGTTTGAGGGCTGATGATCCGACCGAAGATCTCGATGAAGATGGCAATGTCTGGCATCCAAAGCCCCGGCCAAAACCCTTGCAGCCACGATTGAGTGATGCAGAAAAAGCTGCGCACGCTGCTTTTGTCGCCACATTCTCCGTCGAACCTATCTGGTCAAAATACCTGCCCAGAGACCGGACGGTGGCTAGATCAGATCGCAAATGACCAAAATTTCCTGAGCTGCCTTAAAAAATAACCGGGATTTCATTTTGTCTTGTGCCTCAAATGCGCCAGATAAGGGGGAGGATCACGAAAGATGCGCCCCTTTGCGCAGGGTTTGCGATCACGAGACCGGTTACCTGGAGCTGACCTGAATGAATACTGAAGTGCTGGATCAGCATTCTGACAGATCATCAAGGCAGATCAGCCAGGCTGATGCTGCGCAAGCCAATCCGCCTGCGGCCCAATCCGGCACCCAGCGGATACGCCCGCTGTTTCTGGTTCTGCAGGCTTTGATCGCCATGGCGATTGTCTTTGGCGCCAGTGTTTTCATGCAGCGTATGCTCGCTGACAAGGAACCGCCACGCCAGCGCCCGGCGCGCGAGCAGGTCTTTACAGTTCAGACGGCTTCGGTTCAACGCGGAGATTTCCAGCCGACCATTCAGGTGTACGGAACCATCATCGCCGGAAATGTGATCGAGCTGCGCACGGAATTGTCCGGTCCCTTGATTTCGGTTAATCCGCAAGTGCGCAATGGTGCGGTTCTGTCCGCTGGAACGGAAATCGCGACCCTTGATCCGTTTGAATTCGAGACAGCAATTGCTGAAGCTGATGTAGACATTCTCGACGGGGAAGCCAAATTGCTGGAGGCCGAGGCGCGCCTGTCTGCCGTCAGGACCGATCTGTCCAACGCACAGGCCCAACTGGCTTTAGCCGAGCGAGATGTGGAGCGCGCCCAGGCTCTTGTGGCCAGAGGGTCAGTTACCCAGCAGACACTTGATCAGCGCCAGCAGGCATTGTTGCAGAGCACCGCGGCAGTGGACAGCGCCCGGTCCACCTTGAAGGTTGAGGAAGCCAGGCTCGCGCAGCAACGCGCGGCGCTGGAACGGCTGTCCCTGGCCCGCATCCGGGCTGAACGGGATCTCACCCTGACCCGTCTCATTGCGCCAAAGGATGTGGTGATTGAAAGCGAATCGGTCACCCTTGGTCAGATGGTCACAGCCAATCAGGTGATTGCGCAGATGATCGATCTGTCAACATTCGAGGTTCAGTTTACGCTGTCCGATGGTCAATATGGCCGTCTGACCGGGCCGGACAATACCTTGCTGGGAACAGACATAGTGGTTCAATGGACCGTCGGTACCCGTCAAAAGAGGATCTCGGCCACCATCAGCCGTGTTGCTTCTTCCATTGCCACAGACCGTGGCGGGGTAACGTTGTTTGCAGATATTGAAACCCTGCAGCCCGATGCGGATCTGCGTCCGGGCGCCTTTGTCGAAGTCAGTCTGCCGGATCAGATCTATACCGATTCCATTCAGGTGCCCGAGACGGCCTTATACGATGAGCAGCGCATCTATGTGGAAGAGGAGGGTCGACTGCGCTCGGTACCCGTCACGGTTCTGGCCTTTTCTGGCACCAACGTTATTTTGCAAGCCGACATTGAAGACGGCACAAGGGTGCTGACAACGCGCATTTCGGAAGTGGGCGAGGGCCTGCGCGTCCGGGAAGCAGGTACGGTAACCGAAATATCAGAAACCCCAAACTCCGCCGCGCAAAGCCGTCCTGCAGGTGAGCGGGGACCACGGCCGTGACCCCGTCACAAACTCCGCCCGGCGGGTCCGGCCTGCCCAGTCAGATCCGGCCCAACACAGCTGAACCACGCCTAGGCTCATCCTATGAGTTTGCGCCAAGGCGGCGCGGCTTGATTGGCTTGTTCGTGCGCCACAAGAATGCAGCCAATCTTCTGATGGTTCTGATGATACTGGCTGGCATCGCCGCCATCACCCGTATCAACACCCAGGTGTTCCCATCCATCGAAATCAACTCGGTCACCGTGACCATCAACTGGCCGGGCGCCAGTGCTGAAGATGTGGCAGAAAACATTCTGGCCAATGTCGAGCCCAGCCTGAGGTTTATCGAAGGTGTGGAGGACATGACCTCCAATGCCCGTGAGGGCGCGGCATCCATCCGTCTGGAACTGGAACCTGGCACCAACATGCAGGATACCCAGGACAAGGTGGAGCAGGCGCTGAATGGTATTTCCACCTTGCCCGATGAAGCGGAAACCCCAAAACTTTCGGTGCCACGTTTCTTCAACAATCTGGGCCGCATATCCATCTCAGGGCCGTTTCCAGAAAGCTCTCTGAAAATCTACGCCAAGCGCATCCGCGATGATCTTCTGGAGCTTGGCCTCGACCGGGTTGATTTTTCCGGATTTCGTGATGCCGAAATCGGGGTGGAACTCGATGAGATCAGCCTGCGCCGCGTCGATCTGACTGTGTCCGATGTTGCCACTGCAGTTCAGGCCAATACACGAGACAGACCGTCAGGAACGCTGGACAGCGATGTGGAGCGCCAATTGCGCGTGGTGTCAGAAGACCTTGATGCGGAAGCACTGCGCAATCTGGTGCTGCGGGCCACACCGGATGGTGAGACCATTCGGCTCGGTGACATTGGCCGCGTCACCAAAGGCTTCAATCCGGACCAGACCCGTGGCCTGGCCAATGGCGAGACCGCCATCGAGATGACTGTTCAAACCGGCAAGGGCAAGGATACGCTGGAATCCGCAGCGATCCTGCAAACCTATCTGGATGAGTTGCGGCCCACCTTGCCGCGTGAGTTGAATTTGCAACTCTATGATCTGCGGTCCGACAGCCTCAATGAACGCATCATGTTGCTGGTCAAGAATGGCGGAACAGGCCTCGCTCTGGTGTTGATCATCCTGTTTGTATTTCTCAACGCACGCACAGCCTTTTGGGTTGCTGTCGGTATACCGGTTGCCATGCTGATCACGATCGGCGTGCTCTATCTGTTGGGCGAAACCATCAACATGCTGTCCCTGTTTGCGTTGATCATGATGCTCGGCATCATCGTTGATGACGCCATTGTCGTCGCTGAACACACCGAAACACGGTTCAAGAATGGTGAGCCACCCTTGTTGGCAGCTGAAAACGGGGCTGGGCGGATGTTGACGCCGGTGATGGCGGCAGCTCTGACAACAATTGCATCCTTTGCACCGATCCTTTTGATGGGCGGCACCATTGGTGCTTTCATGGGTGTGCTGCCACTGGTGGTCATCGCAGTCCTTATTGCCAGTCTGATCGAGTGTTTCCTGATCCTGCCAGGCCATCTGGCGCATTCTATGGCGGCGTCGACCACAAGGCGCTGGTCCCATTGGCGGATGATTTTCATCGCCCTGTCGCTGCTCTCGCTCTTCACATTTGCCAATACACTGCCCCTGTCAGGCGGTCGCATTGCCGCATTGCAAGCCGGGCTTGAAGACTGGCCACCGGTAGCGATTGCAGCCGTGTTTGCTCTCGCAAGTCTGTTGATTGCAGCCGGTGTGGAAGCGCTGATCCAGAGGCTCTCAGGACCGAACGCATCCGGCAAATCGGGATTTGGCACGCGCACGCGCACCGCAATTGATGGCGCGTTTGACTGGTTTCGTGATGGCCCCTTTGCGGCCATGGCCGAGGCTGCCTATGCGGGGCGCTACATCACCATTGCCTTTACAATCGCAGCCATGATTGTCGCGCTGGCCTTTGTTCAGTCGGGCAAGGTGAGTTTCACATTTTTCCCATCGCCGGAAGCTGAATCAATTCGCGCCGGTGTAGAATTCAACGCCGGCATCGCCGAAAAGGACGCGCTTGAAAAATTGCGCATCCTGGAAGCAGCCCTGTTTGATGTGGAAAAAACACTTGCCGCACCGGGCGCGTTGATCCGCTCCAGTTACCTGACGCTGGGCAGTTCCGGCCGCAGCCGGGGTGACAATGTTGCAAGCTTCCGCGTGCAGCTGACATCGTCCGAAGAACGTGACGTCCGGACTTCGGAAATCATATCAAAATGGCGCGAAGCTGTTCCTGACATGCCGGGTCTGAAGCAGTTCTCAATCTCCCGCAACCGCTTCGGCCCGCCGGGACGCGACATTGATGTGCGGTTGAAGGGCAGCGATCCGGGTACGCTGAAAGAAGCCGCCGCCGAATTGATTGTCTTCATCAACTCGTTCCCCGGTGTCAGCGGCGCGGAAGATGATCTGCCCTACGGCAAGCCGGAACTCGTCATGCGCCTGAAAGACAGGGGCGCTTCTCTTGGGTTTACGGTTGATCGCGTCGGCGAGCAAATTCGCAACGCCTTTGAAGGCACCATTGCCCGGCGCTTCTTTGATGGTGAGGATGAAATCGCCATTCGCATCAGCGAAAACCGCGCAACAGAGGGAAGCGCTGCCCTGCGCGAGCTTAATCTGCGGGCACCGGATGGGCGCTATGTACCATTGACCGAAGTGGTCAATCTGTCGGAACGTCAGGGGTTTGCCACGATCCAGCGTCGCGATGGCCGCACGACCATTTCCGTCACTGCTGATGTTGATGACAAGGTGACCAATGCCAACGCCATTCTGGAACAGCTGGAGGCCAGCGGCCTTGAGGAAATCACCACCCGGTATGGGTTGGACTACAAATTATCCGGCCGGTCAGAAGAGCAGGGCAGGTCGTTCGGTGAGTTACGCACTGGCACAGCTCTCGCGATGCTGGTGATTTACATCATTCTGGCGTGGGTTTTTGCCAGCTACACGCGGCCCTTTGTTGTGATGATGATCATTCCTTTCGGCTTTGTTGGCACCGTGTTTGGCCATTGGGTTCTGGGGTTCGATCTCACTGTCCTGTCGGTGATTGGCCTGTTGGGCCTGTCTGGTATTCTGGTCAATGATTCAATCATTCTGGTCAGCCGGCTGGAAGAGCGCATGGCCGATGGTGATACGGCGCGTGCAGCAGCCACTGGTGCCAGCCGTGACCGTCTGCGGGCAGTGTTGCTGACATCTCTCAGCACGATTGGCGGCCTGGCACCCCTGTTGTTCGAAACCAGTCGCCAAGCCCAGTTTCTGATGCCGATGGCGATCACCATGGTTTTCGGATTGGCCTTCGCAACGCTTCTGGTGCTGTTTCTAGTGCCGGCTCTGATTGGTGTTGGTGAGGATTTCCGGCGTCTGCGTCAAACCATCTATGGCAAGCCCGGGACCCGCTTGGTGTAGCCATCAGCCTGCACACACACAAACTTGATCACCTATCAGGCAACAGAATATCCCTGCAGCATTGTATTTCAACTTTGCAGTCATAGCTAAGGGATGAACTGATCAACTCAAACGGTTCTATACAGAGAAGAAAACTCTAGGCCCGTTCCATCGAACATCCGACACCGTTTCACACCCTGTGGGTGGTTGATCGGTCGTCTCAACAGCAAAAACAGGTTCCAAGCCTGACGTAATAAGGAATTTATCCATGACCCAATCCACAACTCAGAACCGAAAATTCGTACTGGCCGAGCGTCCCAAGGGCGCACCAAACGACAACACTTTGCGTCTCGAGACCGAAGATCTGCCAAGTCCGGCCAAAGGCCAGATGTTGCTGCGCAACGAGTATCTTTCGCTCGACCCTTACATGCGTGGCCGGATGAGCGATGCGCCATCCTATGCGGCTCCCGTCGAGATCGGCGCGGTGATGGTTGGTGGCACGGTAGCGCAGGTCGTCAGCTCTGACGTGGCCGGGTTTGAGAAAGGCGACTGGGTTGTCGCATTTGGCGGTTGGCAGGATTACGCGCTGTCTGATGGCACGGGTGTGATCAACATGGGCAAGTCACCCGAAAAACCGTCCTGGGCGCTTGGCGTGTTGGGAATGCCGGGCCTGACAGCCTGGGCTGGCCTGACACAGATCGGCCAACCAAAATCCGGTGAAACCCTGGTGGTTGCCGGGGCCAGTGGCCCTGTTGGCGCAACTGTCGGTCAGATCGGCAAGATTCTGGGGCTGCGCGTTGTCGGCATCGCCGGGGGCGCCGAAAAATGTGCTCATGTGGTTGAGACGCTGGGGTTTGACGCCTGCATCGATTACAAGGCCGATGGTTTTCCCGAGGCCCTGAAAAAGGCTGTCCCGGACGGCGTGGATATCTACTTTGAAAATGTCGGCGGCGCAGTCTTCGATGCGGTGATGCCATTGCTTAACGCCTCGGCCCGTATTCCGGTCTGTGGCCTGATTTCGCAATATAACGCCACGTCACTGCCGGATGGTCCCGATCGCTTGAACCTCTTGCTCGGCACAATTTTGCGCAAACGCATGACCGTACGCGGCTTTATCGTGTTTGATGATTTCGGCCATCTTTATCCGGAATTTGCCAAGCAGATGGGCGAGTGGGTGACGGCAGGCAAGATCCAGTATCGTGAAGAAATGATCGATGGATTGGAACAAGCGCCTGCAGCATTCGTTGGTCTGCTGAACGGCGAGGCCTTCGGCAAACGTGTCGTCAAGTTGAGCAACTGAAACAAGAAAACAAAAGGCTAAAGCCAAATGAAAATTCTCATGGTTCTCACATCCCACGATCAGTTGGGTAACACCGGCAAAAATACCGGCTTCTGGCTCGAGGAATTTGCCGCACCCTATTATGTGTTCAAGGACGCAGGTGCCGAAATCACTCTGGCCTCACCCAAGGGTGGCCAACCGCCGCTTGATCCTTCAAGCGATGCGGATGATGCTCAGACTGAAGCCACCAAGCGCTTCAAGGCCGATGACGCAGCCCGGAAAGCTCTGGCCAACACAGCAGTGCTGTCGACGGTCTCAGCCGATGGGTTCGACGCGATCTTCTATCCTGGTGGTCATGGCCCGCTTTGGGATCTGGCCGAGGACAGCGACAGCAAAAAGCTGATCGAAACCTTCGCTGCAAGCGACCGCCCGGTCGGCGCAGTCTGTCACGCCCCTGCAGTGTTCAGGCATCCCAAGGGCGCTGATGGCAAGCCGCTTGTCTCTGGCAAAGAAGTCACAGGTTTCACCAATACCGAAGAAGAAGGCGTTGGCCTGGCCGACATCGTGCCTTTCCTCGTGGAAGACATGCTGAAGGAAAACGGCGGCACCTACCGAAAGGGTGACGACTGGGCATCTTTCGTGGTTGTCGACGGTAAACTCGTCACCGGCCAGAATCCCGCTTCGTCCGAAGAAGCCGCACGCAAATTGTTGGCCCTTCTGTAAGATTTGTCATCGGGGCGGTTCATATGAACCGCCCCGAAAACAAGAAAAGTCTATGATCGCCAGAATCGCGGTAGAATCAGTACCAGCATGGTGAAAAATTCCAGTCGGCCCACCAGCATACCAATTATCAAAAGCCATTTTGCAGTGTCGCTCACCGGCTGAAAATTGCCGGATGGTCCGATAATCTCTCCAAGGCCCGGGCCCACATTCGACAGCGAAGTGGCAGCGCCGGACATGGCTGTCAGCGTATCCATGCCGGTCAGGGCCAGCAGCACCGACAGGATCGCAAAGCTCAGCAGAAACAGAAAGAAGAACACCATTACCGACAGCGATACGCTGGAGGAAATCGGTCGTCCATTGAAGCGGCGGATGAAAATGCCGTGCGGAAACGCCAACCGATTCAAATGTTGGCGCAGATCCATGAAAAGCACTTGAATGCGAAACACTTTCATGCCGCATGAGGTTGATCCTGCACAGCCACCAATGAAGGTGACGACGAAAAACAGTGCGATGGAAAAGGGCCCCCAGGCGCCATAATCATCATTGGCAAAACCGGTTCCGGTCATGATCGAAATCACATTGAAAGCACCGTAGCGCAATCCGTCGAGACCGGGATGAACACCCCGTATGGTCTCATAGGCCCAGATGGCAAGAATGAATAACAGCAATATGCCGAAGAAACCCCGCACTTGCTGATCCTTCAACATCGGTTTCAACCGGCCCTGAAACGCCTGAATCCACAGCAGAAACGGCAGGCTGCCGGCCAGCATGAAGACGATGCAGATTGTGTCGATCATGGCACTGTCGAAATGGGCCAGCGATGCGTCCTTGGTGGAAAACCCGCCGGTGGCAACTGTTGTCATGGCGTGAAACAGGGCATCGGACAGGCTCATTCCTGCGATGAAATAGGCAAAGGCACACATCATGGTCAGCAGGATATACACAAGGCTCATGGCTCCGGAAATCTGCGTCACACGGGGCAGGATGGCATCGGTGGAATCAAACGCTTCCGCCTTGAACATCTGCATGCCACCAATCTGCAGCATAGGCAGAATGGCAACCGCCATAACGATAATCCCAAGCCCGCCGAGCCATTGCAGGATCGCTCGCCAGAACAGGATTCCAGGTGGGGTGGAATCCAGATGGGTGATCACCGTGGCGCCCGTTGTGGTCAGGCCGGACATGGCCTCGAAAAAGGCATCCGTGAAAGTGGGCACAACACCGGACAGGTAAATCGGCAAGGCTCCGAATGTGGTCAGCGCAAGCCAGGCGGCCACGGTCATCAGGAAGGCCTGCCGTGTCCCAAGACCGCGCACTGTGCCCCGCGTCGCCAGCCATAGTCCAAGACCGAACAGGGTGGTGATCAGGGAGGCCACTGCAAAGCTGCGCCAATCCGCATTGCCAAGGGCCGCATCCACAATCGCCGGTGCCATCATGGTGACACCCAGAATGGACGTCAGAATGCCCATGACCAGCAGAACAGGTCGGAAATCCAGAGCGGATTGTGCAGGGATCAGCGGATCGGAAGCAAAGGCAGCACCAGCCCGATTGTCTGTCTGCCCGCTCATGATGTCTGGCGGCTGCATTCGGTTGTTGGCAATTTTAACAGGTGGCAATTGAGCCATAAAAACGTTTGCCGGTCTGTTGATGACAGGAAAACACTGTTTAGCCGTTTCAGATGGGTTTGTCCCCCACCTTAATTACGCAATGCGCAATTCCCCGAAGTCAGACCGCGTAGCGCGTCGCGTCGGCACCAAAATGCCTGATATAGCGCTCGTCAATCTCTGACACCGGCAACACAATCAGCACATCTGTCGTGCCGAATTGATGGTCAATCACCGCGCCATCTCCGATCTTTGCCCCCAGCCGCAGATAGCCTTTGACGAGCGGCGGCAAATCCCGAATTGCAGTTCTGGCGGATACGTCATCCCTGGACAGATAATTCATATCCGTATAGCGGCCCGGCAGCGCTTTGACGCTCCATTCCGGCGCGCTCGCTGCATGATGGTGCAAGAAAGACAGCGCAGTTGCATGGTCTTGCGGGTCAGTTCCGGCAAAGGACGCGCAGCCAAACATGACATCAAGATGATGCGCCCGTACATAGGACCAGATGCCGTGCCAGAGCAGTTCAACCGTTCGGCTGGTGCGGTAGTCCGGCAACACGCAGGACCGACCAAGCTCAAGAAATTTCAAATGGGAATGGCGCGCCAGAAGTGGTGCAATATCATATTCATCAGCGGTGTAGAAACCGCCATGGATCTCGGCAACGTCCTGCCGCAGCAACCGGTAGGTGCCGACAATGCGGGGTTTCTTGCGGTGGTTCAGCGAGTCGTGATCGAACACCAGAAGATGATCGCAAATCCGGTCGAACCGGTCTTCATCTCGGCGGAAGAACCGGGTCTTGGCATTGGCCACTGCGGCCAGCTCACCGTAAAACACCTTGTACCGCAGCGATTGCGCCTTGCGCAATTCGCGTGGTGTTTGCGCCAGTCGAACTTCCAGATTGCCGATGCGACCGCCAATCACACCATGTGGCTGGGCATAAGGATCAGCCGAATTGGGAAGCGGGTTATTGGGCAATTGGGACGCCGGCAAGAAGGCTCTTGGGGAAAAGCCGTTGCGTGAGGCAGAGCGCAGGCGCTGCCAGGTTGATAGTGGTGTCCCCAACCCCGTTCGCATCACAAATTCCCATCCTTGTGGATTGAACTCCCGTCAACGGGAGACAATCAATTTGCAAATCTGCTGTCGTGCATATAGGCGCAATTTGCGTCCACACAAACTGCTTTATCTGCATTTTTTGAACATTCGATGACAGTTTTTAGTATGCCTCAGGCTGCATTTGTGCCGCCATCCCCGACCATGCGGTAACTCAGGGCTTCGGCCAGATGGATGCGGCCCGGTTGCTCTGAGCCATCCAAATCCGCCAGCGTCCGCGAGATTTTCAGCACACGGTGGTAGCCGCGCGCGCTGAGCTTCATGGCTTCGGCGGCATCTTTCAACAATGCCAGTCCTGCCGCATCCGGCTGCGCCACCGCGCTGATCAAATCTGCCGGGGCCTGTGCAATGGTGCGAATATCGGGACGGCCGATGGCGGCAAACCGCTCGGCCTGAAGCGTGCGGACTTTTGCCACCCGTTGGGCCACTTCCTTGCTGGCCTCGCTCGGTTTGGGGGTAATCAGATCGCTGGCCGTCACGGCTGGAACCGCAATGCGAATATCAATGCGGTCCAGAAACGGGCCGGATATGCGTGCCTGATAATCATTGGCGCAGCGTGGCCCGCGCGGGCATTTGTAACCCGGCTCCCCGGCCCGCCCGCACTTGCAGGGGTTCATGGCAGCAATCAGTTGAAAGCGCGATGGATAGGTCAGCCGATAATTGACGCGGGCAATGGAGGTTTCGCCGCGCTCCAGAGGTTGGCGCAGACTGTCCAGCACCTGCGGTGTGAATTCAGGCAATTCATCAAGAAACAGAATGCCATTATGCGCCAGTGAAACCTCGCCCGGCTTGGCGCGTATGCCACCACCCACCATCGCTGCCATGGAGGCAGAATGGTGTGGCTCCCGGAATGGCCGCCGGTCCGACAGACCACCGGCGGACAGACTGCCCGCAATGGAGGCAATCATCGATACTTCCAGCAATTCTTTTGGCGAGAGCGGCGGTAAAATCGATGGCAAGCGGGCGGCGAGCATGGATTTTCCGGCCCCGGGCGGGCCGATCATCAGCATGTTATGGCCACCCGCTGCTGCCACTTCCAGCGCCCGCCGGGCGGTTTCCTGTCCCTTGATGTCAGACAGGTCCGGCAGATTGTCTGCCGCAGCATGGATTGCAGGCTCGGGACTGGACAGCACTTGCGTGCCTTTGAAATGATTGGCCAGCTGAATCAGGTTTTCCGGGGCCAGCACCTCCAGATCGGTTCCCGCCCACGCAGCTTCCCGGCCGCTGGATGCGGGACAGATCAAGCCCTTGTCCATGGCATTGGCTGCGATGGCAGCCGGCAATGCACCTGTCACCGCGGCAATACTGCCATCCAGCGCCAGCTCGCCGAGCACCACAAAGCGACTGAGGAATTCTGCGGGCAGGGCACCAATGGCCGCCATCAGCCCAAGGGCGATGGGAAGATCGTAATGGCTGCCTTCCTTGGGCAGATCCGCCGGGGCCAGATTCACAGTGATGCGGCGCGGCGGCAGTGACAGACCGGAGGCATGCAAGGCCCCACGCACCCGTTCCCGGCTTTCCGCCACGGCCTTGTCGGGCAGACCGACAATGGTGAAAGCCGGCAGGCCCGGTGCCAGCAAAACCTGCACATCCACAGGCACCGCTTCAATACCCTGAAAACTGACTGTGGTGACATGTGCAACCATGCAGCAATATTCCTGATTCGGGATGAACTAAGGTTGCAATATTGCAGGGAAACTTGACCTTGGCAAAGTCACTGGTTGATCGGGTGTTGGCCCGAAAGGAGTGGTTATTCAATAGTCACTCTGGATACAGTCTCCTGAGCAACGTCAGCGCCCGTTTGGAGCGGGCAATGCAATCGGCATCAGACAGCGGCTTCATTTGGCCAATAACCCTGCGGATCTGAAGATCACCGATCAGCAGGCCCAGATAGGTTTCAGTGATCTCTGCCATATCGTCCACAGTAGAATTTCTGTCCTGCATCAGGCGCTCTATCAGTCTTCCGATGAGCGGTGCAATTGTGTCACGTCCGGCCTCTGCGATGGTTGCGCCAAGTGTGCCACTGCTGTCAGAAGCCGCTGCCCGGTTCAGGGCAATGGCACGCTCACTGGTCAGAAGCGCCAGTAATCTTGCACCGATCTGACCAAGCGCCGCTGCCGGGTCTGCATCCTTATTCAAACTTGCTTCCAGTTCGGCTTTCACGGCGGCAGCATTGTCCTGAACCATCTCCGCAAACAGGTGCTGCTTGTCGCCATACCAGCGATACAGCGTCTCGTTGGACGCGCCCGCAGCCTTGGCGATGCTCAGCATGGATGTTCCGCCGTAACCGTGGCTGGCCAGCAGAGCATAGGCCGCTTCCGCGATCTCCTGATGCCGTTTCTGTTTTTTCTCGGTCCGCATGTCAGAATCCATTTTGAGCTTGCGCAATACCGTACACATCTATACGGAATAGTAAATACGTACACTTATGTACGCTAAATCTTTCCTATTGATCTGGAGTTTGACCATGCCATTGAAAATCTCGGCAATGATATCCCTGTCCCTGCTAATGTGTGCTGCGATCTTCGGCTTCTTTTACGCCTGGGTGTGTTCCACCATGTGGGGGCTGGATACAGCGGATCCACGCATTGCGATTGCCGCCATGCAGGCCATGAATGGTTCTGTGCGAAATGCGGTCTTTGCCCCGGCATTCTTCGGAACGCCACTGGTTCTGGCCATCACCACGTGGCTTTTGTGGACGCATAATCACAAGGCAAGCGCAAAACTGTTCGCGCTCAGTGGTGCGGTCTATCTGTGTTTTGGGCTGATTCTGACGATGGTCGTCAATGTGCCCATGAATGAAGCTTTGGCTTTGGTCACAGTGCCCCAGGACATCGATGCCGCCAGAACCATCTGGCAGGATTATTCAAAACCCTGGCAGGTCTGGAACCAAATCCGGACGATTGCCTCGGGTCTGGCTTTTCTGCTGGCGGTCATCGGCACGCTGAAACTGTTCGGCAGGCCCTCCTGATGATCAGGCGTCCGTCAAACCTTCGATTCAATCGCATCCCAGATCAGGGATGCGATGTCGGCACCGCCGAATTTCTGCACTTCGCGAATGCCGGTCGGGGAGGTCACGTTGATTTCGGTCATGAAGTCGCCAATGACATCAATGCCGACAAAGATGAAACCGCGTTCTTTCAGGGCCGGGCCGATGCGCTCGCAGATTTCATGCTCGCGCGCGGTCATGCCAATTGCCTCGGCACGACCACCGACATGCATGTTGGACCGCGCTTCGCCATCGGCTGGCACCCGGTTGATGGCACCCACTGCAACCCCGTCGACGAGAATGATACGCTTGTCGCCTGCACGGACATCCGGCAGATATTGCTGCACCATGAAGGGCTCGGGGAAGGTCTGTTCAAACATTTCCAGAAGTGAGACCAGATTCTGATCATCGGATGTCAGACGGAACACGCCTGCGCCGCCATTGCCGTAAAGCGGTTTTAAAATGATATCGCCAACGTCCTCCCGGAAGGCACGAATATCATCCCGATTGCGCGAAATCAGGGTTTTGGGCATCAGATCAGGAAATTCGGTGACAAAGATCTTTTCCGGCGCATTGCGCACATGGGCCGGATCATTGACCACCAGCGTCTGCGGATGCACCCGCTCCAGCAGATGTGTGGTTGTGATGTAATTCATGTCAAAGGGTGGGTCCTGCCGCAGCAGAACAGTGTCCATATCGGTCAGATCCACCATCTCTTCGCTGCCCAGCTTGAAATGATCGCCCTGCACATCCTGTACGGTCAGAGGTGCCATGCGGGCCTTGACCGTGCCATCCAGCATCAACAACTGGTCCGGCTCATAATGAAACAGGCTGTGACCGCGCCGTGACGCCTCCAGCAACATGGCAAAGGTGGAATCGCCACCAATATGAATGGTGGAGATATGATCCATCTGGACCGCGACTTTGAGTGACATAGAATTACCTCAGATGTGATCGGAAAGATCAAAAGCCTGTTTCAGATGGACCGGCCATCGCCCTGGTGCAAGGGCTATCACATCAAATCGCGTATTGAAATTCGCGAATTTGGGCTTCTGGCCGAGCCAGTGTGCCGCTGCCCGCCCGATACGCGCCTGCGCTTTGGGGTGGACCGACTCCATCGCCGCGTCCAGATTGCTGCGCCATTTGACCTCGGCAAAAACCACCAATCGGCCACGGCACGCCACCAGATCAATTTCACCAACAGCTGTCTTGTAGCGCTGGTTGAGAATCCGGAACCCCTTCAGCCGCAACAACATCGCCGCTGCAATTTCGGCGCGCCGCCCGCGGGCCTCTGCCCGCTGCCGGATGCGCGAAGGGATCACTGCGCATCTCGTAGCTGAAGCGCGCGTTGATAGATGTCGCGCCGTTTCATGCCGCTCATTCCGGTCACCTCGTCGACCGCCTGTTTCAGGGGCACTTTGGCCAGACGGTCCTGCAACGCGGCATCCAGATCGAACACCGATTCCTGAGGCGCTCCGCGTCCGATCAGCAGTACGATTTCCCCTTTGGGCGTGTCAGCCTTGGCAAATTGTTCCGCCAATTCGCCAAGCGTACCGCGATAGAAGGTTTCAAAACGCTTGGTCAGCTCCCGGCCCACAACAGCAGGCCGGTCATTGCCCAGAACGGATGCCGCGCTTTTCAGGCAGGCTGCAATCCGCTTCGGGCTTTCATAGAACACCAGCGTGGCATCACTCCCGCCAAGGGATTGGAAAACAGAGCTTCTGGCTTTTTCCTTGGTCGGCAAAAAACCCACAAAATGAAACTGGTTGTCACCCAGATCAGCCGCCACTAGCGCTGCCAGAACAGCCGAAGCACCAGGAATTGGAAACACCTTGTATCCCGCCTCCAGAACCTGCGTCACCAACCGGCTGCCCGGATCAGACACCAGCGGCGTGCCCGCATCGCTGATAAGCGCCACCGAGCCATGCTGCAGAGCTTCAAGAATTTTCACGCTGGCAAAATCGGCATTGTGCTCGTGATAGGACATCACTGGCGTCGTGATTCCATAATGTGACAATAGCACCCGGCTGACCCGTGTATCCTCGCAGGCAATCAACTGCGCGCCTGCCAGAGTCTCCAGTGCGCGGATCGTGATGTCTTTCAAATGCCCGATTGGTGTGGACACAAGATACAGCCCGGCTTCCAGACCCGGGGCACGCAGGCTGTATCCGTTGATGGAAAACCCACCGGTTTCCGGCGTTTTATCGGCGGGTTGTGGCATGCATGCTCCCTTGGGGTGCCAATTCCTGTTAAGGAATATCGGTTAGAATCGGCATAGTTGCAGAATTCCCCAAGCTTGGAGAGCGCAAAAGAAACAAATAATGCGAATAATCGCCTTGTTATGTTCACATTTCTCGCGCTTTTGCCTTAAAAGGCAAGGGCGGCATCTCGTCGGGTTCCGCATTTGATGCTTCTTCAGAGCGTCCGGTCAACAACAGGCCGCAAAAATTATATGGTGTTGCTATGGCCTTTTTGACTGTGTGTCGTAAATATTCGCTGCGTGCTGCTGCGGTTTTGGCCGCTGGCGCTGTTCTGAGCGCATGTGTGCCGTCCGGCTTTGGTGGTGGTACAGGCTTTCGCAATCCAGGCTCGCCCTTTGGCACTCCCACCCAGAACGCAACGGGCGAAGTGATTGGCAATGGCGAGGTGCGTGTTGCACTTCTGGTCCCGCTGACGGCCACCGGCAATGCCGGTACTATTGGCACATCCTTCAAGAATGCAGCCGCGCTTGCCTTGCGTGAGTTCCCCAACGCAAATATTCAGCTTTTGGTGAAAGACACACAGGGAACGCCTGAAGGCGCGCGCGTTGCAGCGACGTCCGCCCTGTCACAGGGCGTGGAGCTGATCCTTGGTCCGGTCTTCGGCGACGCTGTTGGTCCGGTCACCAGGCTGGCCGTGCCACGCTCCGTTCCGGTTATTTCCTTCTCCACCCGCACTGAAGTTGCCACCAGAGGCGCTTATCTGATGGGCTTCCTGCCGCGGGATCAGGTTTACCGCGCCGCTGCCTATGCCGCACAGAAAGGCAAGAAATCCTTTGCGGTGCTGGTGCCCAACAATCAGACAGGGCTGATCTATGAAGGTCTGTTCCGTGAAGCAGCCTCCAATTTCGGAATTCGGGTGGCTACCATCGAACGCTACGGGCAGGACCGCTCCTCCATGCAGCAAAAGGTGGCTGAAGTCGCCAAATTGTCATCTTCGATCGATGGCGTGTTCATGCCGGACAGTGCAGCCTCCGTCACCTTCATGGCGCAGCAACTGGCAAGCGCAGGTCTGACATCGCCGCGTGTGCTCTATGTTGGTTCCGGTCAGTGGGATGATCCGCAGATCACTGCAGAACCGGCTCTGCGCGGTGCCATTTATGCATCCGTGCCGAATGATCGTTTTGACCAGTTTGCCGCCCGCTACCGAGCGGCTTATGGCTCGGCACCGCCGCGCAACGCCTCTCTGGCGTTTGATGCGACAATTTTGGCAGCAGGCCTGACAGCCCGCTTCGGCAATGAGAGATTCAGCCGAAATGTTTTGACCAACACAGATGGTTTTGCCGGTGTCGATGGCGTGTTCCGCTTCAACGCAGATGGCACCAATACGCGTGCCATGGCTGTCTATGAGGTCCAGTCCGGCGGCACCCGCGTCGTCAGCCCGGCCCCAACCAGTATCACCGGTCGAGGATACTAAACCGCCAGATCGGCGACAACAGCATCCAGCACCATGGCGCCCTCACGGGTGGCGCGCACACGGTCTTCGCTATTGGAGCCGGGGGACCGGGGCGCAAGGCGTTCGATCATCTTGTGTTCGAGCAGATCATCCACACGGCGTGGATCGATACGGCGACCAGACAGTGCCTGATAGCGCGCCAGATCAATGCCCTCATGCAGGCGCAATCCCATCACAAGAAACTCGTCACCCTGTTCTTCGGCCAGTAATTCATCATCGGTGATGGTGCCGTGGCCATGGGATTCCACCAGCGACAGCCAGCGTTCCGGATTGCGTTCCGTCGCTGTTGCATAGCGGGCGGTCGCATTGGCACCAACCAGCCGGCCATGCGCGCCGGGGCCCACACCAACATATTCACCATAATGCCAGTAAATCAGATTATGGCGGCTTTCAGCGCCTGGAACCGCATGGTTGGAGGTTTCATAAGCCGGCAAACCAGCTTCTTCGCAAATGATCTGTGTGGCCTGATACAGCTCCGCGGCTTCATCCTGATTTGGAACCACCAGCTTGCCAGCGTCCTGTAGAGCCCAGAATGGCGTCTCCGGTTCGATCGTCAACTGATACAGCGACAGATGATCAACCGCGTAGTCCAGCGCCCGTTTCAGTTCTTCACTCCAGGCGGCAACGCTCTGGCGCGGCCGCGCATAGATCAGATCAAACGACAGGCGCGGGAAGGTTTCGCGCGCAATGCCAATGGCATTGATCGCTTCTTCCACATTGTGTAAACGCCCGAGAAACTTCAGATCAGCATCATTCAGGGCCTGAACCCCGAGCGACAATCGGTTGACCCCGGCTTTGCGGTAAGCCTTGAACCGGCCTGCTTCAACCGATTGCGGATTGGCTTCCATGGTAATCTCGGCACCGGTGTCCACCGGCCAATGCCAGTGAATCGCATCCAGGATGCCCGCGATCGTCTCCGGGTCCATCAGCGATGGCGTACCACCGCCAAAGAAAATACTGGTGACACGGCGGTCCGGCGTCCGCGCTGCAAAATGCGCAATCTCGGCCTTGAAGGCTGCGAGAAAGCGAACCTGGTCAACCGGCTTGTGCCGCACATGGGAGTTGAAGTCACAATAGGGGCATTTGGCAGCGCAGAAGGGCCAGTGCACATAGATTCCGAACCCGGCATCCCGCGTTGGATGATCGGGGCCTTTTTGGGCACCTTGCGGCAGGTTTCCGACTGCAGGTTTTGCTTTATCCGTGTGTTGTTCCATCAGATTAAAGTGACCGAATCCCTGATCCTAAAGCGCATATTTTTCAAACAAAGCAAATGCCCGTGCCCGGTGTGACAGGCCCGGTTCCCCATCAGGGCGCGGTCCATGCTTCTCCTGCGGCGTCATTTCTCCAAAAGTCTTATCATGATTCTCCGGCAGAAAGATCGGATCATAACCAAACCCCTGCGTCCCGCGCGGTGGCCAGACAATCTCACCCCGGATGATCCCCTCAAACACAAAGGTCTCACCATCCGGATAGGCCAGACAGAGCGAGCTGACAAATTGCGCACCCCGTTTGCCTGGCTCGGTTGCGCCCTTGGCCAGCATGGCTTCCTGCACATTGCGCATGGCCTTGGCAAAATCCTTGTCTGGACCTGCCCATCGGGCTGAATAAATGCCCGGATCACCGTCCAGACAATCGACCGACAGGCCGGAATCATCTGACAGCGCCGGAAGGCCGGTTGCGATGGCTGACGCCAGCGCCTTCAGCTTTGCATTGGCAGCAAACGTCGTGCCAGTCTCGTCAGGCTCCGGCAAATCCAGTTCGGCCGCAGACACAACGTCAATGCCGTGCGGCACCACAAGATCGCGGATTTCGCGCAGTTTGCCTGCATTGTGGCTGGCCAGAACCAGCTTGCCACCAGAGAGTTTGCGAACCGCCCCGTCCATTTACATGATTGCCATGTTCTGCAGAGAAACCAATTGCTGAATACCGGCTTTGGCCAGATCCATCAGCTGCTTCAGTTCTTCTTCGGAAAACGGCTCCTGCTCGGCAGTTCCCTGAATTTCAACAATCCCGCCAGACCCTGTCATGACAAAATTGGCATCGGTTTCCGCTGTTGAATCCTCGTCATAATCCAGATCAAGCACCGGTGTTCCCTGATAGATACCACAGGAAATGGCGGCCACATTGTCTTTCAACACGGTGCCAGTCACCAGATTGCGCTGGCGCATCCAGGCAATACAGTCGCTGAGCGCAACCCATGCGCCGGTAATCGCTGCTGTCCGGGTTCCGCCATCGGCCTGAATGACATCACAATCGAGGGTGATTTGCCGTTCGCCAAGAGATTTCATGTCAACAACGGCCCGCAGGGACCGCCCGATCAGGCGCTGAATTTCCTGTGTCCGGCCCGATTGTTTGCCGCTGGCTGCTTCCCGGCGCATACGTCCGCCAGTGGAGCGCGGCAGCATGCCATATTCCGCTGTTACCCAGCCCTTGCCACCGCCCCGCAGCCAGGGCGGAACATTTTCAGCCAGACTGGCAGTGCACAGCACATGGGTGTCGCCGAATTTTACCAGGCACGAGCCTTCGGCGTGTTTCGAGACATTGCGTTCCAGTGAAACGGCGCGCAGGGCATCAGGTTGGCGATTGGATGGTCTCATCAGACTTTTTCTCATCATTAGCTTCGAATCATCGCTCTTGATAGACAAGCCCGCACTGAAAGCAAAGCATAGAAAATAACGTTGCCGGGCCGGTTTGCGGAAGTTTCACTTTTCATGAGGGGCGGCAGACACTAAGTTCAGGGTCTGTAAGCCGACAAATCAGGCTGACCTGAATGTCTGCGGAATGGAAATGATGGCCAACGACAATCGCTTGTTTGATCAGGATCTGGATGAACGTTCACATCAGGTGTTTCGCCGGATTGTGGAAGCCTATATGGATGACGGGTCGCCGGTTGGCTCGCGCAACCTGTCGCGCAGTCTGACCATCAATCTTTCCCCCGCTTCGATCCGCAATGTCATGTCTGATCTGGAACAGATGGGACTCATCTACGCACCCCATATCAGCGCCGGACGTCTGCCCACCGAGCGTGGCTTGCGCTTTTTTGTCGATGCCATGATGGAAGTGGGCGATCTGGATGAGCGCGCGCGCCAACAGATTGATGCCCAGTTCGGCGCCAACAGACCAGAACATTCCGGCGATACGCTTTTGTCAGACGCCAGCCGCATGCTGTCCGGCGTGTCGAAAGGGGCCGGACTGGTTTTGACCGGCAAACGCGAAGTGCCTTTGAAGCATATTGAATTTGTCCGCATTGAAGACGGCCGTGCGCTTGTCGTGCTGGTGGCGCAGGATGGTGCGGTCGAGAACCGTATCATCGATATTCCCAAAGGCATGCCTGCAGCGTCCTTGATCGAGGCATCCAATTATCTCAATGAGGGCTTGCGCGGGCGCACACTGCCGGAAGCTCGTCTTGAATTGCAGCAGCTTCTGGATTCCCAGCGCCGCGAATTGAATGATTTGACCGCCCGACTGGTCGAGGCTGGACTTGCCACTTGGGCTGGCGTCAATGAGGGTGCCAGAAATGCCCAGAATCTCATTGTCCGCGGCCGCGCCAATCTGCTTGAAAATTTGGAGCAGGGTGAGGATCTCGACCGCATCCGACTGCTGTTTGAGGATCTGGAAAGCAAGTCAGATTTGATCGAGTTGCTCGGCTCTGCCGAAACCGGCGATGGCGTGCGCATCTTCATCGGCTCCGAAAACAGCCTGTTTTCCATGTCCGGCTCGTCGCTGGTGGTTGCCCCCTATCACAATGCTGAAGACAATATTGTTGGCGTGCTGGGTGTCATCGGTCCGACACGGCTGAATTACGGCCGAATCATCCCTGTTGTGGATTATACCGCCCAGCTTTTGGGAAAAATGCTCAGTTAATGAGATTGACGGTTGATTTTTTGCCTCCGAGCTTCGATATCCCAACTATCAGATTAAATCGAAAAGACCGTGATCGATCATGAGTGACGAAACCAACACACCTGACACATCAAATGACAATTTGGAAAATGCGGCACAGGAAAGCGGATTGAACACTTCCGATGCTGCAACCGAAGAAGAATTGACACAGACTGGCAAACGTACGCCGGAAGAAGTCATTGACGCGCTGCTGGAAGAAAACCAGAAGCTGCGCGAAGAAAAAGATGCGCTGAAAGACCAGATGCTGCGGTTAGCCGCTGATATGGAAAATCTGCGCCGCCGCACAAAGCGCGAAGTGGCTGATACGCGGCAATATGCAATTTCCAATTTTGCCCGCGATGTGCTGAGCATTGGCGACAATCTGGACCGCGCCATCTCCACCGTCTCCGAAGAAGAGAAGGAAGGTGCCGGCACGACTTTGGCAGCGCTTGTGGAAGGCGTGGAAATGACCGGCCGTGAAATGGTGCGCGTCTTTGCCAAACATGGCGTGACCAAAGAAGAGCCTATCGGCGAGAAATTTGATCCGAATCGCCATCAGGCCGTATTTGAGGTTCCAAACCCGTCTGTTGCCAGTGGCATGGTGGTTCAGGTCATGCAGGCAGGCTACATGCTGGGTGACCGGGTTTTGCGTCCGGCTATGGTCGGTGTTTCCAAGGGCGGCCCCAAGCCCGCACCAAAAGCCGTCCCGGATGATGAAGCGGACATCGAAGACTGATCAGGCGGTCACCCGTCTCAGAGTCAGATTGATACGGCCCGGCGCTTTCAGCAATGTTGAGGTGCCGGGGAAAATCCGATCCACGCCGTGAAACGCCAGACGGCTCTCACCGCTCATCACCAGAACATCTCCAGATGTCAGTTTGAAGCTTTTGGTCGGACCGTTGCGCTGCGTTGTGCCGATGCGAAACTGGCACTCATCGCCCAGTGATAGCGAAACAACCGGTGCCGTAAACACGGCTTCGTCGCGATCCTGATGCAGCCCCATTTTTGCGTTGGGTTGATAATAATTGATCAGACAGGCCTGCGGCTTGGGCGCATCTACAGCCACTGTGCTCCACAGATCGAGTAACTGAGATGGCATTTGTGGCCATGGTTCGCCCGTCACTGGGTGGACATCCTGATAGCGATAGCCGGCCTTGTCAGCAACCCAGCCCAAAGATCCGCAATTGCTCATTTTGACGGAAAGCGGTTTTCCTGTTTTCGGCATGGTTGGTTGAAACAAGGGGGCCGCATCGACAATTTTGCGGATTGTATCGCGCAGCACGGTCTGGGCGCTGCGATCAAAATATCCGCTATACAGAAACAGGCCTGGTTCAAGCTCCATCCTCGCCTCCCGGATTGTCCTTGCGGGACTTATCTGGTGGCCATGGAATGGTCTGGTTGCAGTGTTGATGCATAAAAAAGTCGTGCCTTGTCAAAAATCCGCGCAATCCGGCGCTTGCAGGGAGTGTCTCACTCTCTTATATACCCCTCGAAGCACAGTGTGCCGGGCCTTTTATCCTTTTGGAATAGACTATCCGGCATGCAAGATGTGCATGGTAAACAAACAAGTTGAGCAAAGGGGATTTGTTCCTGCCTCGCAAACTGAAAAAGCCGATGCCTTGAGGTCGGCGCGAAAGCAAGGGTCATGTCTGCCAAATAAGGAGAGTAAATATGGCGAAAGTCATTGGTATTGATTTGGGAACCACCAATTCCTGTATCGCCGTCATGGACGGCAAAAATCCGAAAGTTATTGAAAACGCTGAAGGTGCGCGCACCACCCCGTCTATGGTGGGTTTCACCGAAGATGGCGAGCGGCTGGTTGGCCAGTCTGCAAAACGCCAGGGCGTGACCAATCCGGAAAACACTGTGTTTGCTGTCAAACGTCTCGTTGGCCGTCGTTTCAACGACCCGATGGTGACCAAAGACAAGAAGCTTGTGCCCTATCAGATCGTCAAGGCAGACAATGGTGATGCCTGGGTCAAGGCGCAGAACGAGACCTATTCTCCCTCACAGGTCTCTGCGATGATTCTTCAGAAAATGAAGGAAACAGCTGAAGCTTATCTCGGTGAAAGTGTGACACAGGCGGTTATCACCGTTCCTGCCTACTTCAACGATGCCCAACGTCAGGCCACCAAGGATGCAGGCAAGATTGCCGGTCTGGAAGTTCTGCGGATCATCAACGAGCCGACAGCTGCAGCACTTGCTTATGGTCTCGACAAGAATGACGGCAAGACAATTGCTGTTTACGATTTGGGCGGTGGTACATTTGATGTGTCCATTCTCGAAATCGGCGATGGCGTGTTCGAAGTGAAATCCACCAATGGGGATACATTCCTTGGCGGTGAAGATTTCGACATGCGTCTGGTTAGCTATCTGGCTGATGAGTTCAAGAAGGATCAGGGCATTGATCTGCGTGGCGACAAGCTCGCTCTGCAGCGTCTGAAGGAAGCGGCGGAAAAAGCCAAGATTGAACTGTCTGCATCGACCCAGACAGAAGTCAATCTGCCCTTCATCACAGCTGATGCGTCCGGTCCAAAACATCTGACCATCAAACTGACCCGCGCAAAGCTGGAATCTCTCGTGGACGATCTGGTGCAGCGGACCGTTGGTCCTTGTAAATCAGCCTTGAAAGATGCTGGCCTGTCAGCTGGCGAGATCGACGAAGTGGTTCTGGTTGGCGGTATGACCCGCATGCCGAAAATCCAGGAAGTCGTGAAGGAATTCTTTGGCAAGGATCCGCATAAGGGTGTGAACCCGGATGAGGTTGTTGCCATGGGTGCGGCCATTCAGGCCGGCGTTCTGCAGGGTGATGTCAAAGACGTTCTGTTGCTCGATGTGACACCACTGTCCCTGGGCATCGAAACTCTGGGTGGCGTGTTCGACCGTTTGATCGAGCGCAACACAACCATTCCGACCAAGAAGCAGAAGGTCTATTCAACCGCTGAAGACAATCAGAATGCTGTGACTATCCGGGTCTTCCAGGGTGAGCGCGAAATGGCTGCGGACAACAAGGTCCTCGGACAGTTCGATCTGGCCGGAATTCCACCCGCACCCCGAGGCATGCCTCAGATCGAGGTGACTTTTGACATTGATGCCAACGGCATCGTCAATGTGTCCGCCAAGGACAAGGGTACCGGCAAGGAAATGCAGATCCAGATCCAGGCATCTGGTGGTCTGTCGGATGACGAGATCGACAATATGGTCAAGGATGCCGAGGCCAATGCCGATGCGGATCAGAAGCGCAAGGAATCGGTTGAAGCCAAGAACCATGCCGAAGCCCTCATCAACACCACCGAAAAGTCACTGGCCGAACATGGTGACAAGGTCGCTGACGAAGACAAGGAAGCCATTGAAATGGGCCTCACTGATCTGAAGGCAGCGGTTGAAGGTGATGATGCGGAAGAAATCATGACCAAGACCCAGGCGCTTGCGACTGTGTCGATGAAACTTGGTGAAGCGATTTACAAAGCCACCCAGGATGAAGCATCCGATGAGGATGATGACGACAGCTCGGATGATGAAGAGATCATCGACGCAGACTTCGAAGAAGTCTCCGACGATGATGCGGATGATCAAAAATCCGCCTGAGCTCAATCGCAATGAAAAAGGGCCGGTGCTTGAATGCACCGGCCCGTTTTCAGATGGCACATATCATGACCGACAAGCAGCAAGCTGATTCGAAAGTTCTGGAATTGTGCTTCGCGAACGGTTACTCACTGCGGCAATGCGTGCAGTTGAGCGCCATCCCGACTTTTTCTGATCCTGCCAGAGACGAGTAAATTCCAGATGTCCAAAACCGATTTCTATGTCGTACTGGGAGTGGAGCGGAGCGCCGACGACAAAACTCTCAAGAGTGCCTATCGCAAGAAAGCCATGCAGTACCACCCTGATCGTAATCCGGGAGATGCACAGGCGGAAGCAAATTTCAAAGATGTGAATGCAGCCTATGAGGCGCTGAAAGATCCACAAAAGCGCGCCGCCTATGACAGGTTTGGCCATGCCGCATTTGAGCAGGGTGGACCCGGCGGCGGTGGCGGTGGCGGCGATTTCGGCGCATCCATGTCAGATATTTTCGAAGACATTTTTGGCGATTTCATGGGCGGTGGCGGCGGTGGCCGGCGTGGCCGCACTGCAAGCAATCGCGGGGCTGACCTGCGTTATAATCTTGAAATCAGCCTTGAAGAAGCCTTTGCCGGCAAAACGGTTGATATTGATATTCCGTCCTCCGTCGCATGCGAAATCTGCTCGGGAAGTGGTGCACGGCCCGGCTCGGAACCAACGCCATGTAGCACCTGCGGCGGTATCGGCAAGGTGCGCGCAGCACAGGGCTTTTTCACCATTGAACGGACCTGCCCGACCTGTCAGGGGCGTGGCGAGATCATCAGCGATCCCTGCGAAAATTGTTCTGGAGATGGCCGCGTCCATGAAGATCGTTCCCTGTCTGTCAACATTCCGGCGGGCATTGAAGATGGCACACGCATTCGGCTCGCCAATGAAGGCGAAGCGGGAGAACGTGGTGGTCCGACAGGCGACCTTTATATTTTTGTCTCATTAAAGCCTCATGATTTCTTCCAGCGTGATGGATCTGACATTTTCTGTCGGGTTCCGATTTCACTGACAACGGCTGCTCTTGGTGGCCAGTTTGATGTGCCGACGGTCGATGGAGGCAAAACCCGTGTCAAAGTGCCTGATGGAAGTCAAAGTGGAAAACAGTTCCGCTTGCGCACCAAGGGAATGAGTGTTCTGCGTTCCAAACAGCGCGGCGACATGTATATTCAGATCGCGGTTGAAACACCAACCAATCTGAGCAAACGCCAGCGGGAATTGTTGCAGGAATTTGAAAAAGAAAGTTCTGCGGACAATAATCCGCAATCCCATGGCTTCTTTGCAAGGATGCGTGACTTCTTCGAGAATTTGGGCGGCGAAGCCTCCTGACGGCTGGTCGGGTCTCACAGGGGGAGGTTGCGTGGGAGAAGGTGATGGAAAATTCAAGGACGAACGCCCTTCTGAAGAGGTTGGCGGACCGTCGAAACACTGCTCCATGAACCATTCTGGGCAGAACCACCGCCGTGACCGACTGCTGGCCGGTTTGAAGGACGATGCCCGCTTTTTGAAAAACTGGGCGTCCAAACCCCTCACCACTGGCGCGGTCTCCCCTTCAGGCAAAGCCCTGACAGAGCGCATGGCCGAAACGGTCGACATACAGTCTGATTTGCCCGTTATTGAGCTGGGCCCCGGAACCGGTGCTGTGACCAAAGCTCTGCTGAAGCGGGGTGTCAGGCCGCAAAATCTGTTCTGCGTCGAGTTCAATCCGGACTTCTGCGCCTTGCTGCGCAATAGATTTCCCGAGGTTCATATCTTGCAGGGCGATGCCTATGCATTGAAGAAAACGCTCATCGACCATGGCATTGAGCGTGTTTCCAGTGTTGTCTCCAGCCTGCCCCTGTTTACCAGACCAGTGGCAGACCGCATAAAGCTGATCAACTCTGCCCTGTCATTGATGCCAAATGGCGGCGAGTTCATTCAGTTCTCCTACGCATTGGTGCCACCGGTCAAAACCCAGGAATTGCCTGCGGGGTCCGAACTGACCGGTAGTCCGTGGATCATGCTGAACCTGCCGCCAGCGCGTGTCTGGCGTTACAAGGCCACGCGATGACAGATCCCGGTATTCTGATTTTCTCCGGTTCGATACGCAAGGAGTCAACGAATACAAGATTGGCCGAGGCACTTGCAGCCGCACTTCCCGAATATGGTGGGGCACCAAACCTCATTTCCCTGCGCGACTATGCCATGCCGATTTATGATGGTGATCTTGAAACGGAAAGCGGCGCACCGGATGCTGCCCGCAAGCTGGCACGACTGATGTCGGATCATGACGGGATCATCATTGTCTCACCGGAATACAATGCCGGACCCACACCACTGCTGAAAAACACGCTGGACTGGGTCAGCCGCGTCAGACCGGCAGACGGAGAGATTTTGTCACCCTTCAAGGGGCCTGTCTTTGCGTTGGCGGGAACCAGCCCGGGTGCTTTTGGGTCCTTGCGTGCCATGACGGTGACCCGTTCCATGCTGGAAAATGGCTTCGGCACTCTCATTGTCCCAGAGCAACTGGCCGTGCCTCAATCCGGGCAGGCCTTTGGTGAGGACGGAAACCTGATCGCCGAACGGCCCCGACTAATGCTGAAAAACATGCTGACCTCTCTGGTCCATAAAGCCAGGGTTCTATAACATGCTATGAAGGAGACCCACCATATGCGCACTGCAAACCTTGCCCCAAGAGACCGTGTTATCGTTGCATTGGACTATCCCACAATTGGCAAGGCCAGTGCATTGGTGGAAACTCTTGGTGACAGTGCTTCATTCTATAAGATCGGCCATCAACTGGCCTTTGCCGGTGGTCTGGCCCTTGTGCCGGAACTGAAAGCTGCCGGTAAGCGCATTTTTCTGGATCTCAAACTTCTCGACATCGACAACACCGTCAAGGGCGGTGTCACAAGTGTTGCTGAACTTGGCGCGGATATGCTGACCCTGCATGCCTATCCAAAAGCCATGGCAGCCGCTGTTGCGGCAAAGAAGGCAAGCCCAGCCGCCACCGACCTGACCCTTTTGGGCGTCACCGTGCTGACCAGTATGGATGATGAGGATTTGCGCGATGCAGGCTATGGTCTGACAGCCTCCGAACTGGTGGCAAAGCGTGGCGCGCAAGCGCTGGCAGTGGGCATGGATGGTCTGGTCTGCTCCACTCTGGAAGTGGCCGCATTGCGCAAGATCGTTGGCGACAGCATGGCGCTGGTGGTGCCTGGAATTCGCCCAAAGGGCAGCGATCATGGGGATCAGAAGCGGGTGATGACACCGGCTGAGGGACTGCAGGCAGGCTCTGACTATCTGGTCATTGGTCGTCCGATCAATGCAGTGAATGATCCGGTGGCTGCGATGGAAGCAATTGTTGAGGAAATGGAAGGGGCATTCTGATGGCCAAGGGATACTGGATTGCGCGGGTCGATGTGACCGATATGGAAGGCTATCAGGCCTATGTGAAAGCCATTGGAAAACCGCTTGCCAAATATGGCGCGAAATATGTCACAAGGGGTGGAACATACGAGGCCGTTGAAGGGGCTTCAAGAGCCCGCAATGTGACCCTTGAATTTCCATCCTATGAGGATGCGCTGGCCTGTTATCGCTCTGACGATTATCAGGCGGCAATTCCCCTGCGCCAATCATCGGCAGACAGCGAATTGGTGGTTGTCGAGGGCTATGACGGCCCTCAGCTTGGCGAATCTGCTTGATCGCACCGACGATCAGGCCAGAAATCAGACCTGCAACGATCGATGATCTGCAACAGATTTTAAAGATTGAGCGCCGCGCCGCAGCAGCCTTTGCCGCAATCGGCTATCCGGAAATCGCAGACGGCGCTGAAATGCCACTCGCTTTGTTCGAAGCGGGGTTGGAGGATGGTCTTCTATGGGTTGCGATTGACGCCGCAGATCGCCCGCTTGGCTATGCGCTGGCGGCCATGATTGACGGATTTTTCTATCTCGAAGATATCAGCGTCGATCCGGATCATCAGCGCAGGGGCATCGGTGATGCACTGGTGGTGCAGGTCATTGATCATGCAAAATTTCTCTATTGTCCGGCTTTGGTGCTGTCCACTTTGGAAGCTGCGCCATGGTCCAGCGCGCTCTACCGCAAGCACGGATTTCTGGCAGCGGATATGGACCGGCTGCCGGGCGCCATCGTCGAAAGGTTCGATGCAGAGACAGCGCTTGGTCTGCCAGCGCAAGGCCGTATTATCATGGTGAGGCGGCTTTGATCTGCCGGGCTTTGGACAGTTTGACCTTGCGCTCGCGATACAGCGTGAAGAGACCACTGCCAACCACAATGATACTGCCGATGATCATCGGCACATCCGGTATGTCGCCAAAGATCAGATAACCCATCAGGATCGACCATATCAGGGATGTGTAGCGAAACGGCGAGGTAAAGCTGACTTCACCGAAACGCATAGCCTGGATCGAATAGAAATAACCTACCATCAAAAACAGGGCCGAGCCGGTGAGTTTGGACAGGGTCAGCGCTGAGACCGGTTGCCAATCTCCAAACAGCGTCACGATTCCGCCCACCGTCATGACGGCAATGGAGGACACTAGGGAGATAAAATTTGATGACATGTCTCTGGGAATGCCGCGCGTTGCCAGATCACGCAACATCAGAAAGAAGACTGCAGCCAATGCAGACAGCGAGAAAATATTGAACCCGTCGCTACCTGGTCGGATAATGATAATGACTCCCATCAACCCGATGGTAATGGCACTGTAGCGCCGCCAGCCAACGGTTTCACGCAGCACAAGTGCTGCGCCCAGTGTGACGACCAGTGGCATGGCTTGCATGATTGCAGCCGCATTCGCAAATTCCATATTAAACAGGGCGGTCAGGAAAAAGATCCCAGCCCCCACTTCACCAATGGTGCGTAGCACCAGATACTTGTTCGGTTTCCCACGCGCGGTTGCAAATCCGTGACTGCGCCACGTCAAAAGGCCAAGAACAGTGGTCGCCAGGATACCGCGGAGAAACACCGCCTGAAACAGGCCGATATCAGGACTGACCGTTTTCATCAACGCATCGTTCAGAACAAAGGTCAGCATGGCCAGCACCATATAGGCTGCACCGCGCATATTTTCATTGAATTGGGGCATTGAACGCTTTCTCGTGGGGATCTGACAGCCTTATCCCTCTAAAGCTGGTTGAGGAAGTTGAAAATGCAATTTGTCATGACCCACTCGATTATGCGCAGCAAAAATTTGCAAATTCCGCCTGACAGTAGCATCATTCTTTCTAATACGGGTCTGCCATCTGCAGACCAGAGATTGAAACTCGGAGTCACTGATGTCTGACATGCGTTCACTCGTCTCAAAGGGGCTTATGCTGTGTGTGGCACTGGCATTTGCCGCTGTTGATGCCACAGTTTCATTTGCCGCTGATCCCGTTCCAGCCAAACAGCTGTTTGGCCGGCGCGATGCTCCGGCAGAAATGCGTGCACGCTCCATCGGCTCTTATGCCAAGGGTTGTCTGGCCGGTGGTGCAGCGCTGCCGGTTGATGGACCCTACTGGCAGGCCATGCGCCTGTCCCGCAATCGCAATTGGGGGCATCCGGCGCTTGTTGCCTATATGGAGAAGCTGGCCGAGGCCGTTGCCACCCAAGATGGCTGGAACGGATTGATGGTTGGTGATCTGGCGCAGCCGCGCGGTGGACCGATGCTGTCCGGACACGCCTCTCACCAGATTGGTCTGGATGCTGATATCTGGCTGCGCCCGATGCCGGACCGTGTGCTGTCACGCAAGGAGCGCGAAGAGATTTCAGCCATCTCGATGCTGAAAAAGAACACGCTCAAAGTGGATGACAATATCTGGACCGACGCTCATTTCCGCGTTCTGAAACGGGCCGCCTCTTATGATGAGGTGGCGCGCATTTTTGTCCATCCCGGCATCAAGAAGAAATTGTGTGATACAGCGGGCAGCGACCGGACGTTCCTGAGAAAGATCCGGCCCTGGTATGGGCACCACTATCATTTCCATGTGCGGCTGAATTGCCCGGCAGGGTCACAGGGTTGCAAGAACCAGGCGGCACCGCCTGCGGGAGATGGCTGTGGCGAACCTCTGGATTACTGGTTCAAGAAAATGACACAACCTGCCAAAAAGCCGGAACCCGGCAAGAAACCGGCAAAACCCGCCAAGCCGCGCTACACCAAGCTGAGCGATTTGCCCCAGGCCTGCAGCGCAGTGCTGGATGCCCCGGCACCGGGCGGTATTGCTGTTCGCAAGCTGGCGCTGACCTGGCCACCCTATCCATGGACAAATGCCCCCCCACCAAAGGCGCGACCGATCAGGTGACGGGTGTGTGGGAGTTACGGTAGCGCTGAATTGGCGGGTGCATGGGAAGGGCAGGCGCGTCAGAGTGAGGGCTGCGCAGGACTATTGGACATAGCGGATCAAGAGTGTGTCGCTGCGCTCAATACCGTAACATCCCTGGAAAAACGCTCCGCCACCAAAGGCGCGCCCAATCAGGAGAAGCGTTTGGTCACAGCAGTTGGGTCCTCGGAATAAATCCGAGGACGACGGGTGTGTGGGAATGATGGATGCGCAGAAGTGACAGGCGACAGGCCCGTAGAACTAGCGTGGGCGTGGGAGTGACGTGCGCTTTGGAACAATGGGTGCGCGGGACTATTGAATCGAGCGTATCAACAATCTGCCAATACGCTCAATGCCGTCATTCTCGGATTTATTCCGAGAATCCACAAACCGACAAACCTGTTCCGCCTACCACCAGGGTTTGGGCGAAAAGCGTCCGGCGGCCTGTTCCAGGACTTCACCGACCGAGAACAGGGTTTCTTCGTCAAACGCCTTGCCGATGACCTGAAGACCAAGCGGCAGACCATCCCTGTTGATGCCAGCGGGCACGGAAATCCCCGGTAGGCCCGCCATATTGACCGTCACCGTGAAAATATCATTGAGATACATCTTCACCGGATCGGCTGTCATGGTCTCATCGCCAATGGCAAACGCCGCTGACGGTGTGGCCGGGGTCAGGATCGCATCAACACCATCAGCAAAGACGGTTTCAAAATCGCGTTTGATCAGGGTTCTGACTTTCTGAGCACGCAGATAATAGGCATCATAATAGCCAGCAGACAGCACATAGGTACCAATCAGCACACGGCGCTTGACCTCATCACCAAACCCGGCAGCGCGGGTTTTTTCATACATGTCGGTGATGTCATCACCCTCGACACGCAGACCGTAACGCACACCATCATAGCGCGCCAGATTGGACGAGGCTTCGGCTGGAGCAACAATGTAATAGGCTGGCAGAGCATATTTGGTATGGGGCAGGGAAATCGGAACGATCTCCGCGCCAGCATCTTTCAGCCAGGCCTTGCCCTGTTCCCAGAGCGCGGAAATCTCTTCCGGCATGTCATCCACAACATATTCGGCGGGAATGCCGATACGCATGCCTTTGACACTCTTGCCAATAGCGGCTTCATAATCCGGCACGGGAATATTGGCGGACGTGGTGTCTTTTTCATCCACAGATGCCATGGATTTCAGCATGATGGCGGAATCGCGCACCGACCGTGTAATTGGCCCAGCCTGATCCAGTGACGAGGCAAAGGCAACAACGCCCCAGCGTGAGCAGCGGCCATAGGTCGGCTTGATGCCCACAGTGCCGGTAAAGGCGGCGGGTTGACGGATCGATCCGCCCGTATCAGTCGCAGTAGCACCGGCACACAATTGCGCGGCAACGGCAGAGGCTGATCCGCCGGAAGAGCCACCCGGCACCAGAGGCTGGTCACTGCCATTGGCGCGCCAGGGATTGGTCACGGACCCGTAATAGGAGGTCTCGTTGGATGAGCCCATGGCAAACTCATCCATATTCAGCTTGCCCAGCATGACGGCACCATCAGCCCACAAATTTGCGGTGATGGCGCTTTCATAGCGTGGTTTGAAACCGTCCAGAATATGGCTGCAGGCCTGACTGTGGACGTCTTTTGTGCAGAACAGATCCTTGATGCCGAGGGGAATCCCTTCAAGCGCGCCGCCAGCGCCTGCGGCCAGACGCTCATCAGAGGCCTTTGCCATGGTCCGCGCCTGATCAAAGGTCAGCGCCACATAGGCATTCAGACTGTCATTGGCAGCTTCAATAGCGCCAATATAGCTCTCTGTCAGTTCGGCAGAGGAAATGTCCTTTTGCGCCAGCTTTTCGCGCGCTTCGGAAATGGTCAGTTTGGTCAATTCAGTCATCGGGCTTACTCCACCACTTTCGGCACTGCGAAGAAATGATCTTCGCTCAGCGGTGCATTGGCGACGATGTCCTCGGGCATTCCACCGTCATTGATCACATCCTTGCGCTGCTTGGCAGCCATGGGCAGGACGGATGTCATGGTTTCGACCCCGTCAATATTGACTTCATTCAATTGCTCGACAAAGCCCAGAATTGTGTTCAATTCGCCGGTCATGGTCTCGACCTGTTCTTCGCTGACGGCAATGCGGGCCAGCTGCGCCACGCGCTTGACGGTGTCTGTATCGACGGACATGGAATTCCCTTAATCGTTCGGGCCAGAATGTTTTGAAATGCGACATTGCTCTAGCAGAAGATTTGCAGGCGATGCAATGGTTTACCGAGTTTCCACCCGCTCCAGCCGAGAAAATTGCGGTCAAACCCGAGAAAGACTCTGGCGCACAGCATGATACGGGTGCTAACCCCTAGAAAAAAGAGAAGTTGATGCTGCTTACAGACCTGTCGGAATTTGCAGGTGCCACATCCGGTCGTCGCCTGATCGGTCTTGACCTTGGCACCAAGACCATCGGTATTGCCCTCAGCGATGGCGGGCATCGCATTGCCACACCCATGGAGACCATCCGCCGCACCAAATTCACCAAGGATGCGGAGCGCCTTCAGGCCATTTGCACCGAGCATGATATTGGCGGTCTGGTCATTGGTCTGCCGCTCAATATGGATGGCAGTGAAGGGCCACGGGCGCAAGCCACACGGGCTTTTGAACGCAATCTGTCACAAAAGATCGAACGGCCGATGCTGTTCTGGGATGAACGGCTGACAACGGTTGCCGCCGAGCGTGCCATGCTGGAAGCCGATCTGTCCCGCAAGAAGCGCGCCGCCCGCATTGACGCCGCTGCGGCCAGCCTGATCTTGCAGGGTGTACTCGACCTTCTGCGCGGTCAATAAAACTTATGCTGCAGAGTTTTGATTCCCTGTTACCGGTGTTCGCCATTATTGTTCTGGGCGTCATATTGCGTCGCAAGCTGGTCACCGATCCGGCCTTGTGGCTTGGCGCGGAACGCCTGGCCTACTGGGTTCTGTTTCCGGCACTTCTGGCCAAGACACTCATCAATGCGGATTTGAAGACCGGCCAGACCGGAACCCTGGCGACCATGATGGTTGTCGCAATTATCATCTACGGTTTTCTGATTCTAGCGCTGAAACCACTGCTGGTGCGCGGTCTGGGCATGAGCCTGCCAGCCTATTCGACAATTTATCAGGTCTCGACCCGCTGGCATGGCTTCATTGCATTGGCCATTGTGGAAAAACTCTATGGCGATGCCGGCATCAGTCTTGTGGCTGTCGCATTGGCCGTCATGGTGCCCATCGTCAACATTCAGAATGTCACCATCGTCACTGTGCTGCTATCTGACCAGAAACCGTCGATTCTGCGTCTGACGAAATCGGTTTTCATCAATCCGATGATCCTTGGCTCCTGCATTGGCCTGGTGATCAATCTGCTCTCGATCCCGATCTATCAACCTGTTCTGACGACACTGGATATTCTGGGCAATGGTGCGCTTGGCGTTGGCCTTGTGCTGGTTGGCACCGGGCTCAGGTTGCGCGCAGCCCTGAAGCCATCGCGCGATGTCTGGGTCGGTGTCATCTTGAAACTCATTGTGTTTCCGGTTTTTATCATCGGCTTTGCCATGATGTTTGGCCTGACCGGAGATGCACTCGCCGTTGCCACTATCTGTGCCAGTGTTCCGACAGCCATGAATGGCTACCTTCTGGCCAAGGAACTGGGTGGAGACGCACCGCTTTATGCAGCCGTGGTCACCGTCCAGACGGTTGTCAGCTTTGTCACCATTCCGTTGTTTCTCTCACTGGTGAACTGATCTGCAGCCAGTTCTGTCCTGTTGAAAAGCGCGTGAATCACCTGCAATGCGCTTCCAGCGCTTGCGCGATCAAAATTTTGCGCTTAAAGCACTGCTTTTAATGAGCACATTAAAAACACCCCCCTTTTTTCCGCACCGCCATCTTCTTGGTATTGAAGGTCTGTCACCGCAGGACATCTCCGCCCTTCTCGATTTTGCCGAGGAGGAAATTGATGTCAGCCGACAGGTTGAGAAGAAAAAATCCGTGCTGCGCGGGCGCACACAGATCAATCTTTTCTTTGAAGCTTCGACACGCACCCAATCCTCATTCGAATTGGCAGGCAAGCGCCTCGGCGCGGATGTGATGAACATGTCGGTGGCGTCATCCTCGGTCAAGAAGGGGGAGACCCTTGTCGACACGGCGATGACGCTGAACGCCATGAACCCGGATATTCTGGTGATGCGCCACCACTCGGCAGGCGCTGCCGCCTTGCTGGCGCAACAGGTCGATTGTTCGGTCATCAATGCCGGTGATGGTGCCCATGAACATCCCACACAGGCACTGCTGGATGCCCTGACAATCCGCCGCCACAAAGGATCGCTTGCCCGCCTGACAGTGGCAATTTGCGGCGATGTGATGCACAGCCGTGTGGCCCGGTCCAACATCCTGCTGCTCAACGCCATGGATGCGCGGGTCAGGGTGGTTGCCCCCTCGACCCTTCTGCCGGCGGGCATAGAGCGTCTCGGCGTCGAAGTGTTTCGTGATATGAAAGAAGGCCTGAAGGGCGCTGATGTGGTCATGATGCTGCGTCTGCAGCGTGAGCGCATGGCCGGTGCCTTTGTGCCCTCGGTGCGCGAATATTTCCGCTATCACGGGCTGGATGCGGAAAAGCTGGCTTATGCCAAGCCGGACGCACTGGTGATGCATCCCGGACCAATGAATCGCGGTGTCGAAATCGACCCTGCCATCGCCGATGGCCCCAACAGCGTGATTCGCGAGCAGGTGGAAATGGGCGTGGCCGTACGGATGGCCGTCCTGGAAGCTTTGTCGCAGCATCTGCCCAATCGCGGCAGGAAGGGATGACCATGGCGCAATCTTCTGGCTTCGGCCCGTCCGGCATGACCGCCTCCAACTCCATTCACATTCGCAATGGTCGCATTGTCTGCGCCCGGCAGAAGCTTGATGAGATCAGTGATCTGCTGATCATCGACGGCCGCATCGCGGCCATGGGCCCTGCTGGCAAACTGGCGGTTTCCAATGAAAATATTCCGGCACTGGATGCGACCGGCAAGGTCGTTCTGCCGGGCTTTGTCGACATGCAGGTCAACCTTGGCGAGCCGGGCGAAGAGCATAAGGAAACTCTTGCGACCGCAAGCGCGGCCGCAGCGGCTGGTGGCATCACCACCATTGTCACAACCCCGGACACCGATCCGATCATTGATGATCCGGCGCTGGTTGATTTCATTCTGCGTCGTGCCCGTGACACCGCCATCGTCAAGGTGCATCCCTCTGCGGCCCTCACCAAGGGACAGGCCGGACAGGAAATGACGGAATTCGGTCTGTTGAAGGAAGCCGGTGCCGTGGCGTTTTCCAGCGGCCACAGGGCCTTGAAAAACGCCGTGATTCTGCGCCGCGCCCTGACCTATGCGCGCGACTTCGACAGCCTCATCATCCATCACGCAGAAGATCCGGATCTGGCAGCAGACGGCGTCATGAATGAGGGCGAAAATGCCACACGGCTTGGCTTGCCCGGCATTCCGCATGCGGCGGAGCTGATTATGATTGATCGGGATATCCGTCTCGCAGAACTGACCCGCAGCCGTTGCCACATTGCGCAATTGTCCACTGCTGGCGGGGTTGCGGCTGTTCGCGCGGCCAAAGCCGCCGGTATAATGGTGACTGCCGGGGTCTCGATCAACCATCTGTCGCTGAACGAGATTGATATTGGTGCCTATCGAACCTTCTTCAAACTGTCGCCGCCCCTGCGGCTGGAGGAGGATCGTCAGGCTTTGATCGACGGCGTTGCTGATGGCACGATTGATGTTGTGGTCTCGAACCACGATCCGCAGAATGTCGAAGCCAAACGCCATCCATTTGCCGAAGCGGAAAGCGGTGCCATTGGTCTGGAAACCCTGTTTTCAGCCGCCATGCGTCTGGTTCATGACGAACGGCTCAGCCTGCTCGACCTGGTGCGTGCCGCCAGCGATGCGCCCGCGCGTTTGCTGGGTCTGTCTGCCGGATCTCTGGAAATTGGCAGCGATGCCGATATTGCCATTGCCGATCTCAACGAGCCATGGATTGCCAGCGAAGACCAGTTCCGCTCCCGCTCCAAGAATACGGCGTTTGAAGATGCCCGTTTCAGTGGCCGTATCGTCCGGACTTTTGTGAACGGTCAGTCAGTCTTTAGCCTGGATCAGTCCTAATTCAGCCTGCAGCTTCTTTGTCAGCTTTGCGCTGATGATGCGGTGTGCCTCGGTGATATAGCTTGTGCGGTCCTCATCGCTGAATTCCGCATCCGGTTCGACCCGCACCCATTTGGCGCGTGCCAGATAGGGGGCCGGAATGATGCCCGGCAGCTCTGTCAGTAAGCGGTAGGACATGTCGCCGCATTTGAAGGCGACAGCGATAGCACCATCGGCGCCGGGTTCCGCCTTGTTCGGCCCGGTGCCCAAGTCTGAAATGGCGAAAATCTTGCCGCCGACTTTCCACACATGCGAACTGCCCCACTGGACCACATGGGTGGTGCCAGTGAGGCCTTTGCAGACCGCATTATACTCATCAAGCGTCATGCGGTGCTTTCATCACGCAACAGCGCTGGGAATCGGGCAACTGACGCCTGTGCCGCCGATACCGCAATAGCCATTCGGATTTTTCGCCAGATATTGCTGATGATATTCCTCAGCATAGAAGAACTCCGGCGCTGCCATCACCTCACTGGTGATCCTGGCACGGCCCGCGCTGACCAGCGCCTGCTCATACATCGCCCGGCTTTCCAGCGCAGCGTCCAGCTGGGCAGGCGAGGTGGTGTAGACACCGGAGCGGTACTGCGTGCCGGCATCATTGCCCTGTCGCATGCCCTGGGTCGGGTCATGACTTTCCCAGAATGTCTTCAACAAGGTGTCAAATGATACGATTTTTGGATCAAACACCACCAGCACGGCTTCGGTATGACCGGTTCCGCCACTGCAGACCTCCTCATAGGTCGGGTTGGGCGTATGGCCGGCCATATAGCCGACCGCCGTGGTGTAGACGCCATCCAGTTTCCAGAAAATCCGCTCTGCACCCCAGAAACAGCCAAGCGCAAAATAGATCGATTCCAGATGATCAGGGAAAGGCCCTTTCAGCGGATTGCCATTGACGAAATGCTGGGTGGCGGTCGGCAGGGCGTCTGCGCGTCCGGGCAGAGCATCTGCTGCGGCAGGAATGCTCAGTTTGGTTTGCAGCTTGTTGAATGAAAACATGACAGTTCCTTTGTGTTCGCGTTCAGCCTTCAACGACTCCGCGCCGTTTTTTGCCAATGGCAATAAACACAAGTGCGATGATGCCAATCACCAGCCATGTGGGCGCGGCCAGTATGGAGATCATCACCGGGTCCCACAGATATGGGTGCACATTGCGCTGAATTCCAGCCTGCGCCATTTGCAGGGAACTTACATGCAGATCCGTCCAGGTGCTGCCCATGGCGGTGACGATCAGATCACCACTGGTAATGGACCGCGCGCCGTCCAGCACCAGCGCGACAAAAGCACCGGCAAACAGCCAGAAGCCGAGAATGCGAAAAATAAAGCGTATCATGTAAGTGGTCCTGTTTCTTTGGCTGGACTATAAAGGGCCGCCCTTTTACCAGCAAATCAAGCCTCTTCACAGTTCTGAGAGAAAAAACTTCAACCAACCCCCAAAAGATGCGATTAGCACCTTGCGCGGTGACCCATGATCAGTATATGGCTGCACCCGCTGATGAAGTGGACGGACGCATTCAGGTTCCGGACAGTTCCTCTAGGAGAGGTGGCCGAGTGGTCGAAGGCGCACGCTTGGAAAGCGTGTAGGCGGGTAACTGTCTCCAGGGTTCGAATCCCTGTCTCTCCGCCATTTACTTTAATTCATTGATATTATTGATGAATTTTTAAGTTGAATACATCACACCCCAGAAATACCCTAAGAACTCAACCGTTGATGCAGGGTGCATCGGATTGTCGAATGGCGTGTTTCGCACGACCGGTTGTCATCATGCGGCGTCGTGGATGACATGTGATCGGCTTGCAATAAACTTTTGCCTAGGCGAAAGTCCGCTTCCTGCCCTGAAATGTTTCGTCGCCACAGAATATTTTGGTCGATAGCGACCTCTCAGTATTGGCATCGCGAACCAGAATGTCTCGACCGCGTTTACTGACGCCGCCCTCTACTTTCGGCCGTAGCAGATGTTTATGGGGCGTTATGGCGTTCCCAATCGGCCAGCAATTTGCGGTGAGTCTGCTTTGTACCGGTAAGCGCGAAACACTGAATTCGACATTCCTTCCATTCCCTGTGCAAAGCGGGGATTAAAATATTCCCACACAATCTCACCGCTCGGTGTTACTTCGAAAATGCGACCGGTGATACCCTCGCAAATCAGGGTGTTGCCCGACCACAGCCGCGATGTGCCGCTAATATGTGGGCTGAAAAAACTATAAAACGGTGACCCGCGATAGACCCAAACCCGCTCGCGAGTTTCAGGGTCGAACTCCACGATTTCAGAGCCGAACACGCCGCTGGGGACGTGAATACCGTTGGCGAACAGTAAGATGTTTCCATTGTCGAGCATTTGCGCATCATGTTGCTGGCCCCATTTTTCGTCGCGATGGTGCCAGATCACCTCGCCGCTGTTGCGATCCACAATGGCGACGGTGCTGATCTTGCGGAAGCTGAGTAGAATATTGCCGTCTGGTAGCTCTTGCAAAGAATTGGCATGGGCGAACTCGGCTCTTGTGCTCAATGGGTTGAGTGGAAAATCTTCAAACGGGAAATGTTCTTCAATGTGCCATTCCCAAACGGTTTTGCCTTCCGAATCCACTTCTTTCAAAAAGTCGCCCCATATAACGCCGTCCTTCTCGCTACCCGGCTCCGCGCCCGCAACGCGCGCGGCGGCTTTGTCTGACAAGGGTTCCCATCCCAGATACATGGTATTGCCATTGCGAAGGCGGCGGAAATCATGGTGCTGGGCCTCGTCACAATGTTCCCATATGACATCGCCATTCCAATCATACTCGCGTATCAATCCGCCCTTGCCACCGCCCGGTTGTGGCCCCTCGGCGGTTTTGCCCGACCACAACAGGTTGCCGTTCTCCAGCAGATACGCATAATTCCCGGGAATAAGTGGATGTTGCCAGACATGGCGAATGTCACCTTGCATGCCGATAAGATATGTTTCTCTGGAAAACAGGGGACTGAATAATGTGATTCCTGCTGTGGCGCGTTTTTCGTCGTTTAAGAGTAAACCAGTTGTGCGGATTAGCATTTTAACCTCAGATCGTCCGTCACCAAAAGGTTTGGGACTGATTTTGCGTAAATTGGCGGAGATCCAACCCCGTCATGTTTTGTTTTGGGCTATCCCGACCGCACACCATATTGTCGCAATATCAGTAGTTTAAGCGGGTTGGGTTTTCAGCTCAGACGTTGATTTATGCGGCGGCTAAGCGGCTCTGCACCTCGGCTTCAAACGCAAGAACTTTTTTAACGCTGGGGCGCAGTTTCATAGTTTCAAAGTGGTTCGTACAAGCTGTGAACTTCGCAACATCCACTTCCAACATTTGCGCCCGCCGAAAACACCAGAAAAAATAGGCATCCGCTGTGGTGAAGTGATCAAAGAAGAACTCCTTCCCTGTCAGCATTGTTTCAGCGATTCCAAACTGCTCAATCAGAGCATCATGGGCAAGGCGCATCACGCTGCCTTCCGATCCATCCGTGTCGCAAAATTTTCTTGGTGTATTGGCGCGGCTGAGATGCGGGTGAATTCCAGACGCAAACCAGGATAGCATGGACGTAGCCTGCAGCTCGAGCCAGGGATCAGTTGGAACAAGATGCGCATTCGGAAAATTCCGCGCAATCCACAATTGAATGGCGATGTTTTCGCTCAGCGGTTTTCCGTCGATGATAAGCAGCGGCACTTTGTGCTTGGGATTGATGCGCATATATTCCGGTGATTTCTGCGCCTGCTTTCGAAGATTGATAATGTGCACATCGAAATCGGCACCCGCTTCAGTCAATGTGACGTACGGAACAAGTGGGCAGGCAACTGGGGCGTAGTAAAGTTCGATTTTCATCGCATACTCCAATTTGGAAGATTAAAAATTTCTATGATTCCATCCGCGCAATTTCATGTTTCCCTAAACGATATCACTTGGAAACCAGTCTCTGAGCGCGGGGAAAATATCTCCGAGCAAAGCGTTGGGCCAAGGCAGGTGGACCAGCAAGTGAAACAAACCGTAGGAGGCAAGCACAACCGCACCCGCGATAACGAGGGATAGCCCAACTTTTTGCCTACCTTCAAATATCAGTAAATACAGCATCAGCAGGAATATTGACGGCAGAACACCGGCAATATGGATCGCGAAGGCATAGGCAATGCAGCTCAGAAAAAACCGAACACCTCGCCAGGCTGCTTTGTTTGCCGAGACACGATCTTCTTCTGTCACCGTTGAAAGTTGCTTCGTCTGGGGGGGCGTAACCGAAAGCGCCTGAAAAATGACCCCGACGCTGAACAATAGTCCAATCGTCGCAAACACCATCGGCATAAGACGCGCGGTGAACGGCCAGGCCATCTGCGAGAACAGTGCGTAAACAAAGAGAATTGCGATCCCAACCGCGAACAATGCATTGGGGCCAAGCAGGGCTTTGGTGTTGATCTGAATTTTTGGGATTGTTGCGGCTCGCTCGGCCTTTGAGCCGGAAGCGCGGTGCTTCCTCTTGAGCACCGGCAGCAAAATACTTAGCAGGGTCACTGCAAGGATAACCGCGACCCCGGGTCTGAGCACAAACGCACCGCCAGCCAAGGAATAAGAAATCACCAGATAGCGCTCGATAAGGCTCCCCAGGACAAAACCAAGCACGACAGCAGGGCGTGACCAACCGAGTAGTTTGAGGACCATTCCGAATATGCCGAAGCCGATTACCGCATAGATATCCTGTACCGAAGCCCCAGCCTGGAAGGCTCCTAACAGTGTCATCGCGAGGACACCTGGCACCAGAATTGTAACCGGCACCAATGCTAGACGCGCCAGTTGATTGGCAAACAGAAAGCAGATCCCGGCGCCAAGAACATTGGCAAGGGCGATGCTCCAGACCATCGCATAGGTCAGATCCAGCTTATCAGTCAGCATCGCCTGACCCGGTACAATTCCGTGTATCTGGAATGCCCCCAATAAAATCGCCATCGAGGCTGTACCGGGGACACCAAATGCAATCGTTGGTATCAGCGAGCCACCTTCCTTGGCGTTGTTCGAGCTTTCCGAGGCAATGACCCCGCGCACATCACCCTTACCGAAGGTTTTATCTGCGCCTTTTGTGGTCCTTGCGGCCAGGCCATAAGCAATCCAATCGATAATCGAGGCACCCAGACCTGGAATTGCGCCGAGTGCAGAACCCAGCGCTGAGCTTCGCACGACAAGCCCCAGATTTCCGAACGTATCCTTAATGCCCTGCCACTGACCGTTCAAACGTGTGGGTTTGCGATCAGCAGAAATAGAGCCGCCGCGCATCAACAGGTCCGCAAGCTCTGGAAAGGCAAACATCCCCAATGCCAATGGCACCAAAGGAATACCATCAAATAGATACAGTGTTCCGAGGGTCCAGCGCGATGTTGCCGTATTTGGATCGTCGCCTACGGTGGCTAACAGGAGGCCCAGGCAAGCGGCGGCCAACCCCTTCAAGCGGTTAGCTCCACTCAACATGGCGACAAGTGAAATACCAAAAAGACAAAGTGCGAATAGCTCCGGTGGACCAACCAGCAGCACCAGCGGTCGCAATATCGGAATACTGACAAGTAAAATTCCAGCACCGAACAGACCGCCAACCAGCGACGCTGAAAAGGCCGCTCCAAAGGCCCGACCAGCCTGTCCCTTGCGGGCCATCGGGTATCCGTCCAGAACCGTGGCTGCTGACCCCACCGTTCCTGGCACACCGAAGAGAACTGCCGGGATTGTGTCTCCAGTCGCCACCACCGCAGACAATGCAAGCAGCATCGCTATGGCAGCATAGGGATCCAGCCCATAAGTGAAGGGAAGCAGGATAGACAGCCCAACCAGACCACCCAGCCCCGGGATAATGCCAACGACGAGGCCAATGACCACGCCAATAGACAGGAAACCAAAGCGAGACGGATCAAGGATGATCCCGAATGCGTCAATTGCGGCTTCTAGCATTTATAATTCCTCACAGATTTTGAGCATAGGTGAGGATTTGAAAAACCCTAAAGCTCAAACATCTAGAAACGGAGAATCGTGTCAGAACCCAACAGAAATCTGTTCAGCAATGTCGATGATGAGAGCCTGCAATTCAGACGTGCGTGCTCTCATTCAAAAACGGAGTGGTGGCGTTAGGTCGGGTGACCGACAGAGCCTGCCCCTGCCGATCCTTTTCCAGTCGCGAAGTCGCTAAAGGCCGAGTGTTTTGCGAACGGTGGCCAAGACTTCCTTGTCTATTGCCATTGTTTCTTCGACCAGTTTTTGCGGAACATCATGGCCGGCAGGGTCAACCAGCTCCACATTTCGCGCTTCGGCGGCATCGGTGAATTCAGGTGAGTCCAGCATTGATGCAAAAGCGTCCCTTAAAGCTGCGACGCGTTCATCAGGTACATCTGGATGCGCAGCTATCGACCGTCCGATTCCCGAACTTGAGGCCAGAAAGCGCATGGCCGCCTGATTGGCATCACCTTTGGCCAGCTCCACTATAGTGGGCACATTTGGCAAATCCGGGTGGCGTGATGCTGCGCCTTGAAACAGCACGATAAGCTCACCAGAATCTAGCATTTCCTGATTGGAAGCCTTAAGTCCGGACCAACCGAGAACCAGTCCATCAACTTCGCCCTGCAGCATCGCCAGAAAGGATTGACGAGGATCGGGAAAGCCTGAAACGACCTTTATTTTCGTCCCTGCGAAGGCGTTCAATGCTTTCGGAAAAACGATTGATGGAGACCGCGCTGCTGTACCGGCAATCACGACCTCTTTATCGACCAATTGTTCAGCGGCTGTGATGCCGGTTTTCTCAGAAACGACGCCAACCGGCACGTTCGTGGTAAATCTTCCGATCCAATTGAAATTGGCAACATCGACCGCACCACCAAGCAGCCCCAGCGCCGCATCGGTCCCGATCGTTTGAGGGCTCAATAGCAGTTCAGTACCATCATTTTTGCCGACTGTTGCGTAGTAGCGTAATGCCTTTAGACCACCACCACCCGGCATATTCTGCACTATGACTGTGGGCTTGCCAGGCATAAAGTTGGAAAAATGCTCTGCCATTAGCCGAGCGTAAATGTCATATCCGCTGGCTGGACCGGCAGGCACTATGACGTTGATCGTCTTTCCGGCGTAGAAATCCGAAACTTCATCCGCTGACGCTGAGGCAGCAAATGCCGACAAAGTCAGACCCAATACTGCAGGTAAAAAGTATTTTATTTTCATGATGTTCCTCCTTGAACGACCTTACGAAATCTCGGAAAGCGAAAAAGACTGAATCATCAAGGGTTCCGCTAGCCGGAACTCCAGTCTGAAGTTACGCAACAATGGTCCGTTGAGCTGATCTGCTCTGAATTAGACACAGTACACGATGGACATCGACACGCGGGATGCAGTGCAACAGTGGAAAATAAGGTTTCATCCGCACAAGTTGGGCTTCGGAAATCCAGAAAGGTTCTAACCGATTGATTCCAAACAATCCGCGTAGAGATTCTGTTTCGACATGCCTCCTGCGGCACCGTTATATCCAAAACCATTGATGACGCAGCGCTTTTGCTCGTCTTCGTGCGGTCTCAGGATGGGATGATCTTGCGGGCGCGCAGTTCGTCGAACACCTGGATGAAGCTGTCAGGTGTTGGCTGATAGGCGTCAAAGCCAAGGACGCGGCTGTTTGGTCATGTCGGTGAAGCACTCAATGTCACGGCCCAGATCAGCGTCACTGAATAGCTCAAGCTCGGAACTGGCTTCAGAAAATCTGCGATGGAACCGCTTCTGATAATCCCGGGCAGATACAGACGACCGTCAGCATTTGGCACCCGTTAGATAAAATATCTGTTTTGTAATAGTGCATACCATTCCACAATGCGGTATAGAGTTCAAAAATTGGCTACCAGATTGAATGTGAAGTGGGGAGGCAAACTTGCGACTAGGATTGATCGGCACGGGTGCTATTGCGGCTCGGCATTTGAACTGTATTGGGGAGGCGAGTGACGAGATCGAAGTCGTTGCTCATCTATCCCGCACATTTACCAGGAGCGAACTTGCTTCTCAGAGATTTGGTGGAAAGCCCTACGGCGAAATTGATAAATTCATTTCGGAGGGGAGGCCTGATGCCGTAATCGTAACTGTACCACCGAGCCAGCATGGGATGATCGAGCACACGCTCATTGATGCGGGGATTCCTTTTCTGGTTGAAAAGCCTATTGGGCTTGCTCTGGATGTCCCTGAAACCATCGCACACAGTATTGCGGCCAAAGGCCTGGTCACCGCCGTCGGTTACAATTGGCGATCCATAGACTGCCTGAACCTCGTAAAACAGCAGCTTGCCTTGACACCACCGAGAATGATGATCGGCCACTTTCATATTGGAACCCCCCAGGCTCCATGGTGGCGCTTCGAGGCCGAGAGTGGCGGCCAGATGGTAGAGCAGGCCTGTCACCTCATCGACCTCGCGCGTCACCTTGTCGGGGATGGAGAGTTTCTTGCCGCCACCGGTCACAAAGGTCCTTTACCCGGCTTCGATGACGGAGATATCGCGAGCGCCAGCGCTGCGCTGTTTCGCTTCGGCGATAGACCATGTGTCGTCACGGCGACCTGCGTATTGCCCCATGGGTCTGGCGCTGAACTTCATCTGATTTGTGATGGCTGCGAAATGAAAATTAGTCTCCAGGGGCTCAGCATTATTCGCAATGGCGTCGAAGAGCGCATTACCTGTCGGACGAACAGTTACGCGGCCCAGAACAAGCGGTTCTTCGACGCTGTTCAATCCGACTCCCCGGCAGACGTCTTCTGCACTTATGCAGATGCGCTGGTTACGCATCGTCTTTCAATTGCGGCGGGCACAGCAATACGTGACCGCAAACAGCAATATGAAAATTTCGAATAAGAATCCAAAAATGATTGACCAACAATCCAAAACATGATTGTTTAAACAATATTACAGAATAGCGTTCCATAATGCTGAACGCACAGGGAGGTTAAACTGAACAAGAAACCCCAATTGCCGAATGGCGACCTATTGCGGCTGCGCCGCTTTTCGACTCCGACAGTCTATAATGGCTGGGAGTTGGTGAGCGAGGTAGATCGCCGCACCGTCGTAAATCGCGATGATGTCCAGGACTTCATGCCACAGTTTGGCGCCATGGTTGGCTATGCAGTGACGCTCGAAGTTGACCCGAACAACCCTGCTCATATGGAGCGCAAAGATGCCCCGCAGGAATATCGAGCCTATCTTGAAAGTGTCCCCGGTCCGAAAATTGTAGTCGTCAAAGACGTAAACAGTCCCGACATCATCGGAACATATTTTGGCGAAGTTAATGCGAGCCTGCACCGGGCGCTGGGCTGTGTCGGCATGATCACTGACGGCGGAATTCGAGATGTCGTGGAGATGGAATCCCTGGGATACAAGGCTCTCGCCAAGAGGCTCTGTGTTGGACATGCCTACGCTTGGCCGGTCCGCTGGGGGCATGAAGTGGAAGTGTTCGGACTTAAGGTTAGCTCTGGTCAGCTCCTCCATGCTGACAGGCATGGCTTCATGGTCATTCCTGAAGAAGATCAAGCGCGCGTCCTTGAAGCTACCGAGTTCATGGACGCCAACGAGTGCAATTCCGTCATCGATGCAAGCCAGCAGCTGAGAGGACGAAGCATGAACGAAACTCGAGCAGCCATGGTTGAAGCTGAAAAGAAATTTGGCGCTGCAGCGCGTAAAAAACTTGGTCGATCAGGCGAGTGGTAACACCCGGCTGTCGACAGGGTAAGAAAACTGAAACTACTCATGGGAGAGGGACTTAGAATGTATACTAGAGTTAAAAAGTTACTTGGGACAGCGGCCCTCGCTGTTGTCACTGGGGTGGGCCTGAATATCACTGGCACTGCCACCTATGCAATGGCGCAGGAAATAAAGCTCGTTGATGATTTCATGGCTTGGAGTCTATCAGACTACGAAGCAGAAAAGGGAGCGACCGTTCCTGAATTCAAGCAATCACCCCTGTTCGAAGCCGCAGTCGCTGATGGCAGCCTGCCGCCATTGGCCGATCGGCTACCTGTGCGTGAAGACGTCATGGTTGTTCGCCCTCGGGAGAGCATTGGCACCTACGGTGGCACGGTCCGCTACAATGCCACCAATCCACAGTCATTCGGTAATATCGGCTATGCCGCGTCCGACGCTCACTTGGCTGGCTTCACGACGAACTGGGAAGTTGTCTTCCCCGACATCGCTCGAAATATCGAACTTGCTGACGACAACATGTCTGCAAAGGTCACCTTGCGTCGCGGCATGAAGTGGAGCGATGGCCAGCCACTGACAGCCGATGACATTATGTTCTATTTCAACGATATCGGAGAGAATCCGGAATTGCCGCCCCTGCCCGGCAATTTTGTTATCAGTGGTCAGCCAGTAACTGTCGAAAAGATTGATGACATCACAGTACAGTTCAATTTTCCTCAGCCAAACCCGGCCTTTATCCTGAATGTTGCGCGCTCGAAAGCGGGTTTCCCCATCGCGCCAAAGCACTATCTGGAAAAATGGCACAAGGCTTATAATCCAGATGCTGAGAAAGTGGCAGAGGAAGAAGGCTTCTCGTCCTGGGTTGATGCATTTGTCTCTCACCAGGAAGGCCAGGTGGAAGATTTCCAGGTCGACCAAAACCTTCCGGTTCTCAAGCCATGGGTACTGAGCGAAGTTGATCAGTTCGGCAATCGCTACTATCAGCGCAATCCATATTACTGGAAAGTCGATACTGAAGGGAACCAGCTTCCCTATATTGACGAGCAGGTTCGCATGCTCATTCCGGACCCGGAAGTGGTCAAGCTCAACGTTCAGTCGGGCCAGCTCGACTATGCTGATAAGTTCGCCCAGCCGGACTTGCCTGTCCTGAAAGCTGGCGAGCAGACCGGCAACTACACCACGATGTTATTCAAGGCCGACCAAGGCGCGGCAATGAAGTATCAGTTCAACCTGACTGTTGATGACCCCGTTCTGCGCGAAATCTTCAACAACGTCACGTTCCGTCAGGCTATGTCACTTGCCGTGAACCGCCAAGAAATCAACGATACGATCTTCTTTGGTCTTGGCACCCCGCGGCAGTGGGGCGTTTCCTCGGCATCACCATTCTATCAGGACTGGATGGGTCAGTACTACGCTGACTACGATGTCGATCAGGCTAATGCTCTACTTGACGAAATGGGTCTGAAAAAGGGTCCCGATGGTGTCCGTCTGCGGCCCGACGGTGAAGAGTTGCGTCTCATTCTGAACGATGCAGTCAATCGTGTGCAGCTCTCAGAGCTGATCGCAGAGTACTGGACCGATATCGGCGTGCCGACCCAGGTCAACACGGTCACGCGCGAGACATTTCAGCAAGCCATCACCGCCAATAAGGTCCAGGCGTCCGTATGGTTTGCAGACGTAGTCTCCGAAAAAGATATGTACACGCGTCCAATCTGGTTGAGGCCTCCATATGGCCTGGATACAAACCCTCTTGGTGGCGGTATGGCATGGCGCACCTGGCAGTTGACCGACGGGGCCGAAGGGGAAGAGCCTCCCGCAGAGTTCCGCGCGCAGCAGAAGTTGGTCGAGCAGTGGCAGGCCAGTGAACTGGGCTCCACAGAGTACTATACCCTTGGCACTGAAGCTGTTGCCAATACGGTCAAGCAAATGCTGCATATCGGCACTGTTGGCGAAGTTCCCTACATCTATGCCCGATCCAATCGGATCAAGAACTTCCCCGGCAAAGATACTCTCTTCATCGACCACACTCGTAGCGCTCACTCTGAGCAGTGGTATCTAGCCGACTAGGGTCTCACGCCTCAAGACTTCCGGCCGGGCAGACCATGTTTGCCCGGCCGATTTCCCAACAAACTCTAACGCCCAGAAAGTGGTCGTAGGTCCAAGAATGATTGCAAATCTTAGCCAAGTTAAATACCAACCTGAAAAAACCCGCACCTTTCTCGGCAGCCCGAGCGTGGTTCGATTGCCAGATGGCGCACTTGTAGTTAGCCACGACTACTACGGCGTGGGTTGCCCGAGGAACCAGGAATCCGAAGAAAGCCTGACTTCAATCTATCGATCCGAAGACAATGGCGCGACTTGGGTGAACGTTACCCACATCATGAATTGCTACTGGAGCACATTGTTTCTGCACAATGGCGCCCTTTATATCTTCGGCACCTCGCAGCAATATGGATCAATCGTAATCCGCCGCAGCGATGATGGCGGTTTCACCTGGACCCATCCGACCGGTTCTGAAAATGGCTGGCTGTTTGCCGGTGGCTATTACCACGATGGCCCGAACTACCATTGCGCCCCTGTTGCAGTCACCATCCACAATGGCCGGATCTACAAGGCATTCGAAGACTGCACCCCTTGCGTATGGGGCACAGGTTTCCAGGCTTTGGTGGTCTCCGCACCAGTCGATTCAGATCTTCTCAATGCCAAAAACTGGACTATGAGCAACAAGCTGGCGTTTGACCCTGCTTGGGTGCCGAAGAGTTGGGGCCGCACGCTCAAGCCTGGCTGGCGCGAGGGCAATGTTGTTGTCGATCCTGATGGTCAATTGTGGGACATCATGACCTTCGAAGCCGGCCCACTCGAGGCCGAAAAGTCTGCCCGCATCAAGATTGAGGACGATGGACAGCGCATCACCTTCGATCCGACCAAGGACTATTTCGATCTGCCGGGGTGCAAGGCCAAACTCACGATCCGTCGCGACCCAGTGTCAGGTGAGTACCTGACAATAGGAAACGCACTGGATGATCAGGACATTCTGCGACAGTGGGCGCGTGAGGATGACACCTCCTTCACACGCTTCCATGCTGACCACTCCATGCGGCAACGCAACCGGTCCTACTTGCTGGCTTCCAAGGATTTATGGAACTGGCGTCGCATAAAACTGCTCATCGATGACGATACCGGCCTTGGCAAAGAAGACTCGATCCGTCTCACCGGCTTCCAATATACAGACTGGCAGTTCGATGGTGAAGACGACTTGATCTACGCGGTCCGCTGCGGTTACCGGGGGGCACCCAACTTCCATGATGCCAATCGCATCATGTACGGTACCGTCAAGGACCTGAGCAAATTACTGTAGGACACCAACAGCGCCGCGCACCGTGCGGCGCTCCATTCTAGGGCTATATTCCCAGGACTGTCTCGTCCTTGAGGAAACGAGGAGAAGTTATCAGTGCTTTCCTATACGGTGCGCCGTCTTGGCTATATGATTGTAAATCTGACTCTGATTTCGATCGTGTGCTTCTACATTATCAATCTGCCACCGGGTAGTTTTATTGAAACCTACTCCACTCAGCTTGATGCTGCCGGTTCTCCAGCCAGCCAAGCGCAACTGGATTATCTGACCGCACGGTACGGCCTGGATCAGCCCCTCTATGTGCAATATTGGAACTGGATTGTTCCGCTTGTTACGCAGGGAGATTTTGGTTATTCCTTTGAATGGCAACAGCCCGTGTGGACGTTGCTGGCAGACCGCCTCTGGCTCACGATTATTTTTTCCATCGTCTCAATGGTGTTTGTTTACGCCGTGTCGATCCCAGTCGCTCTCTATTCGGCGACCCATCAATATTCCTTCGGAGACTACTCTGTTAACCTGCTTGGCGTAATCGGCCTCGCCGTACCGAATTTCCTGTTGGCACTACTGTTGCTGGTCGGCTCCGCCAAATTCTTTGGCGTCACGCCCACCGGGCTCTATTCACCGCAATACATGAATGCACCTTGGAGTTGGGACAAATTCGTTGATCTGCTCATTCATCTTCCGGTTCCTGTGGTGGTGGTGGGGCTCGCCGGGACTGCAGCGACGATCCGAATTCTCCGCTCCCAGCTGCTCGATGAATTCCAGAAACAATATGTAATTACGGCTCGCGCAAAAGGGGTTCCGGAGAGGCGCTTGTTGATGAAATATCCTTTTCGGGTTGCGTTAAATCCAATCATCTCGACGGCTGGCCACCTACTGCCGGAGATTGTGTCGGGTTCGACAATCGTCGCGATCGTACTGGGTCTGCCCACAATCGGGCCACTCCTTTTGCGCTCCATCATCGCGCAGGACACCTATGTCGCGGCCAGCTCTCTGATGATGCTTGGCGTGCTAACTGTGGTGGGAGTGGTGATGTCAGACATCTTGCTGACTATTCTGGACCCGCGTGTCCGCATGAACCGGACCAACTGAGGCGCATGTCATGACAAGCATCACCATTGATTCTGAGAGTTCCGCTCCACAAGGTGGCCGGGTCCTGAGCCGTAGTCAGATATTCTGGTCCAAGTTTTACCGGCACAAACTAGCAGTCGTCTCTCTTGGCTTTATCCTGTTTCTATATGCGATCGTGCTTATTGCCGAATTCGTGGCACCTTATGACCCCTTCCAGAGGCACACCGATCATCTTCTGGCGCCACCAACGGCCATTACCTTCTTCGATGCTGATGGAGATTTTCATCTCAGACCGTTCGTTCATGCCCTGAAAAATGAACTGAACCGGGAAACTTTTCAGCGCGAGTATATGGTTGATACCAGCGTGCGGTATAAAATTAGCCTTTTCGTAGAAGGCGAGCCTTACAATCTGTTTGGGTTCATCCCGATGGACACTCACTTTTTTGGAGTTGAGGGGGATGGTAAGATTTTCCTCGCCGGGACCGACACACTCGGACGCGACCTCTTCAGCAGGATGTTGTTCGGAGCCCGTACATCGCTTTTTGTTGGCTTGTTCGGCCTCGCTATCGGCTTTGGCCTTGGGCTCTTTTTTGGCGGTATTTCTGGCTATTTCGGCGGTGCGGTCGATAATTTTGTGCAACGCTTAACCGAGTTTCTGCAGTCTCTGCCCACATTGCCGCTTTGGATGGCTCTCGCCGCTCTGGTTCCGCCACATTGGACGCCGATTCAGGTCTATTTCGGTATCTCCACAATTCTTGCCGTAGTCGGATGGACCACGCTTGCACGCGTCGTTCGCGGGAAACTGCTCAGTCTGCGGGAGGAAGATTACGTTATGGCAGCAAAAGTATCGGGTGTGAGCGAAGCCAAGATTATCACCAATCACCTGCTGCCCGGCTTCATGAGTTATCTGATCGTTCATCTCACGCTTGCCGTGCCCCAAATGATCTTGGGCGAAGTCGCTCTGAGCTTCCTCGGGCTTGGTCTTCGTCCACCGGCAGTGAGCCTCGGTACGCTTCTGATTGACTCGCAGAATATCCAGACTCTGGTCTTCAGCCCTTGGCTTTTGGTGCCTGGCGGTCTCATCATCATCATCGTCATCGCATTCAGCTTCCTCGGCGATGGGCTGCGTGACGCCGCTGATCCCTACAGGAGTTAAACCATGTCCACTTCAGTAATTCAGCCCACAGATTCCATCGAAAGCACCACCGCTCCATTGCTGGAAATCAAGAACTTGCGCGTGGTCCTGCCAATTCTGGAGGGTGATCTGGTGGCGGCGGATGGCGTGAATATCCAGATCAAACCTGGCAAGACACTTGGCTTGGTGGGGGAATCCGGTTGCGGCAAGACGATGACGGCGCAATCAATTCTGCAGATTGCACCCAAAATTGCCAAAACGAGTGGTCAGATTCTGTTACATTATGCTGATCGCCCGCCAACTGACATTGTTGCGCTTGGCAAAAATGATCCCGAACTGCTGCGCATTCGGGGTGGCGAATGCGCGATGATTTTCCAAGAGCCGATGACTTCGTTCTCTCCGGTCCATACTATTGGTAACCAGCTTATCGAGGCGATCCTTCTTCATCGCACAAGCGACAAAAAGGAAGCGCGTGAGATCGCCATCGCCATGCTGGATAAGGTGGGGATTCCCGCACCGGCCGAAACGCTCAAGAAATATCCGCACCATCTGTCGGGTGGTATGCGGCAACGAGCCATGATAGCCATGGCGCTGTCCTCGCGTCCACGCCTGCTGATCGCAGATGAGCCGACTACTGCGCTCGACGTGACGGTTCAGGCGCAGGTTCTCCGCCTGATGCGGGACCTGCAAAGAGACCTTGGAATGGCGATCCTTTATATTTCCCACGATCTGGGTGTCATCGCACGAATGGCAGACGAAGTGGCGGTGATGTATATGGGTTCGATTGTCGAGCACGCCCCCGTTCGTGAGCTATTCCGGTCGGTTAAGCACCCATACACCAAGGGTTTGATGGGCTCGGCGCCGCGCATTGGCAAGAAATCCGGTGAGCCGCTTGCAACGATCATGGGCAACGTCCCCATCCCAATTAACAAGCCGACAGCGTGTGGGTTTTTTCCACGATGCCCTGTCGGCATAGCGGGCATTTGTGATCAGGTGGTACCGCCACTGGTCGAAGTGGCGCCGGGACACAAATCCGCCTGCTTCCGCTACCCCCAAGTCCTCGCTGCCGCCGGTCTTGAATCAGGAACCACAAATGAGTAATAAGCCATTATTGAAGATTGAGGGTCTCAAGAAGTACTTCCCGATCGAAAGTGGGGCGCTACGCAAGGTCACTGGCTATGTCAAAGCGGTCGACGATGTCAGTTTTGAGCTGGCCCGGGGTGAAGTTCTTGGCCTGGTGGGTGAATCCGGGTGTGGCAAGACCACGCTGGGACGCTGCATAATCCGCGCCATTGATCCCACCGGCGGGGCGGTGCATTTTTCTCCACTGGATGACGAGAGCATCGATCTCGCAAGTGCTGACAAGAAAACACTGCGGCGGAACCGACGCCACATGAATATGGTTTTCCAGGACCCATTTTCCTCACTCTCCCCACGTATGACGGTGCGCGACATTATTGCAGAACCCCTGCGGGCCCAGAAGATCCCCGAATCCGAGATCAATGGCAAGGTAGAACGCATCGCAGAATCATGCGGGCTCAATCCGGCTTTTCTGTCGCGCTACCCCAATGCCTTCTCTGGTGGGCAACGCCAGCGTGTCTGTATAGCGCGTGCCCTCGTGACGGACCCCGTCCTTGTTGTTGCCGACGAACCGGTTTCCGCATTGGATGTGTCCGTTCAGGGCCAGATTCTCAATTTGCTTCAGCATCTTCGGCAGGAGTTGAATTTGAGTTTTATATTTGTCGCGCACGATCTGAGTGTTGTTGAACACATCGCAGACCGTGTTGCAGTAATGTATGTCGGCAAGATTATCGAATTAACGGATACGGAACAGTTGTATAGTCGCCCGCAGCACCCGTATACTGAAGCACTGCTGTCGGCGGTACCCAAGCCAGACCCTGACCTCCCCGACGAAACCATCATTCTGGGAGGGGAGGTCGCGAGCGCCGCCAATCCGCCGAGTGGCTGCTATTTCCATCCCCGCTGTCGTTATGCCGGGGAAATCTGTAGGACCGAGGCTCCGACGCTGCGCGAGGTTGAACCGGGGCATTGGTCGGCGTGTCATCTCGCTGAAAGCCTCGATCTCGCTGGTGTCGTGCCCGACCAGGACGACTGAGGGCTGTGACATGACAACCAGAAAAACCAAACTGTCGACCAATAAGAGCCTAGCCAAGGCGGTTCGAATGCTCAAGCTGTTCAGTGCCCAGGAGCCACGGCTCTCTCTAGGCGAGATCAGCAAACGTCTGGAGATGCCGAAAAGCACGACCCACACAATCCTGCGTTCGCTCATTGCTGAAGGATTGATCGAGAAGATCGATGGCGAAGCCTATGCTCTGGGCACTGGCGCTCTGGCTTTGACCCAATCTGTCAGGGTTAATGTTGAAGTGCGCGATCGCGCGGCACCGCATGTGCGCGCCCTCGCCGATAATGCCGGAGAGTCCGTCTATCTGGCTTATTTGGATGGAGACAGGGTCCTCTACATCTACGCGGTTGAATCATCACGACGCCTGGTGGCCCGCACCGCTGTTGGAGACCGTATGCCGATGCACTGTACCGGAGTTGGCAAGGCAATCCTTGCGCACATGCCACCGCAGAACGCACGTGACATTTTAGAGCGTTCTGGCATGCCACGGGTGACTGCAAATACGATCACCGACCTCGCCGAGCTGACTGATCAACTCAAGATTATTCATGAGCGAGGATACTCATTGGACGACCAGGAAAATGAGATCGGCAACTTTTGTGTTGGCGCTCCAATTTACGACACGAGTGGTCGGGTGGTAGCGGCATGTTCCGTTTCTGGTACGGACCCGGAGATCATCAGAAGTAGGACTCCCGATATCTCCAAACTTCTCGTATCGGCATGTTTGGATATTTCCCGCAATCTTGGATACGTCCCGTCATCCTTACCCAAATACTCTCAAACATAACCTGATCAAGAACACGCAAAATGATTATTACAGCGCCTAATGCCCCGCCGCTTAGTGGTATAATGACAGCAATCTTGACGCCTCTGCATCCAGATTTGTCCATCGATATCAACCGGCTTGTAACTCATGCCCGTGACCTCTTGGCGCGCGGCGGGAGCCGTGTGTCGACATTTGGCAGCACCGGAGAAGGCGTCGCCTTCACCTCTGACGAAAAACGCGCGGCCGTTGAAGCGCTTTTGCAGGCTGATATTCAGTCCCATCATCTCTTGCCAGCCATCATGTCTCCTTCCGTAGGAGTCGCGGCGCAGGAAATGATGGACCTGGTGAGCCTTGGGTGCAGCGATATTCTCATGCTTCCGCCCTATTTCTACAAGAATCCAAGCCTTGAGGGGCTGGTGTCCTTTTATGACGCTGTTTGCGCGCGTGCGGGGTCGCCGAATATCCGCATTGTGCTCTACAATATTCCGCAAATGACAGGTGTGACCATCACCCATGATCTTGTCAGGGCGCTGCAAGAGCGTCTTGGCACAATCATTGCTGGCGTTAAGGACTCGACCGGCAATATCGCGAGTGGGTTGGCATATGTCAGTGCATTTCCGGATCTTGCAATTTTTACCGGAGATGATCGCGTGCTCCCGCGCCTGCTGCGGGCAGGCGGCGCGGGCATAATTGGCGGATTACCCAATCTCTATGTCGACGATCTGGTAGCGCTCTACAACGATCCCGAGGGGCCGAAGGCAGAAGAGCTCGCGGCGCTGGCGGCCGAGCGCATTGCCGATATCGACCGTGAGGGTGGTCTTCTGGCCCTAAAATACCGACTCGCCGCACGCACCGGTGATGACGCCTGGCGACGCGCCATGCCGCCATTGGATGGGGATTTCCGACGGAGTGCATCTGCATGAACAGTGCTGATCAGACGGCGGACCTGCTCGATGAGCTTTGGCGCCGTAGTGCAAAGATAGACAATCTTTCCGCGGACGTTACTCCCCACAGCGTGGAAGACGCGCGTGCTGTTCAGGCGTCCTACCTGCGCCGCCACACCAGCTCCGGGTGGAAAGTCGGCATGGGCCCCGATGGTGTCCGCTGGGCCGCCGCGCCACTGCGAGGCGATGTGATCAGTTCACCGGCCCGTCTCAGCGGGGTGCTTCCGGATATTGAAATTGAGGTGGCATTCACGCTTGGGTCGGCATTGCCTGCGCGATCCAGTGTTGATCAGGCCGAACTGGCGGTGTCGGCTTGCAGTATGGCCTTAGAGCTGTTCCAGTCGCGCTACACTCGCCCTGATGAGATGCCTTTCCCCTTGATCCTGGCGGACAATCTGAACAATGCGGGTGTGATTTTGGGCTCGGGATTATCAGCGCAGAACTTGCCTTCCCTGGCAGAGCTCAAGATCACGCTTGAAGCAGACGGAATTGTCGTCGCAACGTCGCAGGGTGGTCCGTCTTTTAACGACCTTTTGGTGCCGCTTTGTTGGCTGGCAGACTATGCCTCAGAGTTGGGCCAGCCACTGAACGCTGGAGACACAGTCATCACTGGTGCGCGGATCGGCGCCCTTCCGATCGAGGGGGGCAAAACATACCGTGTCAATTCATTGTTGGGCTCTGTCGAGTTCGTGACGGATTAGACGGTCCCTCTCGATACACATTGCGCGCTCTTTCAACAAAGCGGCTTCGCTGCTCGACCATACAGGAAGTGATTTCCATATCGATGACCTATACTCACCGTGTTCTTATTGTCGACCTGATTGGACTGGCTCCCGGTGCTGACGGTCAGCCATCGCCGCATGAGGTTGAGGCCCACATCATCGAAAAGGGCGGACGTTTTCATGTTGGATCGGCCAGAACAGTAAGCCGCCCTGAACCGGGCTTGGTGCATTTTTTCTATTGCCCAGATCTCAGCAGCGAAGATGAAATCAATGAGGAAGCAGCGGTAGGCTATGACGCAGTCATCGCCGCAGCGACCATTGTGCCTGCAGAGGCCCGGTTCCCTCGTGGCGGTGTTCGTATCGGTGCTGGCACGGGTAATATGCGTTCCAGATGCTGGGGCGGAAGCAGCGGCACCGGCGGAGCGGCTCCGCTCATGAATACGCCCGGCATCAATTCGCGGGCGACTGCACAAATGGTCTTCAAAGCGATCCTGCGTGTCCGGCCCGATCTTCCCATCGACAGGCTGCATGATAAGGTTACTATGGGTGCCTTCGATACTGGGCGAGATTTGCGCAATTATCCCACACGCGCACTTGAGACCCACCGTCTTGCAGTTATAGGCTTTGGTAATATTGGCCGGGAAGTTGCCCGACTGGGCCAGGCTTTCGGCATGGACGTGGTCGTACATGCACGACCGCATCATCGCGACTGGATTGAAGCCCGTGGTTTTTCCTATGCCGCCTCCGCAACCGATGCCGCCAGAGAGGCGGATATCCTTTCCGTTCATATCGGCCTCGGCCCTCCCGATCAGAATTCGGACCGCTACGCTAATTCCGGTGTCATCGATCGCGGTGTTCTCTCCGCTCTTAACAATGGGGCTCTTGTCATCAATTTTGACCGAGGCGAGGTTATCGACCTTGCAGCATTATGCGCAGCACTTGCCAGTGACAAGGTCGGCCATGCGGCCATCGACGCGGACATATTCGTGTCCGCCGGGCAGGCACCAACCGGTCCGTTGGCACCATATTTGTTACTTGAAAGAGAATTTGAAGGTCGTGTGCTTCTTCTTCCACATGCAGTTGCCGACACCGATCACCCAAGTCGCGTTGCAGGTGCGCGTTATGCAGTTGACCAGATCATGGACGCCCTCCGTCATCGCTGCGTTTCCAACCTCGTGGGCACCTGCCCGGATAGTTACAAAGATCTCGGTTCCCGTGGAAATTGGGAAATCCTCGGCCCAAGCCATTCCCATATGAAGAGGCTTATGGGCGCAAACGAATTAGTGGATCTCCAATCGCAACTGCGTGACATTCAACAATTTGTAGTGGATCTAAGCTCTGGATCCAAAGAATTGGATATTTACCATGGCGTACTCGCGGCAACTAAGGTCCACACGGCACTGCAATCCCTCGGCCTGCTTGGTCCGGTTCGCCAACTGGATTAATGCGCCACGACGCTTTTGGCGTTGGCCTTTGTCCCACCTGGATACATAGGGAACAGTTTGTATCTAAGACATGGGTGACACTTTCGCGCCGATCGGGTTGTTGATAGTTTGCAGTGTAATCGGTTGACCCTAAACTATCCGGTGTAGAGATTCTTTTTTCGAAACGCCCTTAAACGGCACCGTCATGTTCAGAACCATAGATGACGCAGCGCTTTTGCTCGTCTTCGTGCGGTCTCAGGATGGGATGATCTTGCGTGCCCGCAACTCATCGAATACCTGGATGAAGCTGTCAGGTGTCGGCTGATAGGCGTCAAAGCCAAGGACGCGGCTGTTGGTCATGTCGGTGAAGCACTCAATGTCACGGCCCAGATCAGCGTCACTGTGCCACCAGGAGGCAAGCTTGCCGACCGGGATGTCCTGAAGCCCGTGTTTGGCAACGATCTCGGGCCAGATTCCGGGGGCGTCGACCATCTGGGTTTCCAGCGGGGTCGGGTGGCCCGGATAGTCCGCAGCTTCCACACCAAAGTAGTCTGCGATCTGCTGCCACAGCCACGTCCAGCGGAAAACATCGCCATTGACCGTGTTGAAAGGCATATTCGCGGCCTCTGGTGTGGTCGCTGCCCAAAGCAATTGGGCCGCCACGATGCGCGCGTCTGACACGTCAGTGACCGCATTATATTGCTCTGGCGAGCCGGGATAGACGAACGGCCTGCCGGTGTGTTTGCAGATCGAGGCGTAGACAGCCAGTGTCACCGCCATGTTCATGGCATTGCCGATGACCAGACCGATCATGGTGTGGGGGCGGTGCACGGACCAGCTGAAACCCTGCCGTTCGGCCATCTCGAACAGGACATCTTCCTGCGCATAGTAGAAATTGGGGCCGGACAGACGCGGGCTGTTTTCCAGAAACGGCGTGTAGGGTTTTACATTCGCGTAGTCTTCGAAAGAGCCGAGATAATGCTTGAGACCTGTCACCAAGGCCGCGTGGCGCACGGGTGCATCGGCGATCCCCTCAAACAGATTTCGGATCATCAGCGCATTGACGCGGACATTTTCATCTTCATTGGCTTCGCGTGACCAGGTGCAGTAAAACACGTGGGTCACATCACCAGCTGCCGCCAGCGCTGCCTGGCTGGCTTCAGCATCCTTCAGATCCGCCGCGATATGACGATCCGAAAAATCCAGATTGACAGCACTGCGCGAGACAGTCACGACTGTCCAGCCCTGCTCCTTGAGCAGGCGACCCGTGTAACTGCCTGACAGACCCGTCGCGCCGACGATGAGAGCGATGTTCTTTTCAGTCATAAATCCGTGCTTTCTTTTCTCTGCATCAAATGCATGTGATCTGCTGCTGATCTCGCAGATGGCCACTCAAGCTTTAATAGCTCTCTTGTCTAATTGTACAGGGCCTGGATATCCGCGATGGAGCGATAGCGTAAATCTATTTAAAGCTGACCAGAACCGCACCGGCAATGACCAAAGCCACTCCGATCATTCTTGGAATGGATATTTCTCTGACGTTCAGTCCCAACGCACCAAATTGGTCGACAAGCATCGCGCCAATCAACTGGCCGGCGATGAGGCAGACAAAATAGACCAGCGCACCTGTCACGGGCGTGATGACGACTCCGGAAGCGACGAAAATCGCACCGATTGCACCGGCAAGAAACGCCCACCAGGGCACACTGGACAGGGTCTGGCGCGTCAGTTCACCGGCACCAAAAAGGATAGAAATTGCCAGCATGCATACCAAAGCCACAAATATGGAAATGATGGTGGCTCCGATGGAGCTGCCGATGTGGCTGGCGAGAACGGCATTCAGGGGCGGTTGCGCGGAAATCAGAATCCCCACCAGCATGGCAGCCAGCATATAAAGAGCGTTATGCACCAGAAATCTCCGGGTTAAGAAATCACATTGTCGGCGATGATAGAATGGAGCTACACAACTATCATGCCAGGCACGAAATCAAGCAGAGGCGTTGCAAGCATGAACATCTGGTTTCGTTCAGCGAATTCATAGTTCTACTATAAATTGTATTATGTGTCTGCTCATCAAGCGTCAGGTTGGGCTGGCGGATTTCAGTAAAACCGGCCCGTAACTCGCGCAATTTTCTATTGGATTACGCAATCGATTGCAATGCGAAATGTGCGAGTATCAATGATGGGTCGGGTTGAATTTGCGAAGAAAGGTTTTTGTTTGAGCGCTCTATTGCTTTTATGATTCGGATCTCGGGGCGCAAGTGCTGTCGCGGATGATCAGTTCAACTGGAAGGACTGTTCCAATGGGGCCCTTGGCGCCTCCCTGCAACGCATTCAGCAAAAGTTTTGCTCCGGCCTGGCCAATTTCAAATTTCTGGATTCTGACTGTGGTCAACCTTGGCGGGATTGATTCCAGAATTGGCGAATCGTTGAAGCCGGTCACGGAGATGTCCTCCGGAACGCGCAGCCCTAATGATCTGATGCCGGAATAAGCACCAATCGCCAGTCGATCATTGGCGCAAAGCAAGGCGGTGATATCCGGGTTGGTGCGCAGCAGCTCAACGGTGCAGCGCTCGCCTTCTGCTTCCTCGAATCGATCAGAATAATAAATCAGATCGGCGCAGTCCGGCAGCCCGTGAGCTTTGCAGCCTTCGCTGAAAGCAGCGGCGCGTATTTGCCCGGTCGACAGGTCTCTGGGGCCGGCAATGTGGCCGATCCTGCGATGACCGAGATCGAAAAAATGCTTTAGAAGCAGTTTCATACCAACATTATCATCGTTGATAACATATGGAACTGTGGAAATATCCAGCCGTCGGTTCAATGAGATCACGGGAATGCCAAGTTCGATCAATTCGGCGATTCCAGGGTCATTCCGGTGTGCCGCAACGGTGATGATGCCATCCACGCCACGTTCTCTCAGGACCTCTATCAACCGCAATTCTCGTTCGGGTATGTTGTCTGTGTTGACAAGGATTGTTGCGTAGCCAAAGGGCTCGAGCGTGCTCTCGATTCCTCTGACAATCGGTGGGAACAAGGTATTGGTAATGTCTGGGATCATGACTCCAACAGTCATGGATTTATTGGTGCGAAGACCAGCCGCAATTCTGTTCGGTCGGTAGCCCAGTTCCTTGGCGACAACCTTGATACGATTGGAAACTTCCTCGGAAAGAGATGTGCTGGAGTTTGGATCGAGGGCCCGTGACACTGTGGAGACGTGCACGTCTGCGGCCTTTGCCACGTCCTTCAATGTAAGTCGCTTATTCATCATTCTTCCTTTGATACTCCCCGCTTGACTGTTCGGTGGAACCTAGCAGGTGCGAGTCAAAACGCAATCGATTGCATATTGTCTTGACAAGTGAATTCTGCCGATGTTACCAAATCATGCAAACGATTGCACAACCTAACTTGCTGGGAGGCCTCATGGGAGCCGTTGTCGAAGCCAAAGATTTTTCCACACCACTCATCCGCCGAAAGGCGCTGTCCGCTAGAAATGGCGCGACCCTTGCCACCACGGTTGATTTTGGCGAATTCGGCTGTTTCACCATGGATGAGCCAATTGCCCATGGCGGAACCGGGCTGGGCGCGTCGCCGCTCCAAGCTGTCCTGGGAGCCCTTTGTGCGTGTGAAGGTGTCACATTCGGCCGCACGGCTGCAGAGATGGACTTCATCTATGAGCGCATTGCATTCGATGCTGCCTTTACAATTGACGTGCGAGGACGGCAGGGCGCACGCGGTGTGGTTCCGCACTTTCAAAGTGTGAAAGTCGAAGCGCGCGTGTTTACCGATGAAACGGCTGCACGGCTTCAGGAAGTCGTAGAGGAAACCGAAGTGCGATGCCCGGTCCTCAATTTGATCCGGGATGCGCAGGTTCGCGTCGACATGGTCTGGATTGTCCACGGCAGCGACTGATCTTCACGCAGAACCCACACAAGAATTCAATAAAACTGAAAATATGGAGTAGAACATGGCTGGCAAGAAGATAGGTTGGATCGGGATGGGCCGCATGGGTTACCCCATGGCGGAGCGTCTGGTTCGGGGTGGTAACGACGTTTATGTCTGGAACCGGACACGCTCGAAAGCAGAGCCGCTGGCCGATCTGGGCGCGACACTTGTGGATTCGCCGAGCGATCTGGGTGAATGCGACATCGTGTTCACCATGGTGTCAACGGGCGCTGATGTTGAACAGGTCTATTTCGGAGAGAACGGTGTTCTATCCGGAGATGCAACGCCCGCAATTTTCGTCGATTGCTCGTCAATCGGCACCGAGCAATCCGCTGATATTCGCGAGCGCCTTGCAGCGCGCAATGCGCAGCTTGTAGCGTCTCCGGTCAGTGGCAATGGCAAATGCGTGCGCGCTGGCAAGCTGAGCGCCGTTTGTTCAGGGCCAGCGGAAGCATTCCAGAAAGTCGAAGCGCTCATCGCGACTGTTGCTGGCTCCGGTGTTTCCTATGTGGGTGAAGGTGAACTCGCCCGTTTCTGCAAAATCGCACATAATGTATTTCTCGGTGTGGTCACTCAGAACCTGGCCGAAGTTACGCTGCTTTGCGAAAAAGCAGGCGTTCCCCGTCATGCGTTTCTGAGTTTCATGAATGCGTCCGTCATGGGATCGGTCTTCACGCGCTACAAATCAAACGCGATGGTCAATCTTGATTGGACAACCACATTCACCCCCGCTCTGATGCGCAAGGATCTCGATTTGGGCCTGGCTGCTGCCCGAAAGCTGGGCGTCACCATGCCTGTCACAGCAACCACACGCGAAGCCTTTCAGGCGCATTTCGGCGCAGCCATGCTGAAGGATGATCCGGACGCCTATCTGGCCGAAGATTTTGCTGCAGTTTTGGAAACCGTGGCGCTGACCTCGGGCATGAAACTTGAAAGCGAAAACGTATCAGTTCCAACCGGTTTGGAAGTTCCAGCCAAGTCTTAGGAGTAAAAACTTGCGGCGCTGCATTCATGTGTAGCGCCGCCATTCGGGTTGGCGTCGCCCGAACTTGATCGGCGCCTAATTAGGGAGAGAAAAAAATGAAGAACTTACTTGTTGCCGCAACGGCGGCCATGTCGCTCATGGCCAGCACGGCATATGCCGACAATCTGAAAATTGGCGCATCACTTCCACTCACCGGCGGTTTTTCAATCGCCGGCGAAAAACACCAGCTTGGTTACCAGCTATGCGTTGATATGATCAACGAACGTGGCGGTATTCTGGGTCGTCAGGTTGATCTGATCATCTCGGACAACCGCTCCGATACGGCAACCGCCATCAACCAGTATGAACGCTTCATCAATGTTGACGGCGTCGAAGCTGTGTTCGGCACATTTTCGTCACGCCTCAGCTTTCCGGTCGCCAACATCCTGGCGAAAAACGGTTTTGTCCATCCGCTGCCTGCTGGCGGCGCGTTGCGCATCTACACGCAGGGTCACAAGAACATCTTCTATTTCCAGCCAAATGTTGCGGAATATGTCGGTGCTACACTGAAAGGTATCATTGAAGACCTGATCCCTGAAGGCGAAGCACCGAGCACTGTGGCTGTCGTCGCTGCTGACGATTTCTTCGCCAATGCTGTCGAAGCCGGTTTGCTCGGCCTGGAAGTCACCGATCCTGCTGATGGCAGTCTGGTTGCAGATCTTGCGCCCGGCTTCCTGATCAGCACAGGAATTGAAGTTGTCTACACCGAGAAATGGCCGGAAGAAGGCTTCAACGATTGGCTCAATCTTGCCAATTCGATCAAGCGTTCCGGCGCTGAATTGATCGTTGGTCTGACCGCATCAGCTGAAGAAGCCGTTCAGTTGACTCGCGCCTTGAAGACTGTCGGTGCAACGCCAAAACTGGTCTATCTGTCTCAGGGTACGCAATCGGAATATCTGGAAGGCACAGGGGATGCTGCAGAAGGTGTGCTTGTCCATACGTCCTGGCATAAAGACGTGAACTTCCAGTCCGTGTTGTCGGGCGAGGCCTTTTCAAACAGCGACTTCGTTGCAGCCTATCAAGCGGCCAATGGTGACGTGCCGGATGAAGACAGCGCAATTCCTTTTGCTGTTTGTCAGGGTATCGAACAGGCCATCATTGGTGCCGGCTCGACAGACAATGCTGCCATGGGCGAATGGCTCACTGCACGCACCAAGGATGCTCCGGTTCAAACCGTTCTTGGTCGGTTTCATTGGGACGAGCGGGGCTTGCCGATCAACAAGCCTTACATCATGACCCAGTGGAACGGTGGCGAACTTCAATTTGTCTATCCGACAGATGAATTCGAAGGTGCTTCAAAGATGACATACCCAAAGGGTAAATTCTAAAAGCACAGATAACGCCGCGCTCACCAAAAGAGCGCGGCGCTCGCCAGGGAGGTGAAGCATGTTGGAAGTTCGTCAGCTTTGTAAGCATTACGGGGGCATCAAGGCCGTCGATCAGTGTTCGTTCGAAGTGGAAAAAGGTACAATTACAGCTCTCATCGGGCCAAACGGCGCTGGAAAGACGACCGCATTCAATTGCATCAGTCGAACGGTGCCGATCACAAGCGGCGAGATTTATCTGGATGGTCAGCGCATAGACATGCTGCGGCCGCACCAGATCACCCGCCTCGGTCTGTCCCGCACATTTCAGATTTCCCGGAATTTGAGCGATATGACGGTCCTGGAAAATATCATCTGCCAGGCACAGATCAACGGTTGGCGGGATTTCATGAAGCCCGCAATGCCGAAGGCAGAAGTCGACAAGGCAATGGGAATACTGGACTTCCTGGGCATCACCAGAATTGCGCATGAAGACGGAGCCAATCTGTCCTATGGACAAAAGAAGCTCATGGATCTTGCGGCGCTGCTGATGAGTGATCCAAAAATCATTCTGCTCGACGAGCCCGCCGGCGGGGTAAACCCGACGCTGCTTGAGGAAATTGTGTCTCACATTCGAATTTTGAACAAGCAAGGTCTGACGGTTCTGATCGTCGAACACAATATGGAACTGATCATGCGGCTGTCCCATCGGGTTATTGTCATGGCGCATGGTTCGGTGATCGCCAATGGCTCACCTGAGGAGGTCCAGAAAGACCCCAAAGTGCTTGATGCCTATCTTGGTGGCGTAGATGAGGAGGCGGCATAATGACGGACCTTCTGACAGTCAAGAACATCATTGCCGGATATGGCAACGGACCCGCAATTCTGGATGGCGCGACCATGACGGTTGAACCCGGCAAGGTGCACTGCATTATCGGGCCGAATGGTGCGGGCAAATCCACCCTGCTGAAGGCGATTTGCGGCATGCTGGCCATTCGCGAAGGCGAAGTGATCTACAAGGGCGAGACGATCAACGGATTGCGCCCCGACCAGATCATGCGCAAGGGGATTGCATTCGTTCCTCAGGAACGGGCTCTGTTTCCCAAAATGACCGTGCGTGAAAACCTGCGTATGGGCGGCTTCATCCTTGAAGATAAAACTGAGCTGGAACGTCGTGTTGACGAGGTTATGGAGCGCTTCCCGATCTTGAAGGAACGCAGGGCCCAACTCGCCGGAACGATGTCAGGGGGGCAACAGCAAACGCTTGCAATGGCCCGCACACTTATCGTCAAGCCCGAAATCGTCATGCTGGACGAGCCTTCCCTCGGACTTGCGCCGAAAATCGTCAAAGAGATGTTCGATATCATGAATGTGATGGCTCAAGAGGGCATCACTGTCCTGCTGGTCGAGCAGAATGCGCAAATGGGGCTGAAACAGGCCGATTGGGGTGTTGTTCTGGACCTTGGTCGTACCCTGTTTGAAGGACCGGCGAAAGAGGTTCTTGCTGATCCGCGGATCCAGGAACTTTATCTCGGCAGTAACAAGGCTGCGTAGGAGCAACACATGTCAAACATTATCCAGGTTCTCATACTCGGCCTTGCTCTTGGAGGCGTTTTCTCACTGATGGGCGCTGGCCTGTCGCTGGTTTTCGGCGTCATGCGCATAGTCAATCTCGCCCATCCCTCTCTCATAATTGCCGGTGCCTATATCGCCTATTGGCCCTTCAAGCTTTGGGGCGTCGATCCGCTTGTGATGCTTCCTGTTGCCACAGTGATAATGGCAGCAATCGGTGTTCTGCTCTACAAGCTCGTTTTTGAGCGTGAAGCCAAAAGTGCCAAATATTCAGAAATGACAGTTCTGCTGACATTCGCAGTTGCGATGATCGTTGAAGGCGCTCTGGGCGGCATGTTCACCAACACCCAGCGTGTGACCTCGCCCAGCTACGCCACCGAGGCGATTTTCATCGGTGACATATTCATCCCGACTGGCCAGCTTTATGCCGGCATCATCTCCATTGCCATCATCTCGGCACTGGCACTGTTCCTCAAATATTCGCGCTTTGGCAACGCGATCAGAGCGACCACGCAAAACCGCGACGCGGCTCAACTGCTCGGCGTCAATGTGAATCTGGTTGGGGTTGTGAGCTTTGCCATAGGCATTGGTCTGGCCGGTGCCGCCGGCGTGCTGGTGTCTTTCGTGTTCGCCTTCTTCCCCGCCAAACACTGGGAGTGGATTGCCATCCTCATGTCGCTGGTCGTTCTGGGCGGAATGGGATCAATTTTGGGTACGGTGCTCGCCGCGTTCATGTTGTCAGTCGTTGCCGCCTTTGTTGGCGCCTATATCGGAGCGACATGGTCAACCATGACCTTCTTCCTCGCTTTGTTCATCATTCTTCTTGTTCGGCCCCAGGGGCTGTTCGGCGAAAAACCGGAGCTCGCGTGACCACCATGGCTATTCAAAACTCAACTGAGGTTCTCGCCGCCCGCAAAGAACACAACGAAAAGATTGCAGCCCATACCGACAAGGCACGTGCAACATGGTTTCCATGGCTTCTGCTGGGTCTGTTCGTGGCTCTGCCGCTGTTGCAATTTACCGGCAACTACAATTACGTGATCCACATGATCCTGTTCACTGCCTGCTATGCCGTGATGGCATCAGGCTGGAACATTCTGGGCGGGTTCACCGGCTACATCTCTCTCGGCCACAATGTGTTTTTCGCAGTGGGCGCCTATTTTGCAGGCATGATTTATGCCCGCATGGGAATCTCCACAATCATTCTGGCACCGATAGCGGGTCTGTTGGCCGCAGCGCTGGGCTTCGTGATCGGCAAGATCACGTTGAAGGTGCGCGGCCCGTCATTCATCATCTCGTCGCTGGCTCTGGTGATGATTGCCCGTATCCTGTTCGACAATTGGGAATTTGTCGGTGGTGCGGCCGGCGTTGCACTTCCCTCAACAGATTTGCCGGTTCAGTGGGCCAAGCTGCCTTACTATTACGCTTTCGTGTTCATGGCTGCCTTCACAGTCTGGGTGTCCTACAAGGTCAAGCACTCCAAATTCGGGATGGGATTGCGTGCGATTGCGTCGGATGAAATCAAGGCTGAAAGCGCTGGAATTGACACACGGCTCTACAAGGCACTGGCCTTCGCACTGTCAGCCTTTTTTGTCGGTATGGCCGGCGCTGTCTGGGGGGAATACCTCACCTATATCCGCCCCAACATCTATCTGATCATTCTGGTGTCAGTGAACATGGTCTTGATGTGCATTCTGGGTGGCAAGGGGACGGTTGCAGGTCCGGTCATTGGAGCGATCATGATCGTGGCATTCAACGAGTTCTTCGTCGCCACGCTTGGCGCGTCCGAGCTCAACATTCTTGCCTCAGGTCTGGTCATGGCGCTCGCCCTGATCTTCTTTCCCCTGGGCATTGTCGGGACATTGGCGAAACACAACCGTCTGCCCCGCTTTTTGAACTGGGATTAGCGCCATGCCAAAGATTGTTTTGCACAACGCCCCTCAATCGACCTGTTCACAACGTGTGCGGTATACGCTCCACGCCAAAGGCTGGACGTTCGAAGAACACAAGCTTGATCTGTTCGTCGGCGACCAGTTGCGTCCGGAATATCTGAAAATCAATCCCAATGGCGTCGTGCCGACACTGATTTTTGACGGCGCGATTGTCACCGACAGCGCCGTGATCATGGAATATCTTGACGAAATGTCTTCCGGAAATTCCCTTGTCCCGGAAGATGCTGCGGAGCGGGCGCATATGCGCTCAATGCTGCGCTACATTGATGAAGTGCCGACGCCTGCAATCCGCATACCCAGCTACAATATGGCCTTTCTGCCCCACTATCAGGCCATGAGCGAAGAAGAATTTCAGGCGCTGGCGGATTCAAAGCCGCTGCGGCGTGAATTCCTTCTGCGGATGGGACGCACGGGCTTTCCTGAAAGCGATATGGAGGAAGCCCTGCTGCGTCTGAAACGCGGAGTTGAGCGTCTGGCAGGCTGGCTCGCCGAAAGCGGTGGTCCCTGGATCATGGGCGAAAAAATTATGCTTCCGGACATTGCGCTGATGCCGATCATCGTCAGAATGGACGATATTGGCCTCGCGACATATTGGGATGAATTTCCCGAAGTCGCGCGCTGGCTTGAAGATCTCAAGGCAACCCCGGAATATGAGCCGACCTATTACGCCGGTTCGCTGCTGACAGAGAAATATCCGCATCTGAAGACGACTTGATCGACCTGACTTTGAAATGATCGGAACTCACAAACTGCATTGCGGGTGAAGTTGGTGTTTTCCGGGGGAGCTCCGCCTCCCGACCCATAACGCAATCGATACAGCGCCTCAGGGCGCATGGAGGCTACTATGAACAACAATGCCCTTAACCCGAGAATCCTGCAGCCAGGTGATATGGATCCACGCTGGCGGTGGGATCGTCACATCCCCGCTTTGGGCCACACTGCGGTGGATTTTGAACGCCGGGTCGATCATGACAGGCTGCGCCGCTACCGCCTGAGCCGCTCCAAAGATGCGCTGAAGAAGTCAAATCTCGGCTCGATGCTGCTGTTTGACGTGAACAATATTCGCTATGTCACCGGCACCAAGATTGGTGAGTGGGAACGCGACAAGATGTGCCGGTTCGCTTTGCTGGCTGGTGATGAAGAACCCTATGTCTGGGACTTTGGATCTGCAGCTGTGCATCACCGCGAATATTGCGATTGGCTGGACCCTGAGCGCATGCGTGCCGGTGTTGTCGGCATGCGCGGCACCATTCCGCCAAGCTTTGGCCTGATGAAACGTTATGCCGAAGAAATTGCATCGCTGATCAAAAAGGCAGGCATGGCCGACATGCCCGTCGGTGTCGATTATGCTGAAACAGCCATGTTCTTTGCCCTGCAGGAAGCCGGGTTGCATGTTGTGGATGGTCAGCAGGTCATGTTGTCCGCCCGTGAGATCAAGAACATCGATGAAATTCAGCTGCTCAATCAGGCGGCCAGCATGGTCGATGGTGTTTATCATGCGATCTATGAAGAGCTGAAGCCCGGCGTCAAGGAGAACGAAATCGTCGCTCTGTCCAACAAGCTGCTTTATGAATGGGGCTCCGATGATGTGGAAGCCATCAATGCGATCTCCGGCGAGCGTTGCAACCCGCATCCGCACAATTTCACCGACCGTCAATTCCGGCCGGGTGATCAGGCCTTCTTTGATATTCTGCAAAGCTATCAGGGCTATCGCACCTGCTACTACAGAACCTTCAATATCGGCTTCTCGACACCCTCGCAAAACGATGCCTATGTGAAAGCACGTGAATGGATTGACGCCTCGATTGCCCTGATCAAGCCGGGTGTCAGCACTGATGTTGTCGCCAAGGCCTGGCCGAAAGCCGAAGAGTTCGGCTTCCCGGACGAGCTGTCTGCCTTCGGTCTTCAATTCGGCCATGGTCTGGGTCTTGCCCTGCATGAGCGTCCGATCATCAGTCGTGCGGTCTCACTGGAAAATCCGATGGAAATCCAGACCGGCATGGTCTTTGCGCTTGAGACCTATTGCCCGGCAACAGACGGCTACTCGGCCGCCCGGATCGAAGAAGAAGTTGTGGTGACGGATAAGGGTTGCGAAGTCATTTCGCTCTTCCCGGCACAACATCTGCCAATTGCCAATCGTTACTAACCTCCCTGGGGAGCTTGGCCCATATGGGTCAGGCTCCTCCCCTAGAGAGACTTTGAAGATGAGCCCCGCAAAAAACACCAAGACCAATTCCGAAGAATATTTGCGCATGTATACCCAGATGGTGCGCATCCGCACATTTGAGGACAATGCCAATCAGCTTTATCTGACGGCCAAGATGCCGGGTCTGACGCATATGTATTCCGGTGAGGAAGCTGTCGCAGTTGGCATTTGTGAGGCGCTGACCGACGACGACAAGATTACCTCGACCCATCGCGGTCATGGCCATTGTGTTGCCAAGGGTGCAAACTTCAAGCAGATGTTCTGCGAGTTGCTGGGCAAGGAAGAAGGCTATTGCCGTGGCAAGGGCGGGTCCATGCATATCGCGGATCAGAGCCATGGCAACCTTGGGGCCAATGCAATTGTTGGTGGGTCCATGGGCATTGCAACCGGTGCCGCATTCACCGCCAAATTGCTTGGCAAGGACGATGTCACCGTCTGTTTCTTCGGCGATGGCGCCACCGCACAGGGCCTGATGTACGAAGTCATGAACATGGCTGCCCTGTGGAATCTGCCGGTCATCTATGCCTGTGAAAACAATGGCTATTCCGAATATACCCGCACGGAGGAAATCGCGGCCGGTTCCATCACCGCGCGCGCAGAAGCCTTTGGTATTGAAGCGCATCAGGTTGACGGCCAGGACGTGCTGGCCGTCAACACATTGGCGCAAAAACTTGTCGCAAGGGCGCGCAATGGTGAAGGTCCGTTCTTCATAGAGTTGATGACCTACCGCTATCACGGCCACCATGTGGGTGACATCAACCGAGAATATTACCGCACCAAAGACGAAGAGAAGCATTGGAAAGAAGAGCGCGATCCGATCACGCTGTTCAGCGCCTGGCTGACGAAAGAAGGCATTGCCACCTCCGAGGAACTCGACGCCATCAGCGCCGGGGTGAAGGATGATGCCAAGACAGCAGTTGAATACGCTTTGGCTGCCAAGTATCCAGATATTAGTGAGGTCGACATGCATGTCTATGCACCGACCGACCCTGCATCCCTGACAGTTGGAGGCTGAGGAAAAAACATGCGTGAAATTACGTTATCTCAAGCCGTAAACGAAGCTCTGGCCGAAGAAATGCGCCGCGACCCAACCACCTTCATCATCGGTGAAGATGTGGCTGAAGCGGGCACGCCGTTCAAGGTCTTGTCGGGCCTGGTTGAAGAGTTTGGCACGGCACGTGTGGTCGACACACCAATAGCGGAACCCGGCTTCATGGGGATTGCCGTGGGCGCGGCCATGACCGGCGCACGGCCGATTGTCGATCTGATGTTTGGTGACTTCATTTTCCTGATCATGGACCAATTGTGCAACCAGGCGGCCAAGACCCACTATATGTCTGGCGGCAGGCTCAGCGTCCCGTTGGTGCTGCGCACCAATATGGGCGCAACCCGGCGCTCGGCGGCACAGCATTCGCAATCCCTCCACGCTTTGGTGGCGCATATTCCCGGGCTGAAGGTAGCCATGCCCAGCTCCGCCTATGAGGCCAAGGGTCTGATGAAAACGGCAATCCGGGAAAATAACCCGGTCGTCATTTTCGAAGACAAGCTGATGTATAATGACAAGGCACCGGTGCCGGAGGAGGAGTATCTGATCCCCTTTGGCGTGGCGAATGTTCTGCGCGAAGGCACGGACATCACCCTGATCGGAACCTCCTCGATGGTTCAGGTCTGCCAGAAAGCTGCTGAAATCCTGGCCGCCGAGAATATCTCGGCAGAAGTCATCGATCCACGCACAATCGTGCCGCTGGATGAAGAGGGCCTGCTGAAATCTGCACGCAAGACGTCACGCGTCATCGTGGTTGATGAAGGCCATCAAAGCTATGGCGTGACAGCTGAGATCGCCAGTCGCATCAACGAGAAGGCGTTTTATTATCTCGACGCGCCGGTTCTGCGGATGGGCGCAATGGATGTACCAATCCCTTTTTCTCCCGCCCTTGAAGATATCACCGTACCGACACCTGAAGGGGTCGCCGCAAACGCACGCAAGCTGATGTCCGGGGAGATGATCCATGCCGCATGATGTGATCATGCCTGCCTTGGGCATGACCCAGGATTCCGGCCTGATTGTCGCGTGGCACAAGAAACCCGGTGACGCTGTGGCGGTGGGTGATGTGCTGTTTGAGGTTGAAACTGACAAGGCCACGATGGAAGTCGAGGCGGCGCATGACGGGTTTATCGAAGCCCTGCTCGCCGGAGAAGGTGAAGACGCGCCGGTCGGACAGGTCATTGCCGTGATCTCGGACAGCAAGCCGGACAACCCGACGCAGAGCCGACTGGTTAAAAAGCCGGAAGCAAGCGAACCAGCTGCCGCCCCTTCGGAAGAGGTCACATCACCAGGTGACGATGCACCAAAGCCGACGCCCAAACCGATGCCGGTGGATTTGCGGACAGACGGACGCATTCTTGCGTCACCCAAGGCGCGGCGTCTGGCACTTGAGCAAGGGCTTGATCTGGCTGATCTGGCCGCTGATGGTGTGCCCCAGCCCTATCATGCGAGCGATATCGAGACCCTGAAAGCGCGGCCCGCCAAAGCAACGACGCTCAATACGGCTGCCATATCTCAACTGACAGCCCGTGTCTCTCAGGATGGGTTTACGGCGTTTCAAAGCTGGCTTACTGAAACGGCAGCGGTACCGGTCGAGACGATTTGGGCGAGCTTCGCAGCGGCCAGTCTGCGCGCAGCAAGCAAAGCCGAAACCGTCAATATTCGTGTTGATCAACCAACACTGCGCATTTCAAGTTTCTTTGCCGATCCGGATCTGGGTTCGCTGTCTCATGCTTTGCCTGGCGATGCGTTGCAGGTGTCTTTGATCCTGCGCGATCTGACCTCCAGTCGCATTACCGGTGGTTCGTCCGGCGCGGAAGACGCGCCTGTTTTGACCATTTGCAGGGACGGCGATAATTTTGCACTGACCTTGACCTATGCGCTCGATCTGGCGGATATCGACACAGCCATACGTTTGCTTGACGGATTTGCCGCGCGACTTGATGAGCCACTGCGTCATCTGCTCTGACCCGAAGGATGTTTCAATGAAAACCGATCTTTATATCAATGGCGAATGGCGCGAAGGGTCTGAGGGTCAGCGGTTTGACGTGTTCAATCCGGCCGACGAGACCGTTTTGGCCTCGGTTGCCTCCGCTGAAATCGCTGATGCAGACGCTGCGCTTGATGCGGCCGAAGCGGCGATGGCCGATTGGGCCGCGCGGACCCCGCGTGCGCGCGCCGAAGTGCTGCGCAAAGCCTGGGAACTGATGACAGCCAGATTGCCGGAATTTGCTCGGCTGATCACCCTGGAAAACGGCAAGGCCCATGCCGATGCCATCGGCGAAGCCACCTATGCTGCAGAGTTTTTTCGCTGGTTCAGTGAAGAAGCCGTGCGTGCTGATGGCCTGCTCACCCATGCGCCAAGTTCAGGTGCGCGGATCATGGTGCAACACAAGCCGGCCGGGCTGGCTGTGCTCATCACACCCTGGAACTATCCGGCAGCCATGGGCACGCGGAAAATTGCACCTGCGCTGGCTGCAGGCTGCGCCGTTATCATCAAACCCGCCTCCGAAACACCGCTGACAATGCTGGCATTGATGCCATTGCTTGAAGAGGCCGGCGTGCCGGCAGGGCTGGTCAATGTTCTGCCCTCGCGCCGCACGGGTGCATTGGTGGATCACATGTTGCACGATCCACGGGTGCGCGTTGTCAGCTTCACCGGTTCCACCAGTGTCGGCGTCAAACTGTTGCATGGTGCGGCAGATCAGGTCCTAAAACCGGCGATGGAACTGGGTGGCAACGCACCCCTGATCGTCTTTGAAGATGCCGATGTGGATGTGGCGGTCGAAAACGCAATGATCGCCAAAATGCGCAATTTGGGGGAGGCATGTACGGCTGCCAACCGCTTCTACATACATGAAGATATCGCCGAAGCTTTCACCACCAAATTCACCGCCGCAATGGCCGCGCTGAAGATGGGCAACGGGCTTGATAAGGACGTTGATGTCGGACCTTTGGTCAATGCCGATACCCGCGACAAGGTTGCCGCCTTCGTCGATGACGCTGTTGCCAAGGGGGCCGAAATCCGCCTGGGCGGCGTCAAACCCGACGGACCCGGATTTTTCTATCCGCCCACCGTTCTCAGCAACGTGCCGGACAATGCCGACTGTCTGCAGGACGAGATTTTTGGACCGGTTGCAGCGATCCAGACCTTCACTGATCAGGACGCAGTCATTGCGCAGGCGAACGACACGCAATACGGCCTTGTGGCCTATGTCTTCACAGAGAACATGAAGCGCGGGCTGAAAGTATGTGAACAGCTGGAATACGGCATGGTCGGTCTCAATCGTGGTCTGGTCAGCGATCCTGCTGCGCCATTTGGCGGGGTCAAGCAATCCGGTCTGGGCCGGGAAGGCGGGCATGAGGGCATGCTCGAATTCATGGAAACCCAGTATATTTCGGCAAGTTGGTAGGAGACAAACATGTCTGATGTGACTGCCTCTCCGTCTGTGCGGGCATTGGCGCGCGAAAAACAGATCGACCTTGAAATACTGGCAAAGGATCTGGGCCGCACCACCCTGACGCGCGAAGATGTCGCCGCTGGTGCCTCTGGCCCTGCCGCAGCAGATGGCACGATCTATTGGGATGTCGACCACAGTCAATACGGTCCTGTCAGCGAAGAGCCCATGAGCCGCTTTGCCCAGGTTGCTGCGCAAAATCTGGCAGCGGCACAGACGCTTATTCCCGCCGTGACGCATCATGATCGTGCCGATGTCTCGGCGATTGAGACGTTTCGAAAAGCCTTGAAGCCGGAAGCCGAGGCACGCGGCGTCAAACTCACCGGCCTGGCCTTTCAGGTGAAGGCACTCGCGCGTGCCCTCAAGGAATTTCCGCGGTTCAACGCCTCTTTGAGTGCAGATGGCAAGACCCTGACACTGAAGCATTACATCCATATCGGCATTGCCGTGGATTCGCCGTTTGGATTGTCGGTACCGGTGATCAGGGATGTCGACAAAAAGGGGCTTTGGGAGATTGCCGCAGATATCGGCGATCTCGCTGCCCGCGCACAGGAACGCAAGGTGCGTCCCAATGAAATGGGTGGTGCTTCCATGACAATCACCAATCTGGGTGGCATTGGCGGCACCGCATTCTCACCGATTGTCAATCCGCCGGAGCTGGCCATTCTTGGCATCACCCGCGCAGAAATCACGCCCATATGGGATGGCGAGATGTTTCAGCCAGTGCCCATGGTGCCGCTTGATCTGAGTTACGATCATCGCGTCATCAACGGGGCCGATGCCGCACGGTTCACGACCTATCTGGTGAATCTTATCGCCGATCCGCGCCGGATCATGGTCTAGAGCGTTCCGTAAAATCAAGTAATGCACTCGGAGACACCAATGGCAGTCAATCATGCAGAATTCGTCGTGCTGGGTGCAGGTCCAGGCGGGTATGCCTGCGCCTTTCGTGCAGCCGATCTGGGGCTTAATGTCACTCTTGTCGACCCGCGCGCAGACCTTGGCGGTGTGTGTCTGAACGAGGGCTGTATTCCATCCAAGGCCTTGCTCCATGCTGCCGAAGTGATTCGGGAAGCGCGCCATGTTGGCGACTGGGGCATTTCCTTTGGCGAGCCGAAAATCGATCTGAACAAACTGAGAGAGAAAAAGAACGGGATCGTCAAACATCTGACCGATGGCCTGACCGGCCTTGCGAAAAGACGCAAGGTCAATGTTGTGCGTGGAACCGCCAGTTTCACCGGGCCGACCGGTCTGGAGATTGACGGCGCGGCCTGGAGCTTTGATCAGGCGGTGATCGCGGTTGGATCTTCTCCGGTGCGGCTGCCTGGCTGGCCAGATGATGAGCGGATCTGGGACTCCGGCAGCGCGCTGGAATTGCGTCAGGTGCCCAAACGGCTGGCGATTGTCGGCGGCGGGATCATCGGGCTTGAGATGGCGACGATCTATGCCGCGCTTGGCAGCAATGTCACCATCATCGAATTCATGGAACAGATTGCACCGGGTGCCGATGCTGAGGCCGTCCGGATTTTGCACGACGTGCTGCAACAGCAGGGTGTCATCATCCACACAGGCACGAAGGTGGTCGAGGTAAAGGCGACGAAAGCTGCGCTTGGGCTCTCATGTGAGGGTGTCTTTGACGGCGAGGTCAAGGCCGATGCCGTTATTCAGGCTGTCGGACGCAGTGCTAATGGCCATTTGGTGAACCCGCAGGCAGCCGGTGTCGCAATCGATGCGCGCGGAATTATTGCGGTTGATGCTACGTGCCGAACCAATGTGGACAATATTTTCGCAATTGGTGACGTCACCGGGAACCCGATGCTGGCCCACCGCGCAACCCATCAGGGCCATGTGGCAGCAGAAGTTGCCTGTGGCCATGCTGGCGCTCTTGATACTGATTTTATCCCCTCGGTTGCCTACACATCTCCCGAGCTTGCCTGGGTAGGATTGATCGCAGCCACGGCTAAGGAACGTGGCATCCCGCATAAGGTGTCGCGTTTTCCCTGGGCGGCCAGCGGTCGCAATCTGGCATCGGGCGGCGGCGATGGCATGACGAAACTTGTCTATGATCCCGACACAAAACGCATCCTTGGCGCGACGATCATTGGCCGCAATGCTGGAGAGTTGTTGGCCGAACTGGTGCTGGCAATGGAAATGGGTGCCACACTGGAAGACATTGCCTTGACGGTGCACGCCCATCCCACACTCTCCGAAACAATTGCTTTCGCATCAGAACGGGCATTGGGCACGCTGACCGATCTGTAATCCAACTGTTGGTTTGGAATCTGTGGGTAGCTGAACCGGCAGCCGTTCCAACTGCACACCATCACCAATCCGTTCCAAAACACGATCCAGAACGTTCTTGATCAGGTATCCGGACGCAATTAGCGTTCGATTGTCTCATTGATTTCATCCGTCGCGATTGCCGCGCATGTGAATTTCTTTCAAGGATGAAAACGATGTCAATTCTACACGCACACTCTCTACGCCTGCCAGTTTTCCTGCTCTGTTTGTTTCAGGGCTTTCTCGCACCATCTGGGGCGGCACCCCTGAACGATGCATCGATGATGCAAAACATAACGCTGACGGCCACGGGCCAGAGCATTCCGGCGGGCACCTTTGGTGTACTAACGGTCGACCGACCCCGCGAAGTCACTCTGTTGCATTTGCGCGGCATAGGCGGCTATGGCGAGGTCATCCTCCGTAGTGATGAAGCTGGAACCTGTCTGATACTTCCCATTCGGTTTGTAGCCGGAGATTTTGGCGGCGCCTCGATCTCGGGACATGTGTCGACGCCCATCCAACTTATCATCAACAGTAAGCGTGTCGCCGAGACCTTGCAGCGCGGCCAGGACGTTGTCAGCGATACCCACCGCGTCAGCGGGGACAGTGATCCGGAGGCCGAAATCGTGCTGCAATCCGGGCTCGATGAAAGTTTTGGCTTCGTCATAAATCCTGGAAGCAACATTCTCAGTGACATTTTTGGCGTAAAGACAAAAAGCGTCAGCTGCCATCCAGCCTAGCCGGAGGCAACAAACGGCGAGGGCGCGCAACTGTCATGTGGTTGCGCCCCTTGCCCGAAATTGCGATGGCGTCTGTCCGGTCACGCGCCGGAATTCAGTGTTGAAACTAGATTTTGACAGGAACCCGGCTTCAAACATGATTTCGGTGACGGGCAGTTGCGACGTCAGCAGAGCCTTCTGCGCATAAGCGATACGATAGCTATTAATCAGTCGGGAAAAATTCTCGCCCGTAACCCGGTTCGTGGCACCAGACAGGTCCCGTGCTGGAACGGACAGTCGTTTTGCGACCCGCGCCAGGGTGAGGTTGCTGTCACGAAACAGCTCCTTGCTGATCATGATGTCGTCAAGAGCCTGCATCAAGGCGTGATCTGCATCCGATGGCGGAGCAACGCTGGTCCGCGCGTCTTTGCTTGCACGCAACAGAAAAGGTACGCCTACCAAAACGACAACAAACACAAAACCGGCCAACAGGCCCGACACCCCGGTGAGAAGTGCCAGCAGTTCAGTGTCTCTGCCAACCAGGCTGACCGCAAAGATCAAACCATCGGCAGCAACCATCAGACCGATCAGAAAAATCGTGGAATACATCGCTATGTGCAACACCTGTGTTGCATGACCCGGTACGGACGGGAAATCATCCGGAGCAGCGCTTAGCAGTCTGGCCAGCCCGATAAGATAGAGGCTGTTGATGGCCAAAATGATCACATCCGGTGAAACTGGTAGCGGCGCGAGCAGGCCCAGCAGCGCCAGCCCGACAAGGGTTCCATTGAGGCGCAAGGTCTTGTTCCAGCGTGACCCGTTGTCCTGCGTCAGCGCCACAAATCCGAGATAGGCAGCAGGGGCGGGAAGAATGGCGACAAAGGGCTGCATCCGGGCGGGCCACAGCCAATCAAATGAGACGCGCATCCCCAGCAGCACTGCGATAACGGATAGACAAAGGAGGAAAATGCAGAAGAACACGCGCGCCCGCGCCGGAAGGCGTGCGTTCCAGGCAAGCACATAGGCTGCAACTGCTGTTATGACACTGACCAGCCATGTAATGGGAAAGTCTTCCATGGGTGGATATTAGAGCATTTTTCGTTCATACGGAATCATTTGATGTCCCGAAACAGCTCATCCAGCCAGGCAGTCAGCGCAGCGCCCAAAAGTGTTAGGGGCGGCGCATCGGGCAAGCTGGCTAACGCAATTGGTGGGCCGTGCCTTGCCATCGAACGCGCAAATTCGGTCAAATGCTTCCGTATGAACGAGAAATGCTCTAGCGGCGTCAAATATGTTTTGACCAGTGAAGTTTTGAACGCGCCCTGCGTCAAAAATGGCCAGGTGCCCGTCTGATACCTATCTCCATGTGATCAACACACCCGGCATCCCTCAAGCAGCGTCTGACATGTAAATTCGCTTCAATTCGTCTTCGGAACAGGGTTTGCTGAAGTGGAAACCCTGAAACGTGTCAACGCCAATGTCCGCCAGCACCCTCGAGTGCTCTGCGGTTTCCACACCTTCGGCAGTTACCGCCATGCCAAGGGCTCTTCCCATCTCGACGATCAGGATGACAAGTTGCCGGTGATGTGGATCGGTGCACATTGGCAGGATCAGAGATTTGTCAATTTTCAGTCGATCCGGATTGAGGTGTTTGAGCGCGATGACGGAAGCGCGGCCACTTCCGAAATCATCGACCTCAAGCCCGATGTTCATTTCACGTAAGGTATCAAGTGTAAAGAGCAGTTCGTCGCTCGGATCATCGAGGAAATCCGATTCGATGATTTCGAAACAGAGTTGGGCTTTGGTGCTCGGCAGCTCAGCAAGAGACGCTGTCAAATTAGGGTCGATCAGGCGATCAAGGCTGGCGTTGACGCTAAACTTTGGAATATCAATCCCGACTGCTTCGAGCCGCGCCATGGCCGCAGCAGTGAGCTCCAGAGTGCGCTGGTCAATAGACGTCAGGGCACCCATTTTTCTTGCAGTATCAAGAAAAGCTGCTGGCGCAAGAACTCCACTATGGGGATGAATCCAGCGAACAAGGGCTTCAACCCCTACAATCGCGTGGGTCTTGGCGTCGTGTTGGGTCTGAAAATACGGGATGAACTCGTCATTGTCGATCCCGCGCCGAATATCGTCAGCAAGGCGTTTTGTTTCCACCACACGCTGGCGCATGTCGTCGGTAAATGTTTGAATCGCATCTCGACCCTTTTCTTTAGCAGAATAGAGCGCGATATCAGCGTTCACGATAAGCTCGGCCAGCTTGCGGGTTTGAGTTTCGCTGGTTGCTATGCCTGCACTGACGCCGAAAAGCACACGATCATCACCAATTTGAAGTGGATTGCGCGACCACTCCAAAATGGATTCCGCAAATCGATAAACTTCATCCAACGGTGCAAATAGGAACACGCAAAATTCATCTCCTCCGAAACGCGCGGTAAGCGATCCTTCGGGGCTGAAGTTACGTAATTTAGACGCAAACGCGCATAGAAGTCTGTCACCGGACACGTGGCCAAGCGTATCGTTGATCTGTTTGAAATTATCGAGGTCGAAGCTTATCAGCGCAGGTAGGTGAGTTTTATTCGAGCTGATTGCCACGCTGTGTTCAATTTCCAGCCCACGCCGGTTGAGTAGTCCGGTCAAAGAATCGTGTTTGGCCTTATCGATGGCCTCCTGGCGTTCTTCATCAAGTTGCGACGTCCTGCGATCAACTTCGGCATTCAGAACCGCAGCCGCGCCAAGGGAGCGAAACAAGAGAAGACCAGAAAGCATGGACGTAATGCCCGCAAGAATCGTTATGACATCAAATTCGAACAAGGCGGGCGGCCCGATGGCAGGTCGAACGCGCAATCTCCATATCCGCCCACCCACATCGAGTTCACGGACAGTCGTGCGATCAGACCCAACAATAGTGCTGCCCAGTTGGACCTCTTCCCCAGTGCCGGGCGAAGCATCTGATCTTCCGATATCGGCGATGGAAAACTGAAGGTCATAGGGGGCAAGCTGCTCTCTCAACTGGCCCAGAAGGATATCTGTTGCAAGCGCCGTTCCGACGAACCCGGCAGGGGCCGGTGCATCTTTATCGATGTAGTATGGACGAAAGATCGATACCGCCATTTCACCGGTAAAAAGCGTGAACGGAGCGGAGATCGTAAGCGCCCGACTATCGATGGCCTGATTGAGGATCGCTCCACGATCCCGCGCCAGAAGATCCACCCCTATTTCTGGCAGGCCGCGCGCCAAAGGGGCGAAGGTCGTGATGATTGCGTGTTGCGGGCCATCCGCCAATTGTTTGTAAACCATGGCTGGATAGCCCAGTTCGCTTCGGAACTTGTCCGCATTCCGGCGCGCCAAAAGGTCGTCAAGACCACCATCGTTCACATATTCGAAGATTGCCATGCCACGAAGCGCCGGGAATTCAGCAATGATATCTGTGCCACCGACATAGCTGTGGAATGCTTGCGTTAGGGAGACTCCGGCGACTGTCGCATGAGATATTACAACTTCGATGTTGCGTAGTACCTGAAAATTCATGTTCAGAGCGGACGATACAGCATCGGTTGCAGCGTCGATGTGCAAATCGATCTTCTGTTCGTAACTGTCTCTGGCTTCCATTCTCGCGAGGGTCCGCACGCCAATGGTCACGCCGAATACGCAAATCGCCAGCAGGACTGCTGTCAGAGTTGGGCTTTTTCGTATCAAAATCGATCCTTCACACCGAAGCTTTAGAGGTCCTACAACCAAACAATTAAGAAATCGTCGATATCTGCAACCTTGAATCGCATTCATGAGTCACGACCTTGACCAGCCGACGCAGGGTTTGTGGCGTTCCTGCTGGAATGTGTTTTACGGAAATAGTTCGGAACCTTGCTCGCTTCACCGCGTTTGAAAACTAGGAAAGCCGAAACGATGGCCGTCGCGGCAATACCGACGCTGTGTTGAGCCGACCAAGTTTGGCGTCCTCTTGAAATTGTAAACTTTGACAGTGATGGAGTCTTTTATGACCAGTGAAGTATTGAACATGCGCCCCAGTGTTGAGGATTTGGAAACCGGCATTGATGACCGCAAGATGGTTGCAGCAGACATGTCCGCTTGCCTGTCAGACAGCTATCTTCTTATGGCCAAGACACAAGGCTATCACTGGAATGTGGTTGGTCCGCTGTTTCATTCCATTCATGTGCTGACCGAAGAACATTATGAAAACATGTTCCCGGCCATCGATGAACTCGCCGAGCGCATTCGTGCCCTTGGATATCCTGCGCCTTCGAGCATCACCGAGATGATCAGTCTATCGGGTCTGGAAGAAAGCGCGGAGATACCAACCACAGAGAACATGGTGAAAAACCTGGTCAGTGACCACGAAAAGGTGGCACGCCGATTCCGTGACGCGGCACAGCGCGCCGGTGATGCGGGTGATGTGGTGACGGAAGACATGCTGACAGCACGGATCGCCTTTCATGAAAAAGCGATCTGGATGCTGAACGCGCTTTTGTCGTCCTGATGCAATTCTGATGGCAGATCGGCGGGTAGAACAACCCCGCTGCCATTTCCCGAAAATCGCGGTGACTTTTGTTGCCGCGTTTTTGTTTGAAAGAATAAAAGATGCAGCGCAGCAGGCAACCTTTCCGCGGCAACTGCGTTGTTGAATGAATAAACATATGGCGCGTGCGGCAACCTGTTCAAAGGAAGCAAGCACCGCCTTTCGGGGGCAAAGTTCAATTTTGGATCAGATGGATACACCGCAAAACCCGCGTCATGACGGCGCACAGAAGATGGTTGCGCCATTTTCCGTCAAGATCATTGCCCTGATTGCAGTGTGTTCCACGCTGTATTTCGCCAGCGCATTTTTCATCCCCGTGGTTGTGGCGGTGTTCGTCGCCCTGACCCTTGGACCGGTGGTTCAGGCGCTGCGCTACATCAAGATCCCCAGTACCGTTTCGGCAGCTTTGCTTGTTGTGGTGTGCAGTCTTGGCGTGTTCGCCGCCGCATTGACCCTGGCCGCGCCCTTCGCGCAACTGGTCAATGATGCGCCACAAATAGGGGCTCAGTTAAAGGACCGTCTCAACGCGATCAAAGCGCCGGTAGAATCCATCAACCGTGTTGGCGAGCAGGTTGAGAACATCACCCAATCCGAAAAAGACACCGAGGCCAGACAGGTTGTCGTGAAGCAACCGGGGCTGATCACCCGGGCGGCTGACGATGTGATTGCCATCTTTGCAACCACCGTGCTGGTGTTCGTCCTGAGTTTCTTTCTGTTGGTATCGCGAGACCTGTTCGTTGGCAAAACCATTCAGATTTTCCCGCGCTTGAGCGAAAAGAAGCGGGTTCTCGCCCTGGTCAAGGATATTGAGCATGACGTATCGAAATATCTGCTGACCGTCGCCATCATCAATGTCGGTCTGGGTCTGATCGTTGGATCGATCTTCATGGTGCTGGACATGCCATCTCCGTTGCTCTGGGTGGTTCTGGTCGCATTGCTGAATTTCCTGCCATATGTTGGCGGCATGATCGGCGTGCTTGCCAGCTTTGGAGTGGCAGCCATTACCTTCGACACGCTGGGTCAGGCGATAGTGCCGGCTGCAGCCTATCTGCTGCTCACCGTGATTGAAGGCCAGTTTGTAACGCCCTTGGTCCTCGGACGACGTTTCTCTCTGAATACGGTCGTGATTCTGGTGTCAATCGCCTTTTGGGGCTTCATGTGGGGCGCAATCGGGGTGCTTCTCGCTGTCCCGCTTCTCATCGTATTCAAGGTTCTGTGCGAGCGGGTGGAAGGGTTGGAGCGCTTCAACGCCTTTCTCTCTGGAGAGAGCACTCCAGTTGCCGCGACCGATGACGACGCTACTACTGAAAATTCACGACGTCGGTAAACATTCCGCTGACGCCACTGCACCCTTTCAGTCCTCGTCTTATTCCCAGTCATGCCCGACCGGGCGCCTGTCACGCGCCTCTTCGGTTTCAACCAGATCGTCGGCCTGCTCGATATCAGAGCTGCTGGTGGGCTCTGGCTCGCGATAGGGTTGGCCGTCGGGCAGCAATGCCAGTTCATAGAGCATTGGGAAATGATCTGATCCGACAAAGGGCATCCGTTTCATCGCAATCACCTGAAAATGCGATGACAGAAATATATGATCAAGCGGCCAGCGCAGGAAGAAATACCGCGCATCAAAGGAATTATATGGGCCGCGGCCTTCGCGCGGATCGAGCAGGCGCGAAATCCGCACAAACCGACGGGTGCCCGGTGACCAGGCAACATCATTGAGATCACCTGTCACGATGACGGCTCCGTCCTCTGCTCGCACCAGTTTGGCAACTTTGGCAATCTCCGCATCGCGCCCAATTGTGTCACCATGTACCACAGGCGGCTCCGGATGGACGGTCAGCAGTCGGAAAACAGTGCCATCATCCAGTTCCACAACACAGTCGAAACTGGGCACTTCCTCATTGGTCAGAAACCGGATCTGCTGTTTGCGGATTTTCAAACGCGAATAGAGAACCATGCCGTATGAGTTGTCGAGCGGGTGCGCGATGCAGGTTTCCAGATCTTCGGCAATCGGCTGAAGCGCCTTGGCCCATTTTGCATCGGTCTCCATGAACAGAGCGATGTCGGGCTGCGTGCGCTTCACCACATCAATCAGGCGCTGATAATCAGTGTTGCTCTGCTTCACATTGGCCACCAGCATGCGCAGTTTCGGTGCTGATCCGGACGCGCCGGCAAAGTTGCGCACGCTGCGCGGCCAGATCGGTGAAAACCGCAAGATATGAATGAGTTGAATGACCAGGGCGCAGCCCAGCAGCCCGAGTATCAGCAGCAATTCGCTGCCAAACGGAACCAGAGCCAGCGCAAAACCGCCAGTGAGCAGACAGACAACAAAGATCTGCATGCGTGGGAAATCGAACACCCGGAAAATGCCGTGGGGCTGCCGCACGAGGGGCAGGAGACTGGTCAACAGGCAAAGGCCAGCGAGCGTGAGAAGGATCCAGAATGCCATCTGCCGGGTCGCTCGCTTTCGGTATCGCGCGGCTTGCATACCGATGCAGGGCGCGTTGAGGTTAGCTGAAATCTTTCAGCATTTTGTCAGTCACTGCAACAGCAAAGAGACGCGCACAACTAGATGAAGGGGCGATTGGTTGATACTTCAAATTCCCAATCGGCGATTTCGGCCAGACCATCCGCGTCGATCACTTCGCATCCCCGGTCCAGCCAATGGATCAAATCACGATTGGCCAGTTTTCGCAGGGTTTTATTGGTATGAACAATCGACAATCCAAGCGTATCGGCGACGTGCTGCTGGGTAATCGGGAGTGTGCCTGAATTTTCTCCAACCAGATTGACCGACAGTGCTTTCTTTTGAAGAAATGCCAGCAGATAGGCCGCGCGCTCAAGCGCAGAACGTCGTCCGACGCTCAACAGATGCTCGTCCAGAATGGCTTCTTCCCTGGACGCAATCCACGTCACGTCATAGGCCAGTGTGGGTTGGTTCTCAAACAGTTCGGTGATGCGGTCGCGTTCAAAAACACACAATGTCAGAGGTGTCAGCGCCTCGACGGAATGTTGCATTTCCCCCATCAGGCTTCCCTGAAGTCCAAGCAGGTCGCCGGGCATCCCGTAATTGAGGATTTGCCGACGTCCATCTTCCAGAATCTTGTAGCGGAACGCCCAGCCATCAAGAATCGTGTAGAGATGCGCACTGTGCGCGCCCTCCACCAACACGGTGGAACCGCTATCTGTTGTCAATTCACCGGTTTTGAAATTGGACACGAAAGACAATTCATCGCTGCTGAACTCTCTGAATGGCTTGAAGTCCCGCAAGGGGCATTGCTCGCATCGGGTACGTGCTGTGGTTCCATTTTTCCTGCTTGCCATTGCGCGCCTTTGCTGTGCTGTCCAAAACCAACGACCGTGAACGTTTTTTGTTCCCGTGATCCAGCTCTATGTCAAAGTTAAATGACGCGGCCTGACTAACGGTCTAGAAATTGGCCCATTGGAGGTGATTATACATGCTCATGAAACGCCTCAAGGTGCTGGCTGTAGACAGTCAATACCTGATCGGTATGGATGTGGAACGGATACTTGGCGATGCGTTCGGATGTGCTGTCACGGTGGCAACGCCGTTGATCGCCAAAAAGCTTGTCCGGCGGAAACGATACGATCTTGCAGTGTTGAATTTTTGTGAAAGCCAACTGGATTTTCACGCGAATGTGGATCTGGTGCGCGGGTCCGCATCCCATTTGATATTTTCTGTCGCGGACCGGGACTATGTGTCGGGCATCCCTGGGTACGAGGGTGTTCCGGTGGTCTTGAAACCGTTTCACAGCGAAACTCTGGAGACCATCGTCATGTCTCTGTTCAACCCGGCACACATGGCCGGGCCGAACCATGGCCTGTGTGACCGATTTACTTCACCGCCGAACTGCTGATCTGGGAAATTGAAACTGCATCTGGTCCGTAGTCGGATTCGCTTTCAATTTTCAGCAGGACCTGCAGCGAATTGCGTGCACGACTGACGCGGCTCTTGATTGTGCCCACCGCACACTCGCAGATGTCTGCAGCTTCCTCATAGGAAAAACCCGATGCACCGACAAGAACGATAGCTTCTCTCTGATCGTCTGGCAACGTGTCGAGAGCCTTGCGAAAGTCCTTCAAATCAAGAGCGCCATGCTGCTCCGGATGAACCGAGAGGCGCTCAGTGAACAGACCATCTGTGTCCTGAATTTCGCGCCCGCGCGTCCGCATCTTGCTGTAAAAATTGTTGCGCAGGATTGTGAACAACCAGGCCTTCATGTTCGTTCCCATCTCGAACGAACTCTGTTTGGCCCAGGCTTTCATGATTGTGTCCTGCACAAGATCATCAGCATTATGAGGGTTGCCGATCAGGGACATCGCGAAGGCGCGCAGGCTGGGAAGCGCCTGCAAAAGCTCTCGCTTGAAGCTGTCGGGACGTTCATTCACCTGTGTCACTCGGTGTCCTTCTTGCTCTGCGAGCGTTCTGCTGCGTCGAGCTGCTCCAGCAGGTCAAGAAAATGTGCCGGTATCTCTTCGGACTCAACTTCCTGATAGACGGCGCGCAAATTGCGCGAAATCTCGCTGTGTGGGTCCATACCGCTGTTCATATCCTTGGCCCTTTGATGCTTTTTCTTATCAATACCCATTTAAAATTTACACGCTGTTTGCTTGAATTTCGTATGTTAACGTGGCTGTTGAAAAAAAGTTCCATATTTTTCGGAACTTTTTTCCACCTGCAACGTTTGTAGACATCTTACACGCAAAACACCCTCAAGGAGAGAGCCCAAATGTCACTGTCCACACGGATCGCACCTTATCTGCCGTTGCTGCGGCGATATGCGAGAGCTTTTACTGGCTCTCAAAAATCTGGCGACGCTTATGTCGCAGCGACGTTGGAGGCTTTGATCGCTGATGTAAGCATGTTCCCGGATACAGGTGACGACCGGCGTTCACTGTACAAACTCTTCTGCTCTACCTTTGGTTCCCTCACAGTGGAACTTGATTCAAAACCATCGCCTTTTTCATGGGAGCGCAGAGCAGCAAGCAATCTGGCGGCCATACCTGCAATGCCCCGTCAGGCATTTCTGCTGACAGCGGTCGAAGAATTCTCTGATGATGATGCAGCTTTCATCCTGGATGTCAGCAAGGACGAATTCGAGGAATTTCTGGAAACGGCGTCGGAAGAGATTTCGCATCAGATCGCAACAAGCATCATGATCATTGAGGATGAGCCTCTGATCGCCATGGATATCGAGCAGATTGTGACCGAACTTGGCCACACCGTTACCGGCATAGCGCGGACCCGTGATGAAGCGGTTGATCTTTATCATAGCACCAAACCTGGAATGGTTCTCGCCGATATTCAGCTCGCAGATGGAAGTTCCGGCATTGATGCGGTCAATGATATCCTGAAAGATGTCAGTCTTCCCGTGATCTTCATAACGGCCTTTCCCGAGCGTCTTTTGACCGGTGAGCGGCCGGAGCCCGCCTTCCTGATCACCAAGCCGTTCAACCCGATCATGGTCAAGGCACTGATCAGCCAGGCACTGTTTTTTGACGAGAATGCCGATGTGGCTGCCTGAAATGTCGATTTTTTGGAACTAAATCGGAGAATGGATGTTGTCTCAGCACACTTCTAATCGGAGAGAACATATGTTGTATTATGCCATTGTCTTTCTGATCATCGCCATGGCCTCCGCTGTTTTAGGTTTCGGGGGCATCGCCGGTGCGTATGCCGGTATCGCACAGATCCTGTTTTACATCTTCCTTCTGGCGTTGATCGTTTCGCTGGTTATGGGATTTGTAAGGCGCTCCCGCTGACATGTGGGGTTTGACGGTTTTAATGCACCGCGCCCACATGATCTTGCAGAAAGGGCCGGTCAGGTGAGTCAGCAGGAACATAGAAAATCAGGAAGAGACAAGACTGTGTCGAAACGGGGTGCGTGGCAGCGGATGGGACAGGATGGAACAGAGATCCAGAGCTATCTGGTGACAGCGTTGGAACGCTCTGGATTGTGTATTACGGTCCAGAACGCCAATCGCGACTATCTCTACATCGCCAATATGTTCGACGATGCCGACATCCCTTCGGATGGCAACCCGACAGATGTCGGATTATTCGGGCCCGAAATTGCCGACCGGCTGAAAGCGCTGAAAGATGACGCGCTTGCGGAAGAAGGCGTCAAACAGGCCGAAATCGTTACCGACGATGAGCGCAGCCTGGATTTTACAGTTGAAATGATCAAGACCGAGGGAGCGCCGGTTCTCCTGACCCGCGTTCTTGATCTGTCGGAAAAGAGAACTGCTGAGCGCGTCACGAAAGCGCTGCTGCGCGAGGTCAGTCACCGGTCCAAGAACCTGCTGGCGATCATTCAGAGCCTTGCATCACAAACCGCCCGTACCAGCGGCTCCATAGGCAGCTTTACAGAGAAATTCAGGGGACGGCTGCATGCGCTGTCACAGGCGCAGGATTTGATCACGGATTCCAGCTGGCGGGGCGCCATGCTGCAGGAACTGCTCCATGACCAGGTTGAGAGATATTTGCCCGATGCGCGGCAGATTGAGTTCAAGGGTGCCAATGTACGCCTTGCGCCAAATGTCTCTATGCACCTTGGCCTCGCGCTCCATGAACTGGTCATGAAAGCGACCAGGGCAACATCGTTTGCGATGGATGAAGCCCTGGTGACCGTCCGGTCCGAAAAAACCACAATTGGCGGAAAACCGGCTTTGGAAATTACCTGGAAAATGCCCGATACTGCCGAGCACAAGGACGGCATTGTGGAAGGGGACGAGGCCGACGAACCGGATTTCAGCCAGGCTTTGCTGGAAAAAGTTGTACCCGCCTCTGTGCAGGGGCGTGCGAAGTACTGTCACGAGAATGGTAATCTGATCTATATCATCGAATTTCCACTGAACGATCCGATCGACACCCAAGGCTAGCAAAAAAGGGTGCCGATCGATGGCGTCTCTGTCAGCATGTCGTCTATTCAGGAAAAGTGTTGCCGTGTATGTTTTAGTTAAATGCGTGCCAACATCCTTCCATTTATTCGGTAGTGGTTTGAAAGAGAGCTGTCCTTGAACCGTTTCCTGCCTTTTGTGGTGTTCATAGTCACGATTTCTGTCGGACTTGGAATGACCTATACGGTCTACCGTTTTGTCCAGACAGCGGAGTTGGCCCGGTTCGAAATCGTGGCTGACGATGTGGTTGATCGTATTCAGGAACGTGTCAGCCAGCATGTCGCGCTTCTGGTCGCGACCAGATCGTTGTTCGTCGCCAGCGACGGGATCGTATCGCGAGAGGCTTTCAGCAATTTCGTCGCCGGCCTTGATCTTGATGGTAAATTCGAAGGCCTTCAGGGCGTTGGATTTGCGCGGTTCATTCCGAGCGGCGGGGAAAGTGCCATTGAAACTGCGATTTCGGCCGACTATGGCATGGACGTTGCTGTTTGGCCCGAAACGACTGAGCCCTATCGGGCGCCCATCGTCTTGCTGGAACCATTTGATGAGCGCAACCGCCAGGCCATCGGCTTTGACATGTACAGCGACGATGTCCGTCGTACGGCCATGGATCTGGCCGCAATCACCGGGTTTCCCCAGGCAAGCGGTCCGGTGGAACTTGTTCAGGAGGTGACCAGTCAAAAACAGGCCGGTTTTCTTGTGTACCTGTCACTGCCGCTGGGTCTGGTTTCCGGAAGTCAGGAGATGACCGGGAAAAATGATCTGGACGGGTTCGTATACGCCCCCTTCAGAGCCGGAGATCTGCACATGGCTGCGTTGAACCGGTATCCAAGGCGACCGACCGTCGTTGAGACACATGACGTCACGGGTGGCGGTGATACATTGTTGTTTCGCTCGGGTAATTTCGACGATTATGCAGATGCGCAGCATTACAGTGTCGAGCGCGAGTTGAATGTAGCGGGCCGGGATTGGGCGGTGGTGATCAAGTCAACACGCAAGGTGGGTGGGCAGGCGTCTTTCCTCAGTGTTTATCTGCTCGGTGCGGTTTCACTCTTTCTGGCCGCAGCTCTCGCCGTCTCTGCACGGTCCCAATTGAGAGCAGTGGACGCGGCAAAAAAACTGCAGGCTGTCTCTCAGAAGACGGTGGAAGAAAAGGAACTGATGCTTCAGGAAATGAAGCACCGCATCAAGAATTCCCTGTCGCGGGTGCTTGCGATTTCGCGTCAGACTGTTTCAAATTCAGATTCTCTGGATGAATTCTCAAAGTCATTTTCAGCCCGCATTCAGGCCATGGCAAATGCCCAGGACATGCTGACCCGGTCGAAGTGGAACAGGGCAGAACTGGGCGATTTGCTCAAGAATGAATTGCCACAGGTGTTTGATGATGATGGCATCCGCAGCAGCTTGGAGGGACCAGCGGTTCTGCTCGACGAAAAATCCACGCAGGCACTTGGACTGACCTTCCACGAACTTGCAACCAATGCGATGAAATATGGTGCCATGTCGACCGACACCGGGCGTCTGACCATTCGCTGGAAGAAGCAGGGCAAATCAAAGAAGAGCCGGCTTCTGATCGAGTGGATAGAGGAATTTTCAAACACGGTCGATGCCCCCGAGCACACCGGTTTTGGCACGCGGCTCATCGACGCGAATATCCGAGGAGAGTTGGGCGGCAAGATTGATCGCGCGTTTCATGCCAATGGCATGACCATCCGTATCGATATTCCGTACGAAATTGTCGGATAGGTTTGGCCGGAAACTGGCCCAATCCAACCACTGACACCGTAATTCACAGACATCAGATATCGAAATTCACCCAATTATTTACCCAATTGCAACCTTTTCCAAATCGGTGCGTTTACTTTTGGAACAACGAACAACAGCCCGACAGACAAGCGGCTGAGTCCAACAGGAGACACTGAATCATGATTATCGCATTTGCAGTTATGGCCTCCATTTTCGCATATATGTTTTATGTGTACGACGCTGGTAAATACGAAGATTCCAGAACTGACGGCTTCTGGCATAAAGGCTGATGCAGGCTGTCCGAGCAGGAACAAGCCTGAATCTCCTCACCAATCCCGAACATGGCTTCGATTCGTCTGACGCTTGACCGATGAACTGAGCCGTCACCTCACAAACGACAAACAACCAGAATTCTGTCCCCGAATATGTGCGGGCTGACGACCGACAAAGGGGGACGCATGTCCGGAAAACAGCGGCCTGTCCCGAGAGATGATCGCGAAACAACCGATCCGCATGCAGTTACTGAAGAGAGGCTTCAGGAAGAAGGCACGCGCCTGAGTCAGGATGATCTTGTTAATGTAGAAAACCGGCTCCGCCTGCGGGCGGCGGTTGTCTATGAGATCATTCGCCAGGAAGGCGAAGAAGAGTTGGCGCGAAAGCCGGTCAGCCTCTGGTGGTCCGGTATCGCTGCCGGCCTGTCGATTGGTTTCTCGGTCGTGGCCGAGGGTCTGTTGCTGGCGCATCTGCCGGATGCGAGCTGGCGGCCACTGGTCGATAATCTGGGCTACTCGGTCGGCTTTTTGATCGTCATTCTGGCCCGTCAGCAATTGTTCACTGAGAATACATTGACTGCAGTCCTGCCACTCGTGGCGTCTCCGTCCCTGACACATCTGGGCATGACCTTACGGCTCTGGGGAATTGTCTTCACAGCCAATATGGTGGGCGCTCTGATATTTGCCTGGGGCCTGTCGTCGGGACTGTTCTTTGCGCCAGCAGCACAAGCCGCTTTCCTAGAAATCTCCCGCCATCTGTTTGCCCTGGAACCGGCTCAGATGTTCACGCGCGGCATAGCCGCAGGTTGGATCATCGCGACACTGGTGTGGCTGCTGCCGAGTTCCGGCAATGGCAGTATTCTGGTTATCGTGTTGATGACCTATCTGATTGCGCTTGCGGAGCTTGCGCATGTCGTGGCGGGATCTGTCGAGGTGTTTTTATTGGTGTTCCATGGAGATATCTCCTGGAGCGAGAGCATTCTGGGCTTTTTGCTGCCCGCGCTTGCCGGAAACATCATCGGTGGCAGCGCCCTGTTCGCCATCATTGTTTATGCGCAGGTCCGGGAAGAAATCTGAGGTCATCAAATTTTTTTTCGGCAGATCGGGAACCGATCCGGCTGACAGGGGTTGATAACACAGATTAAACAAACGGAGATCAATCATGGAATATGGTATTATCGGCGTCCTCGTGGTCATTGCGGATATCTACGCAATTGTGAAGACCCTCCAAAGCGGCGCCAGCACCGGAGCCAAGCTTCTGTGGGTTCTTGGTATCCTGGTCTTTCCTGTTGTCGGTTTCATTGTCTGGCTTCTGGCCGGTCCCAAAGGCGGCCAAAGCGTCACCATATGATCCGCACCTAGCCTGATACTCAAAGCAGGTTCAGCCGTGAAACGTTCAGGTTCATCACGCAGTCCCTCCCTGCAGATCTTGAATGAAACGCGGCGATGGCCGGGCACCGCAACAACAAGATTGCGCGGCCCGGCCTTCTTTTTTCAAAAATTTCCAGTGCAGGCATAACGCCGCCAAGCAACCCGATATCTAAGCGATTGGACTCATTTTGGTGATTAGATTATGAGTCAGTTGATCGACTGAATAAACAATGCAGGTATTCAGTTTATGTTTTCAAGGCAGGTCAATGAATCCCAGTCCGGATCGGTGGCCACGCCAAGCCCTGGAACGGTGAGGGATGCCAGCGAAACGGAGCCATCTTCTATTTTCAGCCGCACCCGCCCATCCGCGCCTGTCGTGTAAAGATCGCGATGCGCAGCGGCGTAGCGCTGCTGTTCTGCCAGTGGTGCTTCACCAAACCCATTGACGTAATGATGTCCGTTGCGTTCCACATGGGTTGCACCGGTCAGGGCGGCCAGCGCGAAATCCTGCTGCACGGAAATGCCTGGCATGGTGGTGAGATCTTCCGCGATCATGAAGTGATCGATTGTTCCATCAACGGCGTTCCAGTGGCGCACACGGATGGTGTTCAGAATGGCCTTGTAGAATCCCTTGCAGGATTTCGAGGACATGCCGCGATAGCCAAGAGCCCGGGCGACCGGGAAAACGCCAATATGAGCGTCGGATTCATCGACAGCCACCGGCTTGTGGCTGGCAATGGCATGGACCGGTTTTTCCAGCGCACTGGCACGGGCAATGGGTTGCTCCAGATACAGCGTTGAGGCCCACAGATTTGCCAGTTGCGGCTCGTTTTCAACCGCATCAATCCAGTCTACAACAGCATCGGCATCGGTAAATTGTTCATTGCCATCAAGGCTGACCTGATAGGCATCACCGCCACCATCCAGCAGCTTGGCAATCTGGCTCAGCCGCGTGATGTCCGCTGCCGTGTCACCACTGACTTTCAGCTTGAAATAGCGATGTTTGTAGCGCGCGATCACAGCTTCCAGACTTTCCGGAAGGCCGTCATTGATGCGGGTCGTCAAATCCGCTTCCGTGATGGCATCAGCCATGCCAACCGTATGCCGTATGGCAATTCGGTCCGGTGCCGGAAGCGTTTTCAGATAGCTGTCAATGTCAACGCCGTACAGATCCGGTGTGGTGGTTGCATCAATGCCGGGCAGATTGGATTGAACCGCTTCAAAAATCGAAACCTCTTGTGCTTTGCACAAAGCATCCAGCACCGCGCGGTCCATCAGGGCGGTGCCATAGGCGGCGATCAGACCGTTCAATTCCTGCGCGGCGCAGGCAGCATAATGGCTGGCTTCGCAGGCGGTATGAAGGGCGAAGGCAGAGGGAAACTTGCCGGCTGTCTGATAGCGTATTGCGGCAAGGCGCATGGAGCTGCGCAATTGCTCAAAATTATCTTCATTGGACAGGTCCGGATTCTTGTCGAACCATTTCGGCGCGAGCAATTCCGCTGCAACACCAGTTACTTCCGTGCCATCAACAGCCACAATTGCACGAACGAACAATTGAGGGGTCTCTCTCAAGGTCACCGCGCCAAACTTGAAGGGCAGGCGCAAGGTCACCGGGCGCTCAAACAAGGCAACCGAACGGACTTCAATGGATGGGGTTTTGTCGCTCATGATCAATGTTCGGCCTGCGCAGCCTGCTCCAGCGCCCTTATGGTGCCAATGGCACGGGCAGCAGACGCAGGGCCATCAGGCACATAGTCGAACGGTTCGACTCCGATCCAGCCATCATAATTCAGGTCCAATAAACGTTGCACGATTGGAAAGAAATTGAGATCGCCCTGTCCGGGCGAGCGCTTGTTGGGATCATTGAAATGAACGTGGCGGATCAGACCGCTTGGCAGATGCTGTGACAGTAGATCGGGAATCGAGGCGGTTTCTGTTTGCGCAGCGGAACAACAATCAATCATCGCAGAAAAATTGGGCTGATTCACATCACCCACAATGGCGGCTGCATCCTCCAGCGTGTTCACAAAGGCTGTCTGCGCCCGGGATAATGGCTCCAGCAGATAATGCACCTTTGCCTTGTTGGCAGCTTGTCCAGCGGCACGGAAGTGATCCAGCGCACGGGCTTTGGCGGCATCAGCGTCCGTTTCCGGCAAAACCCGCTGCGCCGGAGAGCCGTGAATCAGATAGCTGCCGCCAAGCGCAGCGCACATTTCGACCAGAGCCTCCATTGTATCACGGGTGCGCTGTGCAATGGCTGGATCAGCGCTGGTCACAGATAATCCCTCCGGCGCAATCAGCAGCCAGTGCAGCCCGGAAATGGCAACGCCTTCCGCTTCCACTGTGCTGCGGATTTTATCCAGATCTGCTGCATCAAGCGCGGCAGGCCCTCCATCATTCAGTGTGAAGGGTGCAATCTCCAGACCATCATAGCCAAGGGCTGCGGCAAAGCCCGCCTGTCGACCAATCTCCCAGTCGCGGATGACTTCGTTGCAGAGTGAAATTTTCATGGTGCAATCTTCATGTTGATGGCTCGGATGGTTTTTTCCGCAGCGAGGCGAGGAGTGATGATACGCGCCGACGCACAGGTGGAATGGCACCAAGCAGCATCAGCACACAGGCAATGGCCAGAAAGGCTGAAATCGGCCGGGTGAGAAAGGCGACAAAATCACCATCTGACAGCGTCATGCCCCGGCGGAAACTCTTGTCCAGCAGATCACCCAGCACGATGCCCAGGACCAGCGGTGCCATGGGATAATTCATTTCCCGCAGGACGAACCCGATAAGGCCAAACGCCAGCATCACCTGAATATCAAACACTCGTCCGGCAATCGCGAATGAGCCGATGGTGCACAGCGTGAAGATCAGCGGCATCAGGAAAGCACGGGGCACGGCCAGAACCAGCAATAGGGGCCGGGTCAGCAACAGGCCGATGATCAGCATGGCGACCATTGCCATCGCCACCATGGCAACAACTTCAAACACGAAGGCCGGATATTCGATCATGATCATCGGTCCGGGCCGGATACCGTGAATGAACATCGCCGCCAGCAATACGGCAGCGGGTGCAGAGCCGGGAACAGCCAGTGTCAGGACCGGGATAATGGCACCGGGAACGGCGGCATTATTGCCGGTCTCTGCGGCCATCAAGCCGTCCAGTGAGCCCTTGCCAAAGGTTTCCTTCACCTTGCTGGCACGTTTGGCAGCGGCATAGGACATCCAGGCTCCCATATCTTCACCAACGCCAGGCAGCAGCCCCATGAAGGTGCCAATCAGGCCGGACCGGACAATGGTGCGTTTGTGACGCCAAACATCAGCAAAGCGCGGCAGAATCCGGTCAGAAGCATCCCGAACAGACTGAAAGCCGCGCGCCTTCATGACGGTCAGGATTTCAGCAAAGCCGAACGCACCCACAAGGGCTGGCAGCAATCCGATACCGCCAGCAAGATCTGACGAGCCATAGGAAAAGCGTTGATAGGAATGAATGCCTTCCTGTCCGATCATGGCGACGAACAGCCCGATGAAACCGGCAATCCAGCCTTTCAGAGAATCGCCTGTGGTTGTGATCTGTCCGGAGATCAGAACGCCAAACAGGGCCAGCCAGAAAAACTCGAATGAGCCGAAGGACAGGGCGAAATCGCCCAGAACCGGTGCCACCAGCGCCAGCGCCAGCATGCCGATCATGCCGCCGGCAAAGGACCCGGCCGTGGCGATACCCATGGCCCGTCCGGCCTGGCCGGATCGTGCCAGTGGAAAGCCGTCAAGTGCTGTCGCCGCATTGGCCGGTGTGCCGGGGATGTTCAGCAAGATGGCAGAGCGTGATCCGCCATAAATCGCGCCGACATACATGCAGATCAGAATGAGAATCGCCTGGGTGCCGTCCATGCGGAAGGTGAGGGTGGTCAAAAGCGCAATGCCAAGTGTGGCTGTCAGGCCCGGCAATGAGCCGACAATAATACCAAGAAATGTGGCCCATGCCACATTGAACAGCGTCATCGGACTGGTCAGAAATGCGCCCAGCGCGTCGAGGAAAAAACCGAGACCGCTCATGGCAGACGCACGTAGAAAATGTCTTCAAAGACGGTGGTAATGACCCAGGCTGCGACGCCGGCAACGACAAGCGCAAGTGCTATGCGTTTCAACAACGCCTTGCCAACCAGCGCCCTGCCCTCGACACGTCGGTCCTGAAGATCAAAGATCATGATGAAGGAAAACAAAAACAGAAACGCTGCCAGAACAAAGGGAATCAGCCCCACAGCGACAAAGGCAAACCCGAAGCACAGGGCCAATGTGATCAGGACGCGGGTTTTTGAGCCCGCCTCACCTTTGGGCGGTGTGATACCCAATCCCGGCCGGGAGCGGACAAACAGCAGGAAACCCATCACGGCCAGACACAGACCGATCATGCCGGGAACGACACCTGGAGCGGACCAGATGTTGGAACCGAATTCCTCCATCCGTGGCATACGCCAGGATTCGAAGGCAATCACAAGCCCGAAAAAGACAAAAACAAGGCCCATCAAGGCATCTGCTCTTGTGGGCTGATCAGAAGTTGGCGGGACTTCCGAGACCGTTACGCCATTATCATCGACCATGATGCCGAGTGACCTCCGCTACGAGAGTGCCCGGCGGATCAGTAGCAACCCGCCGGGGCATATCTGCCTTTCAGAGAAAGGCTTATTTCATGCGTTCAATGCCGATTGTAGCAGGATCGACTTTGGCTTTGCCAGCGTCAAACAGCAGATAGGCATTGTTCTGGATCGCAGGCAGGACGCGCTTTTGAGCATCTTCACCATAGAACGGTGCAAACACTGCGCCGCGACCGGCGGCATAATCTTTCAGAGTCTGACTGTTGGCGATGGATTCTGCCCAGACCTTGTCCAGCGCTGCCACGACTTCAGCAGGCGCTGTGCCGGGCACGAAAATGCCGAAATAGTTCGGAGCAATTGGCACACCATCGACAAAATCTGTGATCGGTGGGATTTCACCATAGCCTTCCAGCACCAATGGTTCGCCGTTCAGAACAGCCAGAGGACGAATGCGCTTGGCGCGGATCATCTCAGCCTGCTCAACAGCCAACTGAGTGGTCGCAACGGTTTCACCGGAAACAGTAGCGATAACAGCAGGGTTGCCGCCATCATAAGTGACATGCTTGTAACCACCACCGGCAGCCGATTTCACCGCTTCCATAGCGTTGTGACCACCGGAATTGAGACCCGCCGTTGCCACGGAAATGGCATTCGGATCGTCCTTCATGGCCTGAAGAAAATCGTCCATTGTCTGATATGGGGAATCGGCATTCACGCCGATAACCGCCACATTGGCAACGTCGAGATAAACATTCCAGTCACCAATTGTGGTGTCCAGCATGCCAAGAACCTTGTAGGTGCCAAGATCCTGCGCAGCGCCAGCTGTCCATGTGTAGCCATCGGGCTCTGATTCCAGCGCACTTTTGGAACCGATGGAACCGGAAGCTCCGGGCTGGTTTTGAACCACAACGGTGGCACCGAGCGCTTTTTCCAATTCGGCAGCCACAACGCGGGTCACCTGATCGGTTGAGCCACCGGCTGACCACGGTACAATGATGTTAATCGGTTTTTCTGGCTTCCAGTCCGCGGCCGCAGCCGAACCGGCTGCCGCGCCGAGCGCAAGGCCCGCCCCGAGAAATAGTCCTGATATGGTTTTGATGCTCATGCGAATTGTCCTCCTGTTGAATTTCGGAACCGGTATAGCGCGCGTTACCGGCGCGCAAGTAACCAGCTGGTTATGGCAGAATGAAACGGTCCTCAGTCCATGTCAAGCATCTCAATCTCACAATAAAGATGCTCTTTAATCAATCATTTAGCCAGCGCTCCAGATGGGCAGCCACAAAGGCATCATCTGTCAGATGCGGATAGTCCCGGGTCACACGTGTCAGCTCATCCGCCTGTCCGGGAGACAGTGTTTCGGCAGGGTCAAGACACCAGATGCCCTCCAGCAAACCCTGTCGCCGCAAAATCTCGTGACAGCCGGCAATCACACCGGCAAAATCATTGGCCACATCAAACACGGCCGCGTTGATATCTGTCATCTGCGAGTCGAGTGCGAGCAGGTCTGCAGGCAGATCAGCTTCTCCCTGAACTGCGGTTCGACATCGCGTGTGCAGATCAACAGCCGCTTTGGTCCAGACCGACCATTGGCCAAGCAGACCACCAACAATGCGCAAGGTGACGTCCTCACCATTGCGTTTATGGGTAAACGGCAGCAGCAAATCAGCGACAATATGATCATCATTGCCGGTGTAAAGCGCAACTCGGTCTTCCGCATTGGCAGCAATAACGCCGCGCACCACATCAATCGTCCGGTGTCGATGAAAGGGCGCGATCTTGATCGCGATCACATTGTCGAGTGAAGCAAATCTTTGCCAGAAATCCACCGAGAGCACACGGCCACCAACCGCTGGCTGCAGATAGAACCCGATAATCGGCATGATGTCAGCAACGGCGCGGCAATGGGCAATCAACTCGTCTTCACTGGCAGTGCGGAACGGAGCCGGACTGACCAGCGCAGCATGATACCCCAGCGCCCGAGCGGTTTTTGCTTCTGCCACCGCTTGTTCGGTTCTACCGGCAACACCGGCAATCATCGCCAGTGGACGATCTGACCAGTCAGCTGCTGTCTGAGCCGCCAGTTCCAGCACAGGCGCATAAAGGCCGACGTCCCGAATTTCAAATTGTGTGGTGTGCACGCCAACGGCCAGACCGCCGCTACCGGCATCAATGTAATAGCGCGACAGCGCGCGCTGTCTACGGCGATCCAGCACTCGGTCCGCATCAAGCGCCAGCGGATGCGCCGGAATGGCGGTGCCATCGGCAATCAGTTGGCGGATATCGTCAGGAAGATCATCAATGTTCATTTCAATATTTTCCGTCACGCGCTTCAAAATGGGTCGGCTTGTCCAGACTTCGGCCACCCCGCATCAGCCAATCCGCCTGCCAGTCAATCATGTCCTCAAGCGACACCGTCAGGGCGCCGAACAGCTTCATCGAGGCGCTCGCATCATTCAGCCAGGCGGTTGGCGCTTCCTCTCCGACAATATTGACCGGCTTGTCAAAGCGTTTTGCGAAGGCTTCTACAATATCGCGCACCGCAATCACATCCGCGCCGGTGACATTGATCGGACTGGTCGGGGTGGTCGTATGCGCCAGACTGCGCAGGGCTCGGGCGTTGGCATCTCGTTGCCAGATCAGTGTCACATGGCCCATCGAGACATCAATCGGATCGCCCGCCAGCACCTTTTGCGCCAGATCGTGCAGCACGCCATAGCGTACATCAATGGCATAGTTCAGCCGGAACAGCCGCCCCGGCGTATTGTGAACCACGCTCATATGTTCAAACATGCGCTCCCGCGCCACACACGACCAGGCATAGTCACCGGGCGGTGGATTGGGAGCCACCTCTTCGGTCGGGCCGGATTCTGCATTCACAGGCCAGAACGGATAAACACAGCCGGTGGAAAACGCGATGATGCGCGAGCTGGCATAGCGTTCCGCCACCAGAGCAGGGCAAAGGCCGTTCATGGCCCAGGTCAAATGTTCTGCACCCGATGAGCCAAATTTGCGGCCAGCCATGAACAGAACATTTTCCGCATCTGGCAATGCTGCCACCGCATCACGGTCCAGCAGATCGGTTGCGATTGTTTCTATGCCGTCCTGCTCCAGCGCTTCGCGCAATCCGCTTTCCGAGAACCGTGCAACAGCGATGACTTTCCGGTCGTCTGCCAGGGTGTTGCGGGCGAGCCGGGCAAGGCTTGGCCCCATCTTGCCACCCACGCCGAGAATGATCAGATCGCCAGAGGTCTTCGCGAGATCTGCACGCAATGCATCGTCTGGCGTGGCAAGAGCCATTTCAAGCGCGGCTTCATCCGTGAAGGGTCCGCGGGCCGGATCATTTTGTGTCATAGGGTCCTCCCAGAGCGTCAAATTCATAAGTAACCAGTTGGTTACAATAGGGGTGTCGGAAGCGGTGTGTCAAGCGACGAAAACCAGCTCCAGATCAGGCGCGCAGGAACCCGGTGATAACAGAAACCACATGTTCACGGCGGCGGTCCAGACGCTCCGGCGTGGACAGTTCCTGATTGAAAATAACCGACAAGGTGTGGCGGTTCGACAGGTGAAAAAAGCACAGGGAGGCAATCGTGATATAAAGCTCGACCGGATCAACATCCTTTCGCAACACATTATCGGCCTGACCGCGCAGCAGAACATCCTGAATTTGAGCGACCAATGGCGAATGCATCCGCTGGACCTTGGCGGATTTCTTCAGATGCTGCGCCTGATACATGTTTTCAATGTTCAGCAGAATCAGAAAATCGGGGTGCTCGAAAAAGTGGTCATAGCTGAAGCGGACGAGGCGCTCGATGGCTTGCATCGGTTCCAGATGATCCAGTTCAAGCGTACGTTCACCGGTCCGAATCCGCTCATAAGCGGCTTCCAGAACAGCCAGAAACAGCTCTTCCTTGTTGCCGAAATAATGATAAAGCATGCGCTTGTTGATGGCGGCCCGCGCGGCAATTTCATTCACGCTCGCGCCGGAAAACCCATGCGCCACAAACTCATCGGTCGCGGCTTTCAGAATAGCTCTGCGACTGCGTTTTGGATCGCGGGTCGTGCTTGGTTGTTTATTGGCCCCAGAAGGCGTCGGCATATCGATTCCACCCCTACCGTTCTGTCCAGAACAGATGGCAGGTCTATAGCCGACAGCGCCGGGAATTCAAAACGTCGTCTGAGAACCGGGCCTTTAGACAGCTCCCTGCGCCAATGGCAGTTTTGACCGTGAGCCGACACTGGCGAAAAACGGGACAAGGTCCGGGTTGCGGACAAAGGGCGCATTCAAAGTCTTACATGTTGAAAATTTCGCAGTCGAACTGTCAAGCATTCCAGATGAGGAATGCGTTTCAATGTTTCGATCCAATGCCTTTAGCTAACACATCAAAAACCAAGCGGATACGCAGGTTTGTTCTCAGCTCTCGGTGGGCCACCAACCAGGTCTCTATGCTGATAGGCTCAAACGCCAAACAGGGGTTTTCGAGTTCTGGATAAAGCTCGCCGATCTCGATCGGAAGAATGCCGATCCCATAGCCTTGCCGGACAAGTTCGAGGGCCAGCGTGGCACTTGAGGTCGAAAAATTGAAATTTGCGGTCGTCAGGTTCAGCCCACGTGACGCCAACATGCCGAGCCGCAGTTCTGGCTGGTCGAAACCGACAAACTTCAGCCCTTCAAGATCGGCGAGCGTTGTTGGGCGGCCAACTTCGTCAAGGTACTGTTTTGACGCAAAAAGATGTGCCCTTGTGTCCCGAAGCCGTTTTGCAAACAGGGTCTCGTCTTTGGGTCGACTATGACGGATTGCGATGTCAGCTTCACGCCGCCGCAAATCGCTTAACTCATTTGATGCGATAATCTCGATCTGAAGATCTGGCGCGGTTTTGGTCAGTTCTTTAAGGACGGGCGGCAGAAAATGCGTTGCCATCAGGTTTGTGGCCGAAATCAACACATGTCCGGTCACAGCTTGGGATTGGCCTGTTGCGGTAACGGATATATTGTTTGCCGCATCGCCCATCGTCCGAAAATGCGCAAGCAACTCTACGCCTGATTGTGTCAGCATAAGCGCGCGCGGTGTTCGTTCAAAGAGTGTCACGCCAAGCGCCTCTTCGAGGCCCGCGACCTGACGGCTCAGCGTTGGTTGCGTCAGCCCAAGCGCACGCGCGGCCGCAGACAGCGACCCTTCCTCTGCGGTCACAAGAAACGCCCGCGCTTGATTCCAGTCGAAAGCTGATCGTTTCCACTCCATCATTTACGTATACCAAACCAAGAGAGATATGCAATTCTGTAACGGTAAACTGCATTCTATAGTTTGCCATCGACCAACTTTAGGCAGGCAAAAGATATGACGCAGCTAGACAGCAAAAGCCTCAGGCCATCGCACTCCCCTGCGATCGAGAAGGCAATCCCCATGGCCTCTCGTCGCATTGGCTCCTGGGAAGTCCGATCAGCAGGCGACCCCTCTCCTCTGCGGACCTTGCCAGCCGTTACGACGCTGTCGCGGGTAGTTGGGAGCGGACGGCGCGTCGCTTTCAACTGGAAGTCGCGTATCGAAAACCGCTTGTGGCCTCTCAGGTCGCAGCAGTACTTATGCAGGTTGGTCCACAAGCACGGATCCTTGATTGCGGCGTCGGGAATGGAAGTCTGTCGATGGCTCTCAATAGTATCCTGACGAGCCCGGTGGAATATCACGGTATTGATACCTCTGCCGAGATGCTGGTGCAGGCCAGCTCCACGATGCAGCACGCCGGGCTGCGCGCGCACCTTGAGCAAGCTGATGTTCTGTCATTGCCTTATGATGATCAGTCTTTTGACGTGGTTATGGCCGCGCATGTCCTTGAACATCTGCCGGATCCGCAGCGCGCGCTCAAAGAGATGACCCGCGCTCTAAAACCGGGCGGGATGGTGTTCATTTGTGTAACGCGGCACTCACTTTTCGGCGTACTTGTCCAATTCAGGTGGCGCACATGGGCGATCACAGAACAACAGGGCGTTGCGTGGCTGCATGATTGTCAGCTTGCCGATGTCGGTTACCAACCGGTTCACCTCAGCTCCTGTGCTGGCGTCGCAAGCACGGCCTTTTGGGCGCGACGGCCCCAGTGACCTCCCCCAAATCGAAAGGTTCCCCCATGGTGCGTCTAAGCAAATCCGAATGGGCCGTCCTTAGCATGATCCTTGTCTATTCGTTCATTCCGGCCGTTGGTGGGTTGATCCGGGTCCTTGAGCTTGCAGGCGGCCCACAAATCGCACCAGAAAACCCTCGGGCATTGCTTGCTCCGTTGCCCATTACGCTCCACATCCTCAGCAGCTTTCTATTCTGTGTTGTCGGTTCACTACAATTCCTGCCAAGCATTCGCCGCCAATGTCCGGCGGCGCATCGCGTCATCGGACGAGTGATTGTGATGGCGGGGAGTGTTTCCGCGCTCACTGGCCTGTGGATGACGCATTTTTTTGTCTTTCCCGAAGCGCTTCAGGGTGTCTCACTTTATTGGCTGCGGATCGTTCTGGGCACAGCAATGATCGGGTCCATCATCTGGGCTGTGATCGCAATCAAATCTCGGAAAATCTTTCAACATAGCGCGTCGATGTTGCGGGCCTACGCCATCGGCCAAGGTGCATCGACCCAAGCTGTCTTGGGCATTGCCTGGATCATTGCTGTCGGCTCCGAAGCGATGGGACCCCTACGCGACGGGCTGATGATCTTCGCCTGGGTGCTTAATCTGCTGGTGGCAGAAATTTTGATCTGGTCAATGCTAAGGCCGGCAAAGCGACCGCATAAGCAGTTGTCACTGCACGCTATATCGCCTTCAACACCTGGAAATGAGACCTGACATGATGCGCAACAACGATAATTCCCGCGTCCTCTTATCGGCCCTTTGGAGCAAATGATTTCCGGCACAATTGATGGGGTGAAAGTAACGGAATTCCTGATGCTGTTTGGGGGGATATTGATAGAGATCCCGATCTTGATGACAGTTCTCGCGGTGCTCTTGCCCTATGTGATTAATCGATGGGCGAACATCGGGGTGGGTCTTTTTACGATTGCCATAATCGTCGCGATGAACCGCGACCCTGACCTCGACAATGTCTTTTTCATGGGTATTCAGTTGATCGCCTTAATTGCCATTATCGGGATAGCCTGGCGGTGGTGCAAACAGCACTCTCAACAAGGCTGACATCCATGTCTTTCAGAATGAGCCACTACCGGCCTGAGTTCGGCCCTTATGTGCCATTGGATCAACCCGTGAGCCGGCAAAGTGCGAGGTTATCAGATCACCAAGCGCATCGGCAGCAGCATTGGTCCGGCCACCGGCGCGATGCAGCACCAACTGAACCTTTGAGAGCAGAGGAAAACTCTCTGCGCGCCCCAGAACCCGCATCCCCGGTGTCACCGCGCATTTGGCAATCACGCTGACGGCGCTGCCGCTGATCACAGCCGCCTGCAGCCCGGCCATGCCTTCGCTGACCAGCACGACCTTCCATTGGCGTCCGGTTGTCTGCAGGGCCTCCAGAGCGATGTCGCGAAACACATTTCCCGGCGGCAGGAGCGCCAGCGGCAGGACCCCGCCATTGAATTCCGGCTTCATGTCGGCAGCGACCCAGACCAGTTGCTCTTCTGCAACCACTTCGCCATCGGGAAACGCGCGCATGCCGGTGACAAGCGCCAGATCGATCTCGTTCTTCTGGACCTGAGACAGCAGCACACCGGACAGACGCGATCTCACCTCCACCTCCACATTCGGAAAGGCAGCAAAGAAAGCCGATAAAATATCAGGCAGCAGACCGGCCGCATACAGATCGGGAATGCCCAGAATGACCTTTCCGCTCAGTTTTGGCGCACTGAGGCGCAGATGAACTTCATTCTGCAGACTCAGGATGGTGCGCGCATACCCCAGCAGCAACTCGCCTTCCGATGTCAGCACGAATTTGCGCCCCACCATGGTGAACAGCTTTGCATTCACTGCGGTTTCAAGGCGTTGAATTTGCAGGGTGACCGCGGGCTGCGTGCGCCCGACCTTGCGCGCGGTTTCGGAAACGCTGCCGGTTTCCACCAGAAGAACAAAGGCCTGCAACAATTTTGGATCAAGGGGCTGTTTCATCTGCACTATTAAATAGATTTATGAAGCTGATTTAAAGAATAAATTTTACGATGAAACTCACTTCGCCTAGGTTTGGTGCAACGCAGCATTTTCCTTCCATCCTTTCAGGAGACTAAAGAATGACAGCCACTCGTCGCATATTTCTCGGCCTTGCCGCAGCAGGTGTATCCCTCGCTGCCCTGTCTGTTCCATCCATGTCCGCGCTCGCCCAGGACCGGGTCATCCGGATCGGCACATTGAAGCTGATCCACGGAATCACCCCCTATTTCTACGAGAAATTTGTCCCGGACGGCATCACCATTGAAGTTATTCCCTTTGAAAGCCCGACTGATGGCAAGAACGCAGTCGTAACCGGCACGGTCGATATGGGCATTTACGGTCTTGCCGCTGCCACCCTTGGAGCGGCTGCCGGTGAACCTGTTGTCGTTGTGGGCGCTGCCTGCAACAGGGGCATGGCCGTGGTTTCTGGCATTGATTCGCCGATCAACACCATCAAGGATCTGGCGGGCAAGAAAGTCGGCATCTGGCCTGGCTCCACACAGGAAGTTGTCATTCTCGACCGTCTGGCTGCGGAAGGCATGTCCATCAAGGACATTCAGCCGATCCGGGTTTCATTCAGTGACATGGCGTCTGCGCTGGAGCGCGGTGATCTGGATGCCTATGTCGGCGCGGAACCCGGCCCCGGTATTTCTCTTGCAAAAGGTGTCGGCAAGATCGTGGAATATCCCTACTCTACCCCGACCGGCTCTTTGAATATGGTGCTGACCACCAGTCAGGATAACATCGACAACAACAGCGAATTGCTGGAAATGCTGTTGAATGTCCATATGCAGGCCACCGAATATGCCATGGCCAACCGCGATGAATTCGTCAAAGTCGCCATGAACAAGCTGGGTCAGAAGCAGGATTCCATTGAAAAGGCAGCGCCCAATGTGGAACTGACCTGGAAGATTGACGACAAATTCATTGAGCAGGCCAATTATTACGGCACCCAGATGCTGGACAAGAAGCAGATTCGTCAGTTGCCGGATTATGCCAGCTTCATCGATCCGTCTTTTGTAAACGCGATCGAAGCGGAATAGGCTGGCATGTCCATCCAGGAACTCACCCCCAGCCCAACGCCGTCAGCATCTCAGCAGGCCCAAAGTGATAAAGCGGCACAATCGGTGCAGCTATTGTCATCGGCCACACGGCGCAAGATCAACAAGGTGGCGCTGGGGGCCATCGTCCCGGTGTGCCTGATCCTGTTGTGGGAACTGGGTGTCCGCTGGACCGGAACGCGGTTGATACCACCGCCCTATCAGGTCGCCGTGATGATGTGGGATTTTGCGTTTGGGGGCATCTACGACGATGCCTTCAGCGCCTCGCTTCCCACCCATTTCTGGGTCTCGGTGCAGCGGGTTTATGGCGGGTTCCTGCTGGCCGTCGTTCTGGCGGTACCGCTGGGCCTCATGATCGGGCGGTTTCCATTGCTGAAGGCGATGCTCGATCCCACCCTGTCGCTTCTGCGTCCGGTGCCGGTCACCGCTTGGCTGCCCTTGTCGATGATCTTTTTCGGGCTGGGTCCGAAATCGGCAATCTTTCTGGTGTTTCTGGGTGCGTTCTATCCGATCTTGCTGAACACGATTTTCGGCGTGAAATCGGTCGATGACAAACTCTTTGAAGCCGCAGCCATGCTCGGCTGCAATGGATCACAATTGTTCAGATCCGTGGTCATTCCAGCCGCAACGCCCCAGATTTTCAACGGGCTGCGTCTCGGTCTGGGGTTTGCCTGGATTCTGATTGTCGTCGGCGAAATGACCGGTGTTCCCGAGGGCCTTGGCGCCGTCATCATGGATGGACGAACCCTGTCGCGCACCGACCTCGTCATCACCGGCATGATCGTCATCGGCATCACCGGCTTTCTGTCGGACCGGTTGATCGTGCTGGCCAATAATTATCTGTTGAAATGGAGCCCTCAACATCATGTCTGATCGCAAAATTAGCGGCCTGTCAAAGCCGGCGGTGCCCATTTTGACAATCCGGAACCTCGACAAGACCTTCCTGTCTGACAAGGGCAATGTAACGGCCCTGAAGGGTGTCGATCTGACCGTGTCCAAGGGAGAGTTCGTCTGTCTTCTGGGCGCCTCGGGCTGTGGCAAGTCGACATTGTTGCGAATCATCGGCGGCTTTGAAGGTCCAAGCTCCGGCCATGCCGAGATTTACGGCTCTGCCATAAAGGGACCCGGGCCTGATCGGGGCATGGTGTTTCAGGACTATGCCCTGTTCCCGTGGCTGACGGTCGAGGAAAACATTGCCTTTGGCCCAAAGCATCAGGGGCGGACTCGCGCAGAGACCGCTGAGGTCACCGACAAATTCATGGAGATGGTTGGGCTGACCGGCTTTCGCAACACCTATCCCAACGCATTGTCCGGCGGCATGAAACAGCGCGTCGCCATTGCGCGGGTGCTGGCAAATGATGCAGACATTCTGCTGATGGACGAACCTTTTGCGGCGCTTGATGCGCTGACCCGGGCAAAGCTTCAGGAGGAATTGCTGGAAATCTGGGAACGCACCAGATTGACCATCATCTTTGTCACCCATTCTGTCGAGGAAGCCGTCATTTTGTCCGACAGGATTGTGGTGATGGGGGCTGGTCCCGGCCACATCGAAACCGATATTTCCGTCGATCTGGCCCGGCCGCGTGACCCGGCATCGATCCCATTCAACGACGTGCGACGGGATGTCAGCAATCAGCTGAGAAGCCATATCGCACCTGCTCTCAGGAAAAGCCAGCTGGCTGAAGCCTGAAACTCCGAAAGCCGCAGACATGACACATGATACAGCCGCCCCGGACACAGATACACCTGTGTTTGGGGACATGACCAGACGCCAGCTTGATGCAGCTTACAACAACACCGAAGCCGTATCGGACAGCCACCAGCGCATGGACGATTGGGTCGAGCAAAGTACCCGGTTGCGCCAGGCAGACAACGCAATTCTTGACATCGCCTATGGTGACGCGCCTGCGAATAAATGTGATTTCTTCAAAACCGGTTCGCCGGGTCAAGGCCTGTTCATCTTCATTCATGGCGGCTACTGGCAGCGCAACAGCAAGACCATGTTTGCTTTCGTTTCGGCAGGCCTGTGCGCACGGAACATAAATGTTGCGACCATCGGTTATACGCTGGCCCCGCACGCCTCGCTGAGTGACATTGTTGCCGAAGTATTTGCGGCTGTTGATATGCTGATCGCACGGCACCAGGAATTGGGTTTTGATCCCGGCAATGTGGTTGTGGGTGGCTGGTCCGCAGGGGGGCATCTGTCAGCTATTCTGGCAGAACACCCCGCTGTCAAAGGCGTTGCGCCAATCAGCGGCATATTTGATCTGATGCCAATTTCCCTGTGTTATCTGGATGAAAAACTGACGCTGACATCAGATGAAATCACCGCATTAAGCCCGATGAATCGGGACGTGCCATTGGACACAGAATTGGTGTTGTTCGCAGGCGCGCTGGAATTGCCGGAATTGCAGCGACAAACCAGAGACTACGCCAGCCGATTGAACCGGCTTGGACAAAAGGTCACGCATCATCTGGTCCCGGACAGAAATCACTACTCAATTCTGGATGAATTGCGCGACGAAAATGGTATCATCACCAATGTGCTCACCGACTTGATCGGCACACCGTCAAAACCCTGATGAGTGCCCTTTGAGCGCCCTGTCCAGACCGCTGATCAGTTGAACCGGTCAAACATCGGCCTGCGTGGCTCGCGACAGATGTAAAGCGTACACATACCGCTCTTGGTCGGTGCGTCGTATCGCGTGTGCACGTTTGAAAACGGGCATTGATAATCGGGTGAGTAAAACTTGCGATAGACATTGCTGTTCTTGGTGTTCATCACCACAGTGCCTTTTTGATCAATAAAGGCACGCACGCCTTCGCAGGTGAAGTCCTGCGTATTGGGTCGCGCGTCAGCGGCGCTGCCTGACAGGGCAGCAAAACCTAGAGTGACAGCCAGAATGGCAATGGATGATGTGATGGGTCGGGTCAGTTTCATATACAGATCTCCTGCTGTATTCCTTCAAGCCCCTTCATTAATAATAGCACAAGCTTTGCCGAACTCGATAAAAATCTTCACATTGATTCCGAGCAACAGGACGCTTAAGACGACTGGATGTTGACCCGCTTTGCCTTCAAATCCCACCCGGCTGTTGCAAGCCATGACTGACCCTTGTCCGCTCTCTGTTTTCGTCATAACGCTGAATGAAGCAGACCGGCTTGGCGCGACGTTGGAAGCAGCCCGCAAACTGTCTGATGATCTGGTGGTGGTCGATAGTGGCTCGAATGATGATACGATTGCCGTTGCCGAAAAACTGGGCGCCCGGGTGATTCATAATGACTGGCGGGGCTTTGGCCCGCAAAAACGCTTTGCCGAAGAGCAATGCTGCCATGACTGGCTGCTCAATCTCGATGCCGATGAAGTTCTGAGCGATCAGGCCATCGATGAGATCAGGGCCCTGTTCGCCAATGGTGCACCGCCAAAACCGGGCTATTATTTGAATGTGGTGACAATCTATCCCGGCAAGACACGGCCGAGACCTTTTGCAGATTTTTACCGCATCAACCGGCTCTATGACCGCGTCAGGATGCGCTATTCAGACAGCCGCACGGATGATCGGGTGCTCGATGGCGGTCAGGAACTCGGCCAGATCAATGGGCCAGTCTGGCATTACAGTTTCAGGAAGATTGCTGACATCGCGCCAAAAATGGACAGCTATGCCCGTCAGCAGGTCCATGAAAAGGCTCATAAACGCTCGGTACTGGGCCTGAAAGCGCGGCTGTTGATCGAATATCCGGTCAGCCTGTTCCGCTATCTGTTTGGACGCAGGCATATCACCGGAGGTCTGTTGGGAATCCGCTATGCGCATGAATTTGCCAAGTCCAAAGTAAAACGCCTGAAGATTTTTCTCCAGGCGCTTCAAAATAGAGATAATCAAAGCTAGTTTAGCTGTTTACACAGCCGCGCGCGCCTTTGATGAGTTTGCCGTTCATGGTGGTGACCTTGACCGGGGCAACGCCTGCCCGGACCAAACCAATTTTCTTGGCGGCACCTTTGGAAACGTCAATCACACGGCCCTTGATGAAAGGACCACGGTCATTGATGCGCACCACAACGGATTTGCCATTTTTCATATTTGTCACCTGGACGCGGGTGCCAAATGGAAGGGAGCGGTGAGCGGCTGTCAACAGCGTCGGATTCATCATCTCGCCGCTGGCGGTCTGGCTGTACAGCGCATACCAGGAAGCTTTTCCACATTGCGTGGGAGCAGCAGCCTCGGCCGGAGTTGAGTTAAGACCAAGCATGGCCAGTATCATCAGCCCGTAGGCTGCGAAAACGAGTTTAATCATGGTTTTTCTTTATCTGGTTTTGGATGCGCAACGTTTTATGCTGCGGTGCGGCAAAAGTATGGCAAAACGGCCTAAATGTCCAGATTAGCGACATTCAGGGCGTTTTCCTGAATGAAAAAGCGCCTTGGCTCAACATCATCGCCCATCAGCTTGCTGAAAATATCATCAGCATCATAGGCTTCACCAATTCTGACCTGCAGCAAGGTACGGGCATTCGGGTCCAGTGTGGTTTCCCAAAGCTGATCGGCATTCATTTCGCCAAGTCCCTTGTAGCGCTGCATGGAAATGCCCTTGCGGCCAACCAGAAGCACAGCGTTCAGAAGGTCAGCCGGGCCATATATGCTGGTCTCCAGCTCCTTGCGTTTCAACTGTCCGACCCCGTGAAAGGCGTCGGCAAAGCGCGCCGCAAGCGTGTGCAGGCGTCTTGCATCAGCACTCTCAAACAGGCCGCCATCCAGCACCAGGGCTTCACGCACGCCGCGCACTTCCCGTGACAGGACCACTGAGCCATCGCCGCGCAATTCGCTGCTCCAGCCGCGTTCGGTCTCTTCCGACAACGCATCCAGACGCTCCACAAGCTGTTCGATCTGTGGGCCTGCATTGCCGTCTTCCACCAGCCCCGGCGCAAACAGGCCGACAAGAGCCGCCTGTTCCACAACGCGCCGGTCATAGCGACTGTGCAGTCCGGCCAGGGTTTTGGAGAAGGTCCGCACATCGGTGAGCAGGCCGTTCAGATCTACTCCGGACCGCACTTCACCGCTCTGCAGCGTGAAGGTGGTGTCATCAATGCCTGACAGGATCAGATAATCCTGCAGAGCTTCTTCATCTTTCAAATAGCTTTCCGAAGAGCCGCGCTTGACCTTGTAGAGCGGTGGCTGGGCAATATACAGATGGCCGCGTTCGATCAGCTCCGGCATTTGCCGGAAGAAGAAGGTCAGCAGAAGTGTGCGAATATGCGCACCATCCACATCCGCATCGGTCATGATGATGATCTTGTGATAGCGCAGCTTGTCCGGGTTGAATTCTTCCTTGCCGATGCCGGTTCCAAGAGCGGTAATCAGCGTGCCGATTTCATTGGAGCCCAACATCCGGTCAAACCGGGCGCGCTCCACATTCAGAATTTTTCCGCGCAGCGGCAAGATGGCCTGATTGGCCCGGCTGCGGCCTTGCTTTGCAGAGCCACCAGCGGAATCACCCTCCACCAGGAATATTTCGGATTTGGCGGGATCGCGTTCCTGACAATCAGCCAGCTTGCCGGGCAGGGAGGCAATGTCCAGAGCGCCTTTGCGCCGGGTCAGTTCCCGCGCCTTGCGGGCCGCTTCACGGGCCGCTGCTGCTTCCACAACCTTGCCGACCAGAATCTTGGCTTCATTGGGATGCTCTTCCAGCCATGTCTGCAGCGATTGGTTGACCGCGCTTTCCACAACAGGCCGGACTTCCGACGAGACCAGTTTTTCCTTGGTCTGGGAGGAGAATTTCGGATCAGGGACCTTCACCGAAAGCACGCAGGTCAACCCTTCGCGGCTGTCCTCGCCAGTGACATTGACCTTCTCTTTCTTGGTAATTCCCGAGCGGTCGGCATAGCCCACCATCTGCCGGGTCAGGGCACCACGGAAACCGGCCAGATGCGCGCCGCCATCGCGCTGCGGAATGTTGTTGGTAAAGCACAGCACATTCTCGTGGTAGCTGTCATTCCACCACATCGCGACTTCAACCGTAATACCGTCTTTCTCTGTCATCAGGGAAATCGGCTTGTCGATCAGCGGATGCTTGGCCCGGTCCAGATAGGCCACAAAGGCTTCCAGGCCGCCTTCATACTGCATTTCTTCGATACGTTCCTCAGTGCCGCGCTTGTCGGTCAGAAGAATGTAGACGCCGGAATTCAGGAAGGCGAGTTCACGCAAACGATGCTCAAGCGTGCCAAAATCAAATTCTGTTTGGGTGAAGGTATCTGTGCTTGGCAGGAAGGTCACTTCCGTACCGGTGCGATCACCCGCATCGCCGATCACTTCCAGCGGACCGTTTGCATTGCCGTGAGAAAAGCTCATTTGATGAACTTTTCCGGCACGCCACACGGTCAGTGTCAGCGCTGAGGACAGGGCATTCACAACCGAGATGCCGACCCCGTGCAGACCACCGGAGACCTTGTAGGAATTCTGGTCGAACTTTCCGCCGGCATGAAGCTGGGTCATGATGACTTCAGCTGCCGAAATACCCTCTTCGGAGTGAATATCGGTTGGAATGCCACGGCCATTGTCCACGACGGTCACGGAACCATCGGCATTCAGTGTGACTTTGACATAATCCGCATGGCCTGCCAGCGCCTCATCAATGGCGTTGTCGACCACCTCATAAACCATATGGTGCAGACCGGTTCCGTCATCAGTATCGCCGATATACATGCCGGGACGCTTGCGCACGGCATCAAGGCCGCGCAGAACCTTGATGGAATCGGCCCCATATTCCGCTTCTTCCGGTGGATTGGCGGCATCTGTGGTGGCGTCAATAATCGGCTCTGAATCGGCCATAGCGAATCACTTTCAGGTCTGTCAAAAAGGCTTGCCCACTTATATGGGGTTTCTGACCAGTTTCAACCACCCAAACAAGGCGCGGTAGGGGCGAAAACCGCAGAAATCCGCCAAACTTCGGTAAATCAGGTGGTTGAGGTGTCGCCCGCAGCCGACGCGGCTGGAAATGTCGTTGCAACCCGGCGCGTCCGTTTCACTGCGCGCGCGTCGCTGAAGCGAGAGAATGCCCCGGACACCAGGCCCAAACCGGCTGCTACATCCACGCTCGACATAGCGCCTCAGACGCGCCTCAATTGAGCGAAATTACAGAGCCCTGATCAACGCGAAACTGCTGGGCACGATCACCCAGCGCTTCAAACAGGATCGGGTCGGTGCCCGTCATCCAGGCCTGTCCGCCCAAGGCCAGCAGAGCATCAAACAGAGCGGCGCGGCGGACCGGGTCGAGATGGGCGGCAATTTCGTCAAGCAACAGAACCGGGCTGCGCCCGTCAATCTCGCTGACCAGCTTTGCATGTGCCAGCACCAGCCCGATCAGAAGGGCTTTCTGCTCGCCCGTGGAGGCCAGCGCGGCAGGCATGTCTTTCTCGCGGTGGCGGACCAGCAGATCGCTGCGCTGCGGTCCATCCAGGGTCCGCCCAGCGGCGGCATCTCGGCGGCGATTGTTGCGCAGCAGCGTGCGAAATGATTCCTCGACCTCAAGCGCTGGCCGCTTCGGGATGCTCAACAGTTCTTCAAACGGTCCGGACAAAGCCAGCACAGCGCTGGGAAAGGCATCGGATGGGCGCTGGTCTGCAGCCAGCCTGGCATCCAGCTGTTCCACCAATTGTTGGCGGGCAAAGCCAATGGCAACGCCCAGTTCTGCAATCTGGCTTTCAAGCCCGTCCAGCCAGGACCCGTCGCGCTGGGGTGCATCGAGCAGCCGGTTGCGACCGGACAGGGCTTTTTCATAGGCACTGACGCGGCGGCCGTGGCCCGGATCTCCCGCCAGTACCAGCCTGTCGAGAAACCGCCTCCGGTCACCAGCAGGTCCGGTAAACAGCCCATCCATCGCCGGTGTCAGCCACAGAACCCGCAAATATTCCAGAAGGGCCTCGGAACTGGTGGCGTTGGCCTTGTTGATGCGCAGTCGTTTGCTGCGTTCAGACCCATTGGCTGCGGTCTGCAGACCAATGCCAATCCGGGTCAGCTCGTCGCCTTCTGAAATATCCACCGAAACAGCCCATTGGCCGTCGCCGGAAACGCGCGCCACCTGATCCTGCGCCGCACGGCGCAAACCGCGCCCCGGCGACAGAAACGATACCGCTTCCAGAAGGTTGGTCTTGCCAGCCCCATTGGCACCGGTCAGCACCACAGGACGCGTGTCGAGCGTCAGGGACAGATGGTCATAATTGCGAAACCCTGTCAGCGACAGACGGCTGATATAGGGCGCCTCTGCCAAGTGTGCCTAAACCCGCATTGGCATCAAGACGAACAAGGTCGTTGGATCAGCTTCGTCGCACACCAGTGTTGGCATGCCCGGGTCAGAAAACTTGAACAGCGCCGCGTCGCTTTTCAACTGTCCGGCAATATCCAGCAGATATTTGGCGTTGAAACCGATCTCAAGGCCTTCGGCCGCATATTGCACTGCCAGTTCCTCAGTCGCAGTTCCCGAATCGGGATTGGTCACACTCAATACCAGCTGATCGTCGCTCAGCGACAGTTTCACCGCCCGCCCGCGCTCGCTGGAAATGGTTGATACGCGGTCGACGGCTTTTTCAAAGGTCGCGCGGTCGAGGCGCAATTCGCGGTCATTGTTGCGCGGAATGACGCGCTCATAATCGGGAAAGGTTCCGTCGATCAGCTTGCTGGTCAGAACAACCGTGCCAAGTGTGATTCGGATTTTACTGTCTGACAGTTCCACCTGAACCCGCTCTTCCGAGCCATCCAGCAATTTCTGGATTTCACCAACCGCCTTGCGCGGCACAATGATGCCCGGCATGTTTTCACAACCTGCTGGTGCCGGAATGTCAGCCAGAGCCAGACGGTGGCCGTCAGTGGCAACGGCGCGTAACACCAATTCGCCGGCATTGTCTTCAGCATGCAGGTAGATGCCGTTCAGATAATACCGTGTTTCTTCTGTTGAAATCGCAAACTGGGTCCGGTCGATGAGTTTCTTGAACTCCTTCGCATCCAGTGAAAATGTATGGCTGAACTCGCCCGCAGTAATATCCGGGAATTCGCTGTCTGGCAGCATTTGCAGGGTGAAGCGGGATTTCCCGGCTGTGAGCGCCATGGTGCCGTCAGAACCGCCACTGTCGAGGCTGACTTCTACCCCGTCAGGCAGCTTGCGAATGATATCATGCAGAATATGCGCAGGCACTGTGGTTGCGCCGGGCTGTTCCACCATCGCGGGGACATGTTCCACAACTTCCAGATCGAGATCAGTGGCCTTCAACTCGACATTGCCTTCTACGCTTCTGATCAGCACATTGGACAGGATTGGAATAGTATTGCGACGTTCCACCACACGATGCACATGACCGAGTGATTTCAGCAGTTGGGAGCGTTCCAGAGTGGCTTTCATGGAAATAACCGATTTTTAAAACTTAAAGACACGAAAGACCTCCGCTTTGAACGGAGGCCTTTGATTTACCCAAATTTGGCGTGCCAGAGCCAAAAGTGCAAGGGCTATTCGGATTTCTCGTCATTCTTGTTGGTGGAGAGGCCCCGTAAAGGCCTATTCTTCGACCAGTCGACGCAGCAATTCGATTTCCTGACTGAGCTTTTTATCGGTCTGCAACAGACCTTCGATCTTGCGCACAGCGTGCAGAACCGTGGTGTGATCGCGATTGCCGAACCGTCGGCCAATTTCCGGCAGGGACCTGGGCGTCACATTTTTCGCAATATACATTGCAATCTGGCGCGGAAGAACAATTGTCCGCGTCCGCCGGGCTGACAGCATATCAGTGCGCGAAACATTATAATGCTGCGACACGATTTTCTGAATATCCTCGATACGCACTTTCCGTGGCTCACGGACACCCAGCAAATCTGATAGAGCCTTTTCCGCAACGGCAATGGTGACAGGTTCCCGGCTGGTCTGTGCATGACAGATCAGCCGGTTGAGAGCACCATCCAGATCCCGCCCGTTGGTGGTAATCAGATTGGCCACATAATCCAGCACCGTATCGCTGATATCCATGCTCGGATGATTGGCCCTGACAGTCTGGCACCGGCGCGCAAGGATATCCCGGCGCAATTGGGTGTCAGGTTTGTCAATCTGAACCGCAGCACCGCCCTGCAGTCGAGAGCGCACCCGTTCTTCCAGCGCATCCAGTTCCGACGCCGGGCGATCTGCGGCAACAACAACCTGCTTGCCGCCATCAATCAGCGCATTCAGCATATGACAGAATTCCTGCTGGATCGCCTTTCCGGTCAGGAATTGCATGTCGTCGATCAACAACAGGTCAATGGCGCGCAATTGCTCCTTGAACTGCAGAGCCCGCTCACTGCGCAGGGCCTGGACGAAATTCGACATGAACCGTTCGGCAGTCAGATACACCACTTGCCGTGTTCCGGTGCTGGCAGCCTGATTGGCAATGGCCTGCAACAGATGGGTCTTGCCAAGGCCGACACTGCCGTGAAGATAGAGCGGATTATATAGAACCGGCGCACCTGGCAGTGCCATGGCGACGGAACGGGCCGCTTCAAATGCCACCTTGTTGGCCGCACCTGCGCAGAAACTGTCAAACACATAACGCCGATCAAGCGCACTGCTGAGAGAATGAACCAGAGACAGGGAATTACCGCTAACAGCCGGACCACCAAGTCCCATTTGAGGGTTGGATGAACCACCGGATGATTTACCGGATTTGTAAGCCCGAGCACCGGTTTCAAATCGTGTGCCACGCTGATCCCCGACATGGGCCGGATTGATACGCATATCAGCCAGCCGACGAGCGGACGCAGATTGACCAGACTGCGCCGAGGCGTGGCCTGTCTTCTCCGGATCATCCGCTCTGGCACCATGGGACTGAACATGCAGATTGCTGCGCACGCGCACATCAAGCTTGTGAACCGTCCCGATCTGATCTGCCCAGAATTCGATCAAGGTCTCCTTGAAATGCGACATAATCCAATTGCGCAGAAAACGGGTGGCCGCTGACAGGGTAACAACCCCTCCGGAAATCCCTTCCAGCTCAACGCGCAAGAACCATGACGTGAAAACATCCTCGCCAAGCTCGGCTCTCAGACGAACCAGAATCCCTTGCCAGATTTCCTGGAAGTCTTCGTTATTGTCGTCGCAATCGGTCATGTCCGGGAGGGTCCGTTTGGCTGTGGTGTCAGAAAGCGTCTTCAAATCGGAAGGCCCCGATGATGCATTGATGTTCTTGGGTGTCGCTTTTCCGGCGTCCGAAGATGACCGTGTTGCTGGATCGTCAGCAGACCTTTGATTTGTTTTGATCTGCAGATCAATCTGCTGCCCTTCAACATCGCCCGTGCCATCCATAACGCCCCCAAAAAATCCAAAATCGCCCAAAAGTTCATCTGCGCCTTGACGCACATTCAATTCATCGTCGCCCATTATTCAGTTGATTCCATTTCTCTGTTTAACCCTGCCGCCACGGCAATCCGTCGACCTTCCAGCCATTGACGGTGCCCCGATGTCCGTCAGCATCCGGATCACCTTCGAAACCGTTCTTGATATTAAAGCATCTTGGAAATCCGGCCTGGGTCATGGCAATCGCAGCTGATCGGCTGCGCGCTCCTGACCGGCACAGAAAATACACATCCGGTGCATCAGCCGGATCGCTCACATGGCTGCGTGCCAGAATTTCCTCGGTCACTTTTGCAGCAAATTCGGGGTTCGGTTGCATGTCCGGGTATCTTAGCCATTCACACACTGCCAACTGCTCCGGTGACAAGGCGGGAAGTCCCACAAAATTCCATTCCGCCACAGTCCGGACATCGACAATCACGGCCTTGTCAGCAAGAGCGGCATAGGCCTGAGGCGAAGCCACATCACCGGCATAGCCCTTGGCATTGACAGTTTCCTGAACTGCGTTGTCCGAAAGCCGGTTTTCCTGATTCTTGAAGTCTTGGATATCCGATGGAGAGGCTGATGTGGGGTCATTCTCGGGATCAGTCATTTCCATCTACATCTCTGTTTGGCCAGAAGCGGCCCGTTATTCTTTATGCCACGACAGACACATTCATTAGAGCGACACACGCACCAGACGGGCACAGACATTAGCCTGCCCATTTATCAAGTGTCGTCGCCCACTGCCTCGAACCCGGAATAACATCCTGGGTCACAAAGACAGACGATCAATGCAAAAGAGTCGAACAGGCTGCTGCCTGATCCGCACTTTCGAAGCACAGCCAAAATAAAAAATCGCCCACAACTCACACGGTCCTATCTCGCC